>CAYSDO010000119.1:0-10507 GCA_964429665.1 uncultured Bifidobacterium sp.
ATCGCAGCCGAGAATCCGCCGCCGCGTGTAAAGTTCCTTGATCTGCCGGACGCCACCGCCACCAGTCACAGCGAGGAACATCTCGTCGTCGAATCGCCACGCGCAGGGGAGTTTGTCGTGGGCGATTGTCTCTATGGCGTGCCCCGCCACATCTGCCCAACGGTAGCTCTGCATTCCGAGGCCGTGGTGATCTGCAATGGCCGCGCCACTGAACGATGGCGCGTCACGGCTCGCGAACGACGCATCACCATCTGAACATCCATGAGCCACAACACCAGCCTGCTCCTGTTCACGCTTTGCTCCATCGTAGTGCTTGTGGCGTTGATTGCACGGTTCAAACTACATCCGTTTCTCGGGCTCATGCTCGTGTCCATTGCCATCGGAATTTTCTCCGGAATGAAACTGCCGGACATAGCCGGAACATTTCAGGAAGGCGTGGGCAAGACGCTCGGCAATCTAGGAATCATCGTGGGCCTGGGCATCATGCTCGGCAAAATGCTTGCTGAATCCGGTGGCGCACACGTCTTGGCGCAATCTTTCATCCGCTGGTTCGGCGAAAACCGGCTGCCGTGGGCGATGCTGGCGGTGGCATTGATTGTTGGAATTCCCGTGCTGTTCGGCGTGGGACTCATGCTGCTGATTCCACTGGTTTACGCCGTGGCGCGCGAATCGAAAGTCCCGCTGCTGCTGCTCGGCATTCCGCTCGTGGCCGGACTTTCCGTGTCGCAAGGATTTCTTCCGCCGCATCCCGGGCCGATGCTCGCCATCGCTCAACTCAACGCCGATGTCGGCAAAACGATTCTCTACGGCTTCATCATCGGGATCCCGACGGCAATCCTGGCCGGGCCGGTTTTTGCGAAACTGATTTCGTCGCGGCTCAAGGTTGAGCCCGGCCTGTTCAGTGAACGCAAATCCACAGGGCCGACACCGCACCGCCTGCCGGGATTCGGACTGACGCTTTTCACCGCATTGCTACCCGTGCTGCTGATGCTGGTAACGACGTTTTCCGAACTTGCGCTACCGAAGGACCATCCCCTGCGCCAATACGCCGCCTTCATCGGCGGCCCGGCAATTGCGATGTTTGCAGCGGTGTTGTTTTCAATCTATTCATTCGGTTACGCCCGAGGCTTTTCAGGCCCTCAGATCTTGAAATTCCTCGAAGACTGCGTCGGCCCGGCAGCGGGCATCCTGTTGACGGTTGGCGCAGGTGGTGGCTTCACCGAGATGCTGAAGCGTGGCGGCACCGGCGCGGCCATCGCAGACATCGTGGAGCATGCGAACGTTTCGTTGTTCCTGCTGGGATGGATTGTCGCCGCGTCCGTTCGTGTGGCCGTGGGATCGGCCACGGTCGCCATCACAATGGCGTCGGCCATCATCGCACCCGTGGCGGCTAACTCAAACATCAATCGCGAATTGCTCGTGTTGGCGATGGGGGCGGGCTCTTTGTTTTGTTCGCATGTCAATGACGCAGGATTCTGGTTCGTAAAGGAAAGCTTCAACCTCACCGTGCCGCAGACCTTGAAGACTTGGACGGTTTTGGAAACCACCATCGGCCTGGTTGCTCTAGGGCTGGTGATGCTGATCGCGCAATTTGTCTGAAATGAAAACTCGCCCGCTCATCTTCGATGCTCATCTCGATCTCGCGATGAACGCACTGGAGTGGAATCGTGACTTGACGCGCCCGCTGGACTCGATTCGCAACAGTGAAGCTGGCAAGAAGGACAAGCCAGATCGCGCGAACGGTACGGTGTCGCTACCAGAGATGCGGCGTGGCGGCGTTGGTCTCTGTGTTGCGACGCTCATCGCGCGCGTCGAGCACAACGCCTATAGTCCCGTGGCCGGCTGGCGTTCACAGCAGCAGGCGTGGGCACAGACGCAGGGTCAGCTCGCGTGGTATCGCGCAATGGAAGAAGCGGGTGAGATGGTGCAAATCCGGGACGCACCAGGTTTGGAAAAACATCTGGCACTCTGGAATTCATCAAGCGCAGAAAAACACATCCCGATCGGTTACGTCCTGAGTCTCGAAGGGGCGGATTCCATTTTGTCGCTCAACCATCTGGCCCGGATGCGGGAGCAGGGGTTGCGCGCGATAGGACCCGCACACTACGGGCCGGGAGTCTATGCCAACGGCACAGATGCGAGCGGCGGGTTCAACGCCAAAGGCCGCGAACTCGTTAAGGAAATGGATCGACTGGGATTCATTCTCGATGTGACGCATCTTTGCGACGAATGTTTCTGGGAAGCGCTGGATATTTTTCAAGGCCCAGTGTGGGCGAGCCACCAAAACTGTCGCGCGCTCGTGCCGCACATGCGGCAATTCAGCGACGAACAAATCAAGGCACTCATCGCCCGAGGTGCGGTGATTGGCACTGCTTTGGACGCATGGATGCTTGTGCCCGGTTGGGTGCGTGGGAAAACCACACCGCAATCAGCGAACCTCTCGCTTGAACGGGTTGTGGATCACATTGACCGCATCTGTCAGATCGCAGGCCACGCACGCCACGCTGGAATAGGCTCTGATTTGGACGGCGCATTCGGCTGTGAACAGACACCCGCAGACCTAAACACCATCGCTGATCTTGCAAAACTTTCCCACATTCTCACCGCACGCGGCTACAAGATGACGGATGTGGGGGCGGTAATGAACGGAAACTTCATCAACTTTTTAAAACGAATATGGGACTGATTAAACATTTGTTTTCCGGGATGCCGGCTTTCGCCCGAACCGGCCTGCTCGTGCTGACGCAGCTTTTGGTTTTGGTGTCGCGCGCGGCACCTCCAATCGTTTCATCGCCGGGTACCCCGCCACCGACGGCGGTTGCGGAAGTGACGGCTCAACCGATCACTGCCGCTGAGTTGGAGCCACGTGCCGAACGTGGTCGGGATTTGTTCATCAAGACGTGCTTCGTTTGCCACCAGTTCAACGGTGCGGGAATCCCGGGAGCGACTCCGCCGCTGGCCAAATCCGATTTCCTTACCGGCAATCTGGAGAGGGCGATCAAGGCACTGGCCGAAGGCCTTTCGGGTGAAATCGTCGTGCTCGGAAAGAAATACAACAGCGCCATGCCGCCGCAGCTCTTGACCGACGAAGATGTCGCCGACGTGTTGACCTACATTCTGAACAGCTGGGGCAATCCCGGCGGCGGAATCTCCGCTGCGCAGGTGAAGACAGTCCGTTCCCGCAGCGCCTTTCCGACATTCGAGAAATTGCAACAAGCCTGCGCCTATCCACCCGTGCCTGCGCCAGCGGAAGGCTTCACGGTGCGTGAACTCGTACGCACGCCGGCACGCGGCGTCCGTCTCACCAGCGACGGCACCGGAAAAATCCTCTACATGCTGACGGAGAATGGCGAAGTCTTCCGCGTAGAGACCGAAGCTGGGCAGACCCGCCAGGTGTTGTGGCCGAAAAACTATCTGATCCTGCGCGGCAAAGATGTTGGCGGCCTCACGTTCAAGACCGTCGGCATGGCGATGGACAAGGAGAAACGGCTCTACATCGTCGGCAACCAGCAGGACATCTCCAAACCTCCCGTGCAGAATCACGTGACGATTTACCGCACCACGGCATTCTCTGAAAGTGGTGACCCCGTGGACCCAAAGCCATGGTTCACCACAAATTACCCGGGCAGCCCGGCCTACATTCACGCCGCCGAGCAAATTGCATTTGGGCCGGACGGATTTCTCTACGTGGGCAACGGCGCGCGCACCGACGGCGGACAAACCGGGACGGACTCGACCTGGTACGGTGGCGGCGAAACGCCCATCACCGCCTGCATCTGGCGGCTTGATCCTACCGTGGAAAACCCGCCGATTGATATATTTGCACGCGGCATTCGCAACGCCTATGGATTTTGTTGGAACGACAAAGGCGAAATGTTTGCAACCGAGAACGGGCCGGACGCTGATCCCGAAGAAGAACTCAACTTGATCGAACGCGGCAGGCACTATGGCTTCCCCTACACCTTCGCCAACTGGAAGAAGAAAGCCTACGTGCATACTCCGGACGCGCCAGCCGGACTGGAATTCACACCACCGATTCCGAACATCGGCCCCGACGGCGGCTTTGAAGGGAAACCAATTTACACGTTTGATCCCCATTCCGTTCCGGCCGGCATAGCGTACTTGGGCGATGATTTTCCGGAGAGCTTTCGCGGCAACTTTCTCCTGGCGCGGTTCGGGAATTTCATCGGTTCAGTGAAGGAAAGTTCAGGTTACGACATTCTCCGAATCAAGCTCCGCAAGAACGCGGAAGGAAAATACGAGGCTGAGGTTCACACGTTCCTCGCACCACTCGGCCGGCCGATTGATGTCCACGTCAGTGGCAAAGGCAAAGTTTACATCCTTGAGTATTCGCGAGCTACGGATCGAAAAGGATCGTACGCGTTGCCGGGTCGAATCTTGGAACTCACTGCCAAGCCATAGTGAACACCGTTCGCAAAGCCTGGCCAGAAGCTTTCTGAGTCACAATGCCTGCGTCATGTTTCCCTCGGCGGTCGCAAAAGGAATGTTGCAGCTTGGCTCATGCTTCATTATCCCATCCTCCGATGAATCAAGTCCTGCAACCGGACCAACGACCAGGTCGCACGCTTTTCGACCGTGTCGCTCTTTTTTTTGCGATGAGCATGGCGTTCACGTTTTGTAACAGCGCAGAAGAGACAACCAAGGCAACGGGCCAGCGATCCAAATTTCCTTGTCCGGAGAATGAGGTCGCCCATTACACCGCTTACCGCGTCAGTGAGCCGATCACAATTGACGGCCACCTCAAGGAGCCATTCTGGACTAACGCGCCGTGGTCGCCGCGCTTTCACGACATCCTCACCGCCGGACGCTCCATCCACGACACCCGCGCCTGCGTGGCTTGGGACGAGTTGAATCTCTACGTTGCCTACCGCGTCGAAGAGCCGTTCGTCCACGCGAAGTTTACAAACCACAACGATCCTATCTATTACGACAACGATGTGGAGTTTTTCATCGCGGGCCGCGATGCCTACTACGAATTTGAAATCAACGCGTTCAACACCGTTTATGAAGTCTTCTTCATTTGGAACGATGCCTACGAGTCTGGCGGCTTCGCGAACGCGCCAGAGTTCGAGCGCAAAAAACTTGCGGGTTTCAATGGCGTGGGTTTCACCACGCATCCGCGTGGAGGCCGGCTCGGCAATTTCCACTGGAGTTTTCCTGGAATGAAAACCGCGGTGGCCATTGACGGGACCGTGAACAAGGATGACGACCGTGATCGCGGCTGGACTGTTGAACTGGCGTTTCCATGGAAAGGCCTGGAATGGCTGGCCAGGGCCGATAATCGGGCGCTGCCACCCCAGGAAGGCGATGTCTGGCGCATGGATTTCTCGCGCTTCAACAGCTACAAGGAAGCTCCTCCTGCCAAAGATTCCGGCGGCTGGGTGTGGAGCAAGCATGGCGTCTGGGATTCACACATACCCGAATGCTTCCCTTTCATCACGTTCTCGACAAACAAAGCTCCAGCAGGCGCGTCCTCAATTCCAACAAAATAAACCCATCTGTATAACTCAACCAAAAACCAAGAACTCAACTACCATGAAACTCAAATCTCTTTTGATCGTAACAGCGGTAATACCGCTTCATGTTTTTGCCGCTGATACTCCTTCTGATCCTCTAATGGGAGATTGGCAAGGCAGCGTCTCCATTGGCGGCCAGAAGGAGCCGGTTTCCGTTTACATGATTCCGCTGGACAAAGGCCGTTACGAGGCGCGCTTCGTGGGTGATTTCAGCAAACGCGGCCCTTACCTCCACCGGTTGCGTGGTGAGATTCGTGATGGCCTGTTCCGATTCATGGATGACATCCCGCTGGATGCCAGCCACGTCGTTGAAACAACCGACAAAGGCGTGTTCTTCTCGGCGTCGGTCTGGTCGGGAAAACTCTCGGACAACTCAGTGCAAGGCACGATAACAGGACTCTTGAAAGGCCAGTTCGATATCAAGAAGACCCAGCGTATTTCCACCGAGCTGGGCAAACGACCGCCAGAAGGTGCGGTTGTATTGTTTGATGGGAAGAATCTGGATCAATGGCAAACCCGCGACGGAAAGCCGTCGGGATGGAAAATACTTCCTGACGGTGCAATGGAAGTCGTTAAGGGTGGCGACCTCGTGACGAAGGAGAAATTTGGCGATCATCAACTGCATCTGGAGTTCCGCCTGCCCTACATGCCGCGCGACTTCGGCCAGGCGCGTGGCAACAGCGGTGTGTATTTGCAGGGCCGTTACGAGACGCAAGTGCTGGACAGCTACGGTTTGGAAGGACTGGATAACGAATGCGGCGGTTTCTACCAAATTTGTCGTCCGGCTGTGAACATGTGCGCTCCGCCGCTTCAATGGCAAACCTATGACATCACCTTCCACTCGGCCAAATTGGATGCCAATGGCAAGAAAACCAGCAATGCCCGGGTCACGGTTCTACACAATGGAGTGACAATTCATGACAATTACAACCTCCCACACCCGACACCAGGCGGATTGGACGACAAGGAAGGCGTGCCTGCGGCACTTATGTTGCAAGACCACGGCAACCCCGTCCAATATCGCAACATCTGGATCAAGCGGCTGTGAGGAGTTTTGATCGCAACTGAAACCTTCTGAAACGATAAAAATTGTTTGAACAATTCTGCTCAAACCAAGTCTGAACTAACACAAGGGCGTTGCGTTTGGGAAATGTGTTCGCGGTTCGGGTGACATGTTCTTTGAAGATTTTTACAATTTCAGCGTGGATCATTAGTTCTGGTCTGCGATGAACTGCTACATAGCCCTGCTCTTGAACTAATCGAAATTCCCCGGGTCTCTCGGCCATCCCCTGGCTGATTGACCCGGTTTTTTGTACCTCTACACTCAGAACCAAAACTGCTCCTCATGAAAATCTTTTCACTCGTTCATGTCGCCTTTCTCCTGCTCGCACCTCCCACCCTGCACGCGGCTGATACACCAACAAAAACCCTGCCAATGCCGGGCGAGGCCTTCATCGTTCAAAGCCGGACTGCCTTCGTTATTCTTCCTCAAACCAAAGCCACCAATAACCTGATCCCGTGGGTCTGGTACGCGCCAACTCTGCCAGGTCTGCCCGGCAACGAGGAGAAATGGATGTTCGAAAGCTTTACCCAGGCCGGGATTGCCATTGCAGGCATTGATGTGGGCGAATCCTACGGCAGTCCGGACGGACGCAGGCTTTACTCTGCCTTGCACAACGAACTCACCCGGCACCGTAGATTCGCGCCAAAGGCCGTAATGCTTGGACGCAGCCGCGGTGGTTTGATGACTCTCTCCTGGGCCGCCGAGAATGCAGATAAAGTTGCCGGGTTCGCGGGCATTTATCCGGTGTGCAACATCGCCAGCTACCCCGGCATCGCCAATGCGTGCGGCGCTTACCACATGACTTCCGATGAACTTTCAGCACACCTCACCGAGCACAATCCCATTGACCGCCTCGCCGCGCTGGCCAAGGCCGGCGTTCCTCTTTTCGCCATCCATGGAGACATTGACAAGACCGTGCCGCTCGAAACGAATTCAGGTGAAATGAAAAAACGCTTTGAAGCGCTCGGCGGAAAAATGCAACTCATCATCCCAGCCGGCCAGGGACACAACATGTGGGAAGGATTTTTCCAGTGCCAGGATCTGGTGGACTTCGTCATCAAGCAGGCGAAACAGACGAGTGACTCAAACACGCAGAAGCCATGACGGCGATCTGCAATTTGGAGTGCGGATGTTTCAACAGGACAAAAAGTTTACGCGGGCTTGCCCGTGAAGCGCCGCGTTGACCACACCGGACACTTTGCCTAGCCTCCCGCCATGCCGCTCAGTTGGAATGAAATTCGTCACAATGCCATCCGCTTCGCCAAGGAAGCCAAGCACTACACCAGCGAGAGCGCGGACAAACAGACCTTCTGGAACGACTTCTTCGGCGTGTTCGGGCTGCCCCGCAAGACCGTCGCCAGTTTTGAAGTCCCCGTCCTGAAAACCTCCGGCAACTTCGGCAAGATTGATCTCCTCTGGAAAGGCGTGCTGCTCGTCGAACACAAGAGCGCGGGCGAAGACCTCGGCAAAGCCAAGACGCAGGCGTTCGATTACATCCAGGCGATGGCGGCGGAAGGCCGTCACAAGGAAATCCCCCGATACGTCGTTGTTTCCGATTTCGCCAACATTGTGCTTTACGATCTGGAGGAAGACACACGCCGCACTTTCCTGCTCGCGCAGTTCCACCTGCACATCCACGACTTCGCATTCATCCCCGGTTACAAGCAGCACAAGTTCGAGGAACAAGACCCCATCAACATCGAAGCCACCGAGATGCTCGGTGAACTTCATGACGCCCTCGAAGCCGGCGGTTACGCCGGGCACAACCTCGAACAATTCCTCGTGCGCGTCCTGTTCTGCCTGTTCGCCGAGGACACCGGCCTGTTCCAGCGCGAAGCCTTCCGCCTCTACATCGAGAACCGCACCGCCGAGGACGGCAGCGATCTCGGAGCGCGCTTGGCACTCTTGTTCTCAGTGCTCGATACCCCGGTGGAAAAGCGTCAGTCACGGCTCGACGAAGAACTCCAGCAATTCCCCTACGTCAACGGCGCGCTCTTTTCCGAGCAGCTTGGCTTTGCCGAATTCAACCGCGACATGCGCAACGCGCTGCTCGCCTGCACCCGCTTCGACTGGTCGCGCATTTCGCCCGCCATCTTCGGTTCGCTCTTTCAGGCCGTGATGGAGCCCAAGGAACGTCGTCAGATCGGCGGGCACTACACCAGCGAGCGCGACATCCTCAAAGTCATCCGCTCCCTGTTCCTCGACGACCTCCGCACCGAACTCGACACCCGCAAAGCCGACCGCTCCACCGGACGCACCAAACGCTTGCAAGACTTTCACGACCGCATCAGTGCGCTCAACTTCCTCGACCCCGCGTGCGGCTGCGGTAATTTCCTTGTCATCACCTACCGCGAACTTCGCGCGCTGGAGACCGAAGTGTTACTGGAACTTTACAAAACCAAGGAGCAGGAACTCGACGTGCGCAATCTGGCGCGGGTGGACGTGCATCAATTCTACGGCATCGAGATCAGCGAATGGCCCGCGCGCATTGCGGAGGTGGCGCTGTGGCTGATGGATCACCAGATGAACATGCGCCTCTCCGATGCGTTTGGCGGCTGGTATCCCCGGTTGCCGCTCAAGAAATCCCCGCACATCCACTGCGGCAACGCGCTGCGGACGGATTGGAAAGAATTTCTCCCGCCCGCCCAATGCAGCTATGTCCTCGGCAACCCGCCGTTCATCGGGAAGCATTATCAGAACAAAGATCAGCGCGCTGACTTGGTTCACGTCTTCCGTGATTTCAAGAACACGGGCGACATTGATTACGTCACCGCGTGGTTCTACCGCGCGGCGGAATATATCCAAGGTACACAACTTAGGGTTGGCTTTGTCTCCACAAACTCCATCACCCAAGGCGAACAAGTCCCAATCATTTGGAGACTCCTGTTTGGTCAATTCAAAATCAAGATTCACTTCGCCCACCGCACGTTTGAGTGGCAAAGCGAAGCGCGCGGCAAAGCGCACGTTCATGTTGTAATCATTGGTTTTGGCGCGTTTGAAACAACCAACAAGCGCATCTACGACTACGAAGGTGAGAAGGTTTCCGTCACCACCGCGCCCAATATCAGTCCGTATCTCACGCCCGGCTCGGATGCGTTTGTCACCAAGCGAACGAAGCCGATTGCAGATGTTCCAGAAATGCGTTGTGGAAGCAAACCAACCGACGACGGCAATCTGATTCTGACAGACGAGGAGTATGATGAGTTTGTGAAAGAAGAACCCGGAGCGAAGAAGTTTCTACGCCGCTTTACAGGTTCAGAAGAATTCATCAATGGAAACATGCGTTGGTGTCTTTGGCTTGCTGACGCGAATCCCGCCGAATTTCGTGCGTTGCCGAAAGTAATGGAGCGCGTCGAACGAGTTAAAGAGTTCCGGTTGAAAAGCACGGCTGCTCCGACACAGAAAGCTGCCAAGACACCGACATTGTTCTTCTATATTTCCCAGCCGAAAACCGAATACATCCTTATCCCTGAAGTTTCTTCCGAACGGCGGAAATATATTCCGATAGGCTTTGTATCGAAGGATGTTGTTTCTGCAAACACGAACTTCGTCGTCGCCTCCAGCAGCCTTTTCCATTTCGGGATTCTGACTTCTGCGATGCACATGGCTTGGGTGCGGCAAGTCGGTGGGCGATTGAAGTCTGATTACCGCTACTCCGGCAGCATGGTCTATAACAACTACCCGTGGCCGGAGACTGTGAATGAGAAACAGCGGGCCGCCGTGGAGGCCGCCGCGCAAAAGGTCTTGGATGTGCGCTCGGAGTTTCCTGCCCCTGGAGCGCGGGCGGTCCCTCGCCCGCAGCGCACCGCCAAACCCAGTCGCGCCGCGCAATCCGCGACCGCCTCTCCTGTTTCACCCGCTGCGGACGGGGACCGTCCGCGCTCCGTTGGAGGCAGTGTTTAGCTGC
>CAYSDO010000120.1:0-10265 GCA_964429665.1 uncultured Bifidobacterium sp.
CGTTTGAGCAGGAGGTTTGCCTCCTTGTGGTTCGTAAATCTCATCCGGCGATGACTCCATGCGAGGACTTGTCCTGGCGTCCGAATCGCCACCGTGCCGAGCAGGATGGCTTCCGTCATCGGCCCCGTCTGCGCGAAGTGCGATTCCGTCTTGCTCAAGCCGAGACACGCATCCACGAAATGATGATAGTGATCGCGAGGCTCAAATTTCGGGCGTGGATAGGATTCAAACTTTTTCTCCGGCAACAAGGTCGGGCTGCGCCCGTGATGATGCAGCAACGCACCCTCCGTGCCGATCATCATCGCGGATTCCGTGGGATAATCTTCCACCGAATACAACGCGCGAATATCCTTGGGTGGATAAAACTCGCCGTCGAACCATTCCACCGTCAATTCCTTGCCTTCAATCAGATCATTGCCCGGGAATGTCCATGTGATGTGATCTCCCTGCGGCCAGGTGTCAGCGCGCCGTTCGGAGGATTTCTTCCAGGACTCCTGGACCTCCGCCTGCACGCTGAGTGCGGGTTTCATTCCAAGCCCCTTCCACATCGAATCAAAAATGTGACAGCCGATGTCGCCCGACCAACCCGTGCCGAAGTCCAGCCACGCGCGCCATTTCGTCTGATGGTAAATGTCCGGCGCGAACGGACGCTCTGGTGCCGTGCCAAGCCACAAATCCCAGTTCAGGTGGGCTGGTGCTGTCTGCCCAACTGCCGGTCTGGGGCCGACGAGGCGGTAATTTTCCACGGCCCCGGGGCGGTTCGAGCAAAGGTAGGCATGTTTGACTTTCCCGATCGCTCCGGTTCTGAGCAGGTGTGCTGTGGTGCGGTCGCCGTTGCTGGCCGCGAGCTGGGTGCCGAGCTGCGTCACCACACCCTTCTTCACGGCAGCTTCCGTCAGGGCGCGCACCTCCGCCACGTCATGACACATCGGTTTCTGGCAATAGACGTGTTTGCCATTTTGGATCGCGGTGTAGGCGATTGGGAAATGCATGTGGTCCGGCACGGCCGCATTCACCGAGTCAATCTTGTCGCCCTCCTTTTCAAGCAGCTCACGCCAGTCCGAGTAGAGCCGCGCGCCCGGCACAAGTTTGGCCGCCTTGTCCAGGTTGTTCGAATCCACGTCGCACAGGGCCACGACCTGGAGGCGCGGATGTGAGATGAAACTGTTGAGGTCGTTCCAACCCATCCCGCCCACGCCGACGCAGGCATGGTTCAATTTGGAATTTGGCGGCGCGGCACGCAGGCCGGAGGGCAAAATAAACGGCGCGGCGAATCCGGCGAGCGCTGTGGTTTGCAGAAAGCGGCGGCGGGTAAACTGGGTGGAGGATGAAGAAGATTTCATACGCAACCAATGACAGCCGAGGCCGGGATGGAATTCGAGAAGAAAATTGACAAACCCTGCCGTGGGCATAAAGTCGTGTTCATATAACCCGCACGCCATGAAAAGGAAAGCTGCCCTTCTCTCGCACCGCCTGCTCTCATTTGCGCTGGTCACATTGCTCACCGCTCAGGCAATCGGTCAGACGCTGTCTTTGGTGGGGTCATCGCGCTGCGATGACCTGCGCCGCGTGCAGCGGCGCAATGATTTTGCCGGAAACACCGTCGAAAGTATTCCGGCCCTGAACGGGCCGGGGTCGTCGCAGCGCAACGACCCTACCGTTGCTTCAAGCCCCGAGCCCAACAAATCCGCGCCCATTCCCATGGATCAACTCGGGGCCGTGGCTGGCAAGCAATATCACGGTGATGGTTTGTCAGTAACAGCCACACCGGACGGCGCGCGATTGCGCTGCGCTTTCCAACGACTCGAAGGTCACGTCACACTCGAAGGCCTCTGGCTGAGTTCCACTGCGGACACTGCCTCCGGCGAACGCTTCCGTGTGATGGCCGTGGAAGTGGGACGCGCTGATGGCTATGGATTGCGGCGGCAGAGCGCAGCGCCGACGCCGCTTTTGGAGGGCCATGGGATGGAGACAGCCCTTCCCGAATTCCAAAGCGGCGTGGCGACAAGCTTCCCGCCGCAGTCCATGACGCTGCCGGTCAAAGGTTCGGTCCTGGTGAAGGATCACACTGCGCGGTTCATCCGGGACGGGTTGACGGAGGAATACACGGTGAGCGTGGACGGTGTGCGACAGGATTTCATTGTGGAACAACGGCCCGGTGGCGAGGGCGAACTGCGCGTGGAACTGGACGTGACCGGTGCCAAAGCCGAGCCGCTGGTGAATGGCGTGCGGTTGGTGTTGGACGGCTCCGGACGCAAGCTGACCTACAACCGCCTGCGCGTGGTGGATGCCACGGGCCGCGAGTTGCCCGCGCGGATGGAAGTAGCGGCGGGCGTCTCGCCTGCCGTAGAGGGCGGCATCTTGCCGCCCGGAAGAGGCGCACGGACGACGGGAGTGTCCGGTTTCCACTGCGACCCATTTGCAAGTTCTGGTATTTCCGCCGGGCTGGAAGCCACGGCTCTACGGCAGGCGGAGACGCCTGCCGCCACGCGACTGGCCGTGCTGGTGGATGATGCCGCAGCAATTTATCCCGTGCGCATTGACCCCACATTCAGTGACGCGGATTGGAGCAGCGTGGGTGCGCCACCCGGTCTCGATGCGTCAGTTAGTGCGACGGTCGTGGATAATTCCGGCAACCTCTACGTTGGTGGTAATTTTACAATTGCTGGCGGCATCAGCGCAAATCGTGTAGCGAAATGGGATGGGAGTGCGTGGTCGGCTTTGGGATCGGGAATGAGCAACATGGTCGTTGCGCTGGCGGTGTCCGGCACTGACCTGTATGCGGGTGGCGGGTTCACCACAGCGGGCGCGATCACCGCCAACTACATTGCAAAATGGAATGGGAATGCGTGGTCAGCTTTGGGATCGGGGATGAATGGCTGGGTCTATGCGCTAGAAGTATCCAGCACGAATCTGTATGCAGGAGGATATTTTACTACGGCAGGTGGGACGACGGTCAATGGGATTGCCAAATGGGATGGCAGCGCGTGGTCGGCTTTGGGTTCGGGGATGAACAACTTAGTCAGAGCTCTGGCAGTCTCCGGCACGAACCTGTTTGCGGGCGGCAACTTTACGACGGCGGGAGGAACGGCTGCTAACTATATCGCCAAATGGGATGGGAGCGCGTGGTCAGCTTTGGGTTCGGGGATGGAAGCCGGAGGTGATGGGACTTGGGTCAGTGCGCTGGCGTTGTCCGGCACAGATATGTATGCTGGAGGCTCTTTCACTACAGCAGGCGGAACAGCAGCTAACTACATAGCCAAGTGGAACGGGAATGTCTGGTCTGCTTTGGGGTCAGGAATGAACTCTTGGGTCGGTGCATTGGTGGTATCAGGCACGGATTTGTATGCGGGAGGGGAGTTCATCACGGCGGATGGATTGGTGGCCAACCGCCTCGCCAAATGGGATGGAAGCGTGTGGTCAGCTTTGGGTTCAGGGCTGAACGACACGGTCGTTGCATCGGTAGTATCCGGCACAAACCTGTACGCGGGAGGTTGGTTCACTACGGCAGGGAACAAGGCATCTGCCAACATTGCCAAGGCAAACATCGGTGCAGCCCGTGGCAGATTCAGCAACATGATTCATTCCCCTGCCACCGGATTCAGTTGCACGTTTCTTGATGGCAGCGTCGGGCAACCGTACCGCATTCAGACCTCGCCTTCACTGGCCGCTGGCCCTTGGACAGATTTCACAAACTTCACCTACACCGTTCCTGTGGTCATCAACGTCCCCGCCGCAGCCGCCACCAACCAGTTTTTCCGCGCCATCACCCCGTAGCGGCGGGCGTCTCGCCTGCCGTAGAGCCGTGGCTTCCAGCCCGGTGGAAAAGCCTCACGCAAATCCAATGCGCTGGATTTTTCCTGAGTCTCCGAACATTCGCACGCCAAATACGGGCGGCGAGACGCACGCCCTTTACGTCAGGCAAGATGCCCGACGCTACGACCGCACTCCGCGCTTGCCGCTCACGCGGCTGCCTGACACTTTTTCTCCATGCCCGAGTCTGACCCGATACCAAACCCACTGGTTGCTGGACTCCATTTTCGCGGCAAACTTCCGCACTTGAAGAAGGAAGGTGCGGTTTATTTCGTCACGTTTCGCCTCGCAGATTCGCTGCCCTCGCACGAAGTCGCCCGATTGAAACATGAACGCCAGGCGATCCTCGAACAAGCTCGCGCCGGCAAAAGCCCGTTGACGTGGCATGAGGAGGAGCAATTGCTCGCCTGGTATTGTGACAAGGTGGAAGCCCTGCTGGACGCCGGACACGGCGCGTGTTGGTTGAGCAAACCGGAAGTTGCTGATCTGGTCGCGGGCGCGTTGAAACATTTCAAGGGTCAACGTTACGAGCTCCGTGCCTGGGTTGTGATCCCGAATCATGTTCACGCCGTTGTCTGGCCGATGCCGGGTCACACGCTGAGTGACATTCTCCACAGTTGGAAATCCTTCACGAGCAAGGCCGCAAACAAGCTGCTCGGTCGCACCGGAGAGTTCTGGCAGAAGGAGTCTCTTGACCACTGGATTCGTGACGACGCAGAACACGCACGGCTGGTGGCTTATGTCGAGAACAACCCGGTGAAAGCACGTCTTGGCAAAGCGCCGAAAGATTGGAAATGGAGCAGCGCATACGAGCGGTTGCAAGCTCTGTAGCGGCGGGCGTCCCCGCCTGCCGTAGAGCCGTGGCTTCCAGCCCGGCGGAAAAGCCTCACGCAAATCCAACACGCTGGAATTTTTCCTGAACCTCCAAACATTCGCGCGCCAAATCCGGGCGGCGGGACGCGCGCCCTCTACGTCAGGCCAGAGGCCCGACGCTACATACCGATGCTACGGATCAATTCGTCAAAAACGACACATCACCGGAACTGAGCTTCATCATGTCCGGGAGTTTTGTGCCGTCCAGTTGCAGCACCAGCGTGTTCACGCCGGGTTTGAGTTCGGCGGCGAATTGCGCGCTTGCCTTGACGGGTTGGCCGTTCACCCAGGCGGTTTTGACTTCGCCCACGAGATTGAACTTCGCCTGACCGCCCTTGGTGGATTGAAACTGCGTCGCCGCGTAGAGACCGCGTGTGTAGTCGCCACGCGATGGGAACGCCGCTTCATAAACGGACTTCGGCAACGTGCCGTTCACGAGGGAGATCGTCGGCAACCAGTCCTTCAGTGTGAAGTCGCCCTTGATGGTGCGTTCCACTCCGAGCGGTTCGTTCTGCCACGTGACTTGGTAGAACTTCCAGAACCGCGCGGCGCCGCCTTTGGCTGCGTCGTAGTCACCGGGCCGGCCTAGCTGCGCGAGGAACTTGATGAGATCAAGCCGTTCCTCCGGCAACAGGGCATCCACCAATCCGCCGGGCATCAGCGATCCTCCATTTTTGCGCTGGGCGATGTTGTTCTTCGCCACAGATACGTCCTGGTTGGCGGAATTGCGGATGACGACTTCGTTTTCCGATTCCCTGATCACGATGCCGCTGAATTCCTGGTCATTCTTGGTGGTGATGTTCACCGAATGGAAGCCTTCCTTGATCTTGGCGTTTGGATAATACAACGACTCCACGAGGTAATCCGACGGAGCGCTAGCGCCAATGCTCGTCAGGTCCGGGCCGACCTTGCCGCCCGCGCCACCGATGGAGTGACAGGTCAAGCACGCAAGATCGTTACGTCGGTACACGAGTTCGCCTCGCGCCGCGTCGCCTTTGGCGAGAGCTTCAGCTGCCAGAGCCTGGAGTTCGGCGGGTGACATCTGTTTGGCGGTGACGTTGAGGCCTGCAACTTGCATGAGTGCAGAAACCAGCGCAGGATTTCGTGTGCCTTCCTGTGCAATGCGTAAACCTACGCGAGCAGATTCCTGTGGCAGGCCAGCTTTCGGCAGTTCAGCGGCGAGTTGGTCGCCTGCCTTGCGGATGCCGAGCAACGCGCGCCAAAGGGCCGCTGATTGAGCTTCGTTGGTCGTGGCTTTCAACGTGGTTATGATCTCCGGCAGCGCCGCTGGAAAATCCAGACCGGCGAGCGCGGCCACGGCTTCGCGTTGGATTTCAGAAGTGGCGGCGGAACTTGTGAGTTTCTTGAGGTCGGCAATAACTCCGCTGCCGCCAATCTCCCTCAGTGCGGCGAACGCAGCGGCGCGTTCTCCAGCCGGGGTCTTGATGTCGTTTGCAGTCTGGGTAAGTTGGCCGCTTGATTGCGAGAGTTTCCATGTGCCGACAAGTTGGATGGCAGCCGTGCGGACTTTCTCGTCATTCGCCTTGAGCAGCGAAGACAGCGGTGCAAGATCGCCTTCGGGCCTCACGCCTCGGAGGCGGGCCGCGTTGCCGAGGGCGTTCATGGCGCGAATGGACGTAGCGTCGTCAAAACCGCCCGCGAGCAATTGATCGAACATGGGCCGTAGCTGCTTCGCATTGCCAGCCGTCCCCACGAGTTCAATCCAGGGTCCGGCGCCGTCGCGCGGCAACGGCTTGTTGCGGGTGATCTGGCTGAGCACTTCACTGGCGAGCGCGGGCTCAATGGCTTTGAGCCCAAACTCAAGCTGGGCTTCACGACCCACGAGTTTTGTTCCGCCGGATTTGAGCGAGGCGATCCACGGATCGGCGAGTTCGTTGACGGTGAGCCAGAGTGCATAGTCGAGGAATTGATCCATCGATTTGTTGAGCACGCTGAAGGCGAGGTCGGCTGCAAGCGAGGTGTGGAATTTGCCAAGAGCCCGTACGGCTTCGAGGCGCACACGGGGGTTTTCGTCCGCAACGAGCAAGGACAAGCGGGCGAGTGCGACATCAGAGGTCATTGTTGGCGCGGAAGTGTCATCGGGTGACGCCCAGTGGCTGAGCACGCGCGTGGCCGCAGCGCGGATGCGTGCATCTTTCGCAGCGAGGAGTTCGTTCAGCAATGCGGGCTGGGGAATGTTAAAGGCCTGATGCATCCACAGGGATTGGAGGCGGGCTGTTTCAGCTTTCTGGTTCTTGGTCCAGGCACTCAGTTCCTTTCGGACATTTTCCGCACCACGTTCGACGAGGATGCGCCGGGCGCTCTCGACTTCGTAGCTGTTTGGCGAGGTCAGTTTGTCGAGCAATGCGGGGTTCTTTAGCTTTGTAAAATCAACCTTTGGCACCAGAGGGCGGCTCTTCGCCGTGATGCGCCAGATGCGGCCATGTTCCTTGTCGCGGCGCGTATCCCGAAAATCTACCTCGCCGTGTTGGATGATGGGGTTGCTCCAGTCTGCAACGTAGAGCGCGCCGTCTGGTCCCATTTTCAGGTCAATGGGCCGGAAGGTGTCAGCAGTGGTGCGGAGCACGTCGGGCATTTCCTTGGTGACGTAGCCCGCCGCCTGGTCGTTGATTTTGAACCGCACGACGCGATGCGCGCGGAAGTCGCACGTGATCATATCACCCTGCCAGTCGCTGGGGAACTGGCTGCTGCGAATGATTTCGATACTGGCGAATTTTGGGTAGCTGCCAGGACTCACGCTGTTGAGAATGCGTCGGGCTTTGGGTGCCGTGACGTAGCTCGCGCCGGGCAGGCCGTAATTGATGCCGCCGCCCCCCGCGCCATCCGTGAGGAAGGACTGGCCGAAGTCATCAAACTGGTGACCCCAAGAGTTGACCCATCCGCGGAAGAGAATTTCCATCTGCTGATCCCTCGGGTCGAAGCGGAACACTCCGCCGCCTTTCAGCCTCATCACGCCGTGGGGCGTCTCGGTGTCCGTGCGGGTATAAATGGACTGGCTCATGTAAAGCCTGCCATCAAAACCCCAGCGTAATGTGTGCAGGTTGTGGTGTGTATCCTCGGTTCCAAAACCGCTCAGCACAATGCGGCGACGGTCTGCCTTGCCATCTCCATCGGTATCCTTGAAATGAAGCAGCTCGGTGCTTTGGGCGACATAACAGCCGCCGTCACCGGGTTCGATGCCTGTCGGAATCAGCAGGCTGTCGGCAAACACAGTGGCTTTGTCGGCAAAGCCGATGCCGTGGGTATCTTCGAGGATGATAATCTTGTCAGTGGCGGCCTGTCCGGGCTCGATTTGCGGATACACTTCGGAGCTGGCCACCCAAAGCCGGCCTTTTGGATCGAAATTCATCTGAATCGGTTTGTTGAGCAGCGGGTTCTCAGCCCAGAGCGTGACTTCAAATCCGTCGGCCACTTCAAAAGTTGGGTGAGGTTGTGGTGTATGCTTGGAAATTAAATTGCCCACGCGACGCGGGAGTTCTGGAACCCGGACATCAGGACTTAAGGATCGGAGTTGAGCAATGCGTTGTTCCTCGGCGGCGATGAAGGCGTCAAACTTTGGAATCTCCACGGCGTTCTGACCTTGCTCGCCTTTCCGAAAGCCAAAGATGTAAGCCATGTTTGCGGGGCGTGAGCGATGGAAGAACCATTCGTTCTTGCGGAGAATGGCTTCGCGCAGCGGCTCGGCAAGGTTGCGACCTTTGGCGGTGCTCCATGCGCCGCTTTTCCATCCCAGACCTTTTTCGATTTCCTGCGCGGCCAGGATGTAGCCATAGCTTGTCAGGTGGATGCCGTTGTCCGTCCAAGCAACCTTTGAAGAACCTGACAGGCCCTCCATGGAAATGGTCCGGGCGGACCGGGTAATGCCAATTTGCCGGATCGCATTGCGATAAAGATCCAGATTCTTGTTATGAATGGTTTCTTCTGCGGGCGACGTGCAATGATCGAGGGAAAGCGCGTCCTTGTGCGAAATGGGCTCAACTAAAACAAAGCGGACACCCGGCGAGATCTTTTCGATGGTATCCAGCAGTTGGTTGTAATCCGTCTTGAACTTCGGGAGACCAGCTTCTCCATCAAATGAACTGGCCATGCCGTAACCGACAAATACCACGGTGGGTTTGGCTTCTTCGAGCTGTTTGACCAGTTGTTTCCAGCCTTCGTCTCCCGGTTCAAGGCCCGCCTGTAGCAGGGAACGGCCGAAACGGGAATCGCCTGCAGGCGTATCAGCACTCCAGCCGAGATTGCGAAACGTGATGTCGCGTTCAGGGTAGCGCGTCGTGAGCATCAACTCGATCCACCCGTGATATTGCTCGCGTTCAATGAATGTGTCGCCGAGCAGGACAACCCTGTCCCCATAGCGAAGTTCAAACGGAGTGGGTTGATCTCCTGCCGTGGCGGAGCAAATAAGAAGGAAGCTCGCAACTACGGTAAACAAATGCTTGGTGCTGGATCGCATGATTTTTGTGGGGTCAGAGAATGGATGAGCGGTTCCGGTCAATCCAGCATAATTCAGGTCCTGATCGGGGGGATTCAAATGACTTCGATTGATCTGTGATGCAGGTACCTGATATTGATGGTTCGATGAACAAGCGTGCGCTCATTGGAAAGATTGTTGCAAGACTGACGGATGAGTTGGCTGTTTACTTTCGTGCCGCTCAAAATTCTCGTGCCGAGGCTACTCACGAGCAAAGCAAGGCGGAGAGCAAATACGACACCCGTGGGCTGGAGGCCTCCTACCTCGCCAGGGGTCAGTCGCGCCAGGCGGCTGAGCTGGAGTCATCCATCTCTGAATTTGAAAAGCTGGAAGTGAGGAGGTTCGCTGCTGGAGAAGGTATTGGCATCGGTGCGCTCGTGGAATTGGAGATGGGAGGAGAGACGACTTTTTACTTCATCGGCCCTCGCGCTGGCGGAACAGAGGTTGTGCAGGAAAAGAAGGAGGTTCTCGTCATCACGCCTCAATCGCCTTTGGGAGCGCAGCTCATGAATAAGAAATCGGGTGATCGACCCCAACTCCTGCTCGCCGGCAGGAAACAGCCGTCCAGGATCGTATCGGTGGAGTAGTAACAAGATGGCCTCTACTGCTGTCGTTGGATTGGGCGCAATTTACTGCAAGCGAATCCAGCTTGTCTGTGTCCGATATTTTTGCCCGCTGAAAGTTTCGACTATGGCGTAGAAGGGGTGCAGTCCGGCCCAAAGATTTGTGCCGATGACATCGAAGGTGGCGTTTTGGTTTTTAGTGGCAAAACCAATCGCGCCGCCTGTGCTGTAAAGAGTCGTCAAGCTGGCGTTGCTGGTATTGGCGGAAACCTGGATGTGGTAAGTGGCCTGGGCGGGAGCGTTGTTGGTCAGGTCGAGCAGGGTCAGTGTGGCGGAAAGCGGGGAGTTGCTGATACAGACGGGAATGGTGGTGCGGGTCTGCGTGCGGACGTTGCTCCCTTCGTAGGCGACGGCGGTTAGCTCATGGTAACCATCGGAGAGTTGCGTCGTATCCAGACCGAAGTTTGCATTGAGTTGGTGTGCGCCTGCGGTGACGTAGAGGTGGTTGCGAGGTTGGAGGTCCG
>CAYSDO010000121.1:0-10249 GCA_964429665.1 uncultured Bifidobacterium sp.
CAACACGTTTTTCGGAGTGCTCATCATTGCCACGCTGGAAGCCGGCCTCGCTCAGGTTGGGGCTTCCGAACCTGTGAAGCGTTTGGTGACAGGCGCCGTGATTGTGCTCGCAGTCCTTGCCGATGCCTGGCGACAGCGGTCAGCCGGAAACGCGTTCCCTCTCTGGATGCGCTTGATGGGGCGTACGCCCGGGACAGTGACGAAGCCTTAACTTCGAAGCATCGATTGGGCACTTCAGATTGATCCGAATCCGCTCCGGCGTTGTGATTTGTTATTTCGTCAAAAATCCCGCATTGACCCAGTCCGCGAAATCTTCACGCGTACCGTCTCCCGCATCCATGGCGACCAGGCTGATGATTCGCGCGCCCTTGGGAATCTCCACATCAAACCGCCACGCCAGCGATTGCACGCGCATCACCGGGCTCGCACCGGCTTCCTCGCCGTCAATGAAAACCTTGAAGACCACACTCGGGTATTTGGCCAGATTCGAGCCGTTGCTGATGCCGATCAGGTTCTCATCTGCGCCAGCCAAAGCGACAAAGCGTTTGTACTCCGGCTTGAGCTCATACATTAGTTCGCACGGGGCGTGGACTCCCATGCCCTGTTGGTAAGTCTTCCGGTTGATTTTTAGGTCAAGCCCAGGATTCGATTTGTCTTTTTGCGGTGGTCGGGTGTTGCCGGAGTAACGCATTTGCCCTCCATAGCTGTGACCGAAGCCGACGCTTCGGATTGGCTTCAAGTCGCCGATGGCGATGTCTGGAGCAGGTGGCGGCGGGGTGAGTCGCGCGAATGAGCCTTCGGACTCCAAACAAACGGCCCGGCCATTCTGAAAGGCTGCGGCGCGGAGATGCGTTGTGGCTGCAATTTGCAATGGTCTGGAGTAAAGAGTAGAGACATCGGTCGGAGTGGAGCCATCCAATGTGTAACGAATCTCCGCGCCTTGCTGAAGTGGCGTAGTGAGGGTTACTGTGACGGATTCTTCGAACAGGTGCGGGCGCATTGGCGTTCCCCAAGGTGTGATCCGAACGGGGTCCACCACCCATTTCGAGTCCCACTTTCCCAGTTTTTCCAGCTCCGCCTGAAAACTGATCGTTGGCGAAAGATATTTCTCAAAATGCTCCACGACCTGTTCGGTGTTTAGATCGGGTGTGAAATTGCGCGACGGATCATATCCCGGATGAGCGTCGGTCATGTCGCGCGCCAATACGCAATGCAACCCGGCGGACTTCATGGCTTTCAATCCCATGGGTTTGCCAAGCAGGCAGACCTGGGTGTGGAAGCCGACGTAAATCAAATGCGTCAGCCCGTATTTCGCGCAGATGGCATAAACCTCGGCCTGCGTATCAGGCATCAAGTCATTCTCCGAGATGCGCAGCCCCGGATGCATGCCGTCCCAACCATAGTTTACGGCACAGCGTTCGCGACCACACGCGCAACCACCAGCGTCCGGGACCGGCGGACACGTGATGTTGGTAACCGCAGGTACAATCACCTTGGGCAATGCGAAAATTGCCTCGCGTTGCGGAAAGCCAACGTAATTGTCAACGACATCGCTGGGGCACAACATCACCATCATGCCGAGGCTGCGGGCTGCATCGAGCGCCTTGTTCATCCGCGGCACGAATGCATCCACACGCATGGTGGCGGTTTTGCACCAATGAAAGTTCCAGACATCCACAGCAATGATGCCGATGTGTTTCGTGTCCACTTTTTCGGTCGTGAGGAGGATTGATCCCGTGGCCGGATCGCGAGTCTGCAATGTCAGTTCGATTTCTCTCGCGTGGATGGAGGTAACTTCAAGAACTGCAAAAGTCAAAAGGATCAAAGCACGCGCCATCATAACAAAAGTTCTTTTTATTAAATTGTGAGTGTGCAATCCGCGCTGAAGTGGTTTGACGTGAAGTATCCAATGCGATGTGAGTTCGGAATGCCGTGATGGATTCTCGCTGTGGCCATCAATTCCAAAACAAGCAATGGATGCTTTGTGGGATAACGCGGTTTGCATTTGATTGGGGCATGTTATGGGGTTGTTTCCGGTTTAGGACAAGATGCCCTTCACGACTTTACCGTGGACATCAGTGAGGCGGTAGTCGCGCCCGGTGTGGCGGTATGTCAGGCGCTCATGATCAAAGCCCAGGAGGTGCAGGATCGTGGCGTGGAAATCATGGACGTGGACCGGGTCTTTGCCGACGTTGATGCCGTATTCGTCAGACTCACCGTAAACAATTCCCGGCTTTACACCGGCACCGGCCAGCCAGGAGGAAAAAACCCAGTGATGATGTTCGCGGCCAGCCGCCTTTTCCGCTTCCACAAACGGTGTGCGGCCGAATTCCGTCGTCCAGACCACCAGCGTGTCGTCCAGCATGCCGCGTTGTTTCAAGTCGCGGAGCAGACCGGCGACGGCCTGGTCCACGTTCTTTGCCAGAGGTGTGTGGGTAAGCATGTCGCCGTGGGCATCCCAGTTATCGGACGAGCCGGAATCAATCAGCTCCACAAACCGCACGCCTTGCTCCACGAGCCGGCGGGCCATCAGGCATTGCCAGCCGAAGCCGCTGGTCTGGCCCCGTTTGAGGCCATAGAGATCCAGCGTGGCGTCACTTTCCTCGGCCAGATCAAAAACGTGCGGCACTTCCATCTGCATGCCAAAGGCGGTCTCAAATGATTGGATGCGCGCTTGCAGGAGCGGGTCGTCGGATCGGTTCGCGAGATGCCGCTGATTCATGCGGGCCATCAGACCAAGTTCCAATTCCTGCAATTTTTGGGAGGCGGCGCGACGCTGGACATTGGCGATGGGTTCCGCGCCTGGCACTACGAGGGTTCCTTGATGCGCCCCCGGCAGGAAATCGCTTCCCCACACCTGGCCACCGGCGTAAGGCGATTTCGGTGCGATCACCACGAAGGACGGCAGATTTCGGTTCACCGTTCCCAGCCCGTAGCTGACCCAGGAGCCAATGCTCGGTCGGGCAAACGTGAATGAGCCTGTGTGCATCCCGAGAGTGGCTTCGTAGTGGTTGGTGTGGTCCGATTTCATGGAGCGAATCACGCAAAGGTCATCCACGCAACCTGCGATATTCGGAAACAACGTGCTGACTTCGATGCCGGACTTTCCATGCGGGGCGAATTCCCACTGCGGTCGTTTGAGAAACATTTTGTAGTCTCCCTTGCGACCCTGGTACTCGTTGACGGAGGTTGTCTTCCCCACATCGGCGAAGAGTCTGGGTTTTGGGTCGAATGAGTCCACGTGTGAAACGCCTCCGCTCATGTAGAGAAAGATCACGCATTTGGCTTTCGGCGGAAAGTGGGGCGGCCTGGGGGACAAGGAATCAATGCTGCGAGCGGGCGCGGCTTCGTCAGCCAGCAATTGGGTGAGGAGGTTGGGAAGGAGTATGGAGCCGCCCACCATGGACCTCAGGAATCCGCGGCGGGAGAAATCGAATGTGCAGTGAGGTTTCATGGCAATGATTTCAGTCCAGATGAAGAAACTCGTTGCTTGCGAAAAGTGAGCGTACGTAAGCCGCCAATGCGCCGGGTTCAGCATCGGCCTGTCCGGCGGCAACCAGTTCGGCCCGATAGGCGCTCAGAAATTCCGCCGCCTCGGAGCGCTCGGATTCAGTTGGCGTGCGTCCCGTCGTGAGTCGCCATGCCATTTCAATTCGTTGCGATTCATCCCCGCACGCCAAACGCAAACGGCCGGCGCACTTGGCGGCTTTCTCGTGAAGGAATGGTGAGTTGAGGAAATAGAGCGCCTGTGTCGGCACGGTGGTGGTGCGGCGATCAGCAGTGCTGGCGTTTGGATCCGGTCCGTCAAAGAGCGCCAGGAAAGGGTGGCGTTTGATGCGCTGCGTCATCAGATAAACACTCCGCCTGTCATTGTCGTAGGCGGCGCTGAACGGGCCATGTTGCGAGTAGGCAGAAGTCACTGGCGAAGGAAAGGGATGGCTGGTGGCGGGGGATGTGTCCAGGTCACCACTGATGGCGAGAATGGAATCCCGAATTTCCTCAGCGTCGAGTCGGCGCCGTGTGAATCCAGAATAATCAGAATGCGATGTGCCGTCGCCGGGTTGGTTTGCCTGCTGATACGTTGAACTCAACATGATCAAACGGTGCATTGCCTTTACGGACCAGCCGCTCTGAACAAAGCGGGTGGCCAGATGATCGAGCAGTTCCGGATGGGTCGGTGGCTGGCCGCGTACACCAAAGTCGTTGGGTGTCGCGACGAGTCCGTGGCCGAGATGAAATTGCCACAGGCGGTTGACCATGACGCGGGCGGTGAGCGGGTTTTCCGGCCAGGTGAGCCATCGCGCGAGTTCGAGCCGCCCACTACCTGCGGTGTTGTCGGGCAACGGGCCGCCGCCGAGTGACTTGATGAAACCGCGCGGAATTTCTGCGCCGGGCCGGTCGGGTTCGCCGCGCATTTGGAGGCGCGCGTTGTGTGGAGTTCCTTCCACCACTCCGTAGGTCATTTCGCACGGACCTTCCACAAGCAGCGTGGTAAGTTCCTTCGTGTAGCGCTTCACCTCCTCGTTTAGCTCGGCAAGTTGTTTCCGCAAGTCTGCCACACGAGCGCGGCGGGATTCCTGTTCGGCTTCGGTCTCCGCAAGAGACGGGGCATCCAATTCTGGGAACGGCGATTCTTGAAAACCAAAATCATCCGCGTCCAATGCCGGTCGAACTCCCGGATGATGACCGTAGCTGTCAATGAACGTGTAATCAATCGTACCATCCCAACCCGTGGCGAATGTGCCGGTGAGACGGGCGCTTCCGGTCGGTGTCGCCACGGTGCCGCTATAGGTTTTCTCCTTCAGGCTTAGTTTGAGTTGCACTTGATGCCATTCGCCGGGTCGTAATCTGGCAACGGAATTGTAAGAATCGCCCGAGCGGGAAAACACTTCGCTGCCGTTAAAGTGCAATTCCACAGCAGCCGAATTGCCGGCGCCGTGACCGACGTAGTAACGCCAGGAACCTTCTCCGCCCGCATCCTGATTGCCGCAGCGGAAGTCAAAAGCCACATACAAAACATCGTTGCTGGCCGCCGACCATTTCCTGTTGAGCGTCATGCCGAAGCCGTCGTACTCGCCGCGATTGGGCATCTGAATGCCAAGCTTCCCCGCTGGGAAAATATTGCGATAGGGACTTTGTGCGGCGGCGGAAACCTTCACCACGCTGTTCGGTCCGGGATTCCAGGGTTTAGCTGGTGGGGCGCCGTCCGTCTGCCACTCGAGACCGCCGTCCAGTCCAACCAACTTCTGAAGCTCTGCGTCGAGCGCCACCGGGTCTGCCTGGCCGGGCGTGGATACGAGGGCTGGCAATGTGCTCGAAACCGGCGCGATGGTTTCTGGCTGTACGCCGAAGTTATCAATCTCCAGGACCGGCAGCACCGCGCCAACCTTTGCTTGGGAATCCAGGACGACATGGTCAATCTTCCCGGACCAACCAGGCGCGAATGGTTGGTTGACGAAAGTGGTCGTGCTTTCCAGCCTGCCGACGCTGCCGGAAAAAGTGCGGCTGTCCAGGTCCAATGTCAGTTGCAGGTTGTGCCATTCATGTGGACTCAATGCGGCAAGCTTTTTGGTCTGCGTTCCCTCTCGTGCGAAAACTGACTGCGTGGAAATCAGCAATTCAACCGCCGGAGAATCCTCACTCGCTCCGATCCAGAATCGGTGCGCTCCGTTTGTTCCTTCGCCAGGTGTTGCAGGGCGAAAATCCAGATTCACGTGAAGCACCCGGCAGGTGTCGCGGGTGCGCAGTGGATACAGAGATTGCTCGAGCCGATAGTCCTTGTCCCCGGCGGCGATGTTGACGCCGAATTTGCCAGCCGGGTAGAGATTCTTAAACGGACTCTGGGCAGCGGTTGTGACGCTCAACCTCCCTTCACAAAGCCACGGCGGGACGATCACCCCATAACTCCCACCGGCGGCATCCTTTTGAATTTCAAAATCACCATCCGGATCGTGGAGCGAGCGAAACACAGCCGAAGGCACGGGTTGTTTTTGCCGGGCGATCCGTTCTGATAATATTGCGACGTGCTGGTCGTAGTCGCGCCATTTCGGTTGCGATTCCTGCGGTGGCAACAGTGGCACCATTGCCCGCAATTTTCCTTTTTGCTCCGAGCCGGGAAACGCGTAACGGCTGCTCGCGAAGATGCCGTAGAGCGCGTAATAGTCCTTCATCGAAACTGGGTCGAATTTGTGATCATGACACCGCGCGCATCCCATGCTCAGGCCGAGAACGGTTTGCCCGAGCGTGTCCAATGTGTCCTGGATGGTCAGGTGGTGGTAGTTTTCTGAATCAAATCCGAAGCGCCGCGAGATCGCGAGGAATCCGGTGGCTGTCACCCGTTCGGCGAACCGTTCGCGTGGGCCAGTCTCCGCCAGGATGTCGCCGGCGATCTGTTCGCGCAAAAACTCGTCGTAAGGTTTGTCGGCGTTGAAGGCATCAATTACGTAGTTTCGATAGCGCCACGCAAGGCCCACCGGGTAATCGGCCGTATCACCCGCGGTGTCCGCGTAGCGTACGATGTCCAGCCAGTGTCTTCCCCACCGTTCGCCGTATTGACGGGAACCCAGAAGGCGATCAACCACCCTGGCAAAGGCGTTGGTGGAATTGTCTGCGGCGAAAGCGTCCATCTCCTCGGGAGTCGGAGGAAGGCCGGTGAGATCGAACGTCGCGCGCCGGATCAAGGTACGTTTGTCAGCGCGGGGAGCGGGTTTGTGGCCTGCCTGCTCAATCTTTGCGAGAATAAATGGATCAATGGAAGTGGACGGCCACAGAGCATTCTTCACCGTGGGCACGACTGGATTTTGCACCGGTTTGAAACTCCACCAACTCTTGCTGGCTTTGACTTTCGCGTCCCAGATCGCGTCGTTTGTAACGGATTCCGTTGGCGGTTGGTCGCGCGGATCGGGTGCGCCTTGATTCACCCATGTCACGAAGTCCGCGATGACGTGCTCCGCGAGCTTGGGGCGGCTTTTCGGCATTTCCGCATCGGGAGTTTCATGGTTGATCGCCTGGATCAGCAGGCTCTTTTTTGCATCGCCCGCCATGAGCGCAGGGCCGGAATCGCCACCCTTGAGCAGCCCCTCGCGGAAATCCACGCGCAGCCCGCCTTTTTGTTTCTTCGCCCCGTGACACTCGTAACACTCGTTGGCGAGTGCGGGACGGATTCGTTGCTCGAAGAACTCAAGCTGCTTGGGGGTAAATGGGCTGGACGTTTCTGCGGCGGAATTCCCGACTCCGAATGCGATAACAAGAAAGTGAAGCCATCCAAATCGAAACACGCAACGATGCGCGTTGACGTTGGGCGATGCTTTCATGATTCATACCTATTACACCAAGGATCGCCCTTCTGTCAGGTTTCAATTTCAAAGCGCTGCCTTGAGTTTTTTTGGTTTGAGGCATCGGCGGGTTGCTATGTGCTTGCCAAAGCCGTGGCAGTTAGTGCAGAAGAATGCGCAGTCGAAAATCGACTCGAAATTTCTGGGATGCTGACGTTCGCGACACAACGTCATGGAACTGTTTCCTGAATGCGCAGCTACCCTGAACAACAAGAACGGAGAATATCATCAAGACCATAAACCATCTTCAGCATATTGCCACAATCGTCGCCCTGTGTGTCGTGCTGCCAGTCTGCGTCGCAGATGTCCCTTCGCCGCCGCCGGTGAAAATCATTTTTGACACGGACATTGGCAATGACGTGGACGACGCGCTCGCCCTTGGCCTGCTGCACGCGCTGGTGGATCGTGGCGCTTGTGAATTGCTGGGCGTCACCATCACACGTAGCGACGAACTGGCCGGCCCTTTTGTGGATGCCGTCAACACCTTTTATGGCAGACCCAATCTGCCCATTGGTTTCATTCGCGCCAAATCGGAGACGGATGCCAGCAAGTTTTTGTTGCTGGCAGAGGCGCGGGACGGTGATCGGCTGCGGTACGCTCATGACCTGAAGCGCAGCAGTGACGCACCGGATTCCTTGCGCCTGCTCCGAAAGTTGCTCGTCGCTCAACCAGACGGCAGCGTTGTGATGGTGCAGGTGGGATACTTTTCCAATTTCGCCGCGCTGCTCGATACGCCAGGCGACGATCTTTCCCCGTTGAAAGGACGCGACCTGATAAAGCAAAAGGTAAAATTGTTGTCCGTGATGGCCGGCGCATTTCAGACCATTGGCGACAACAACCACTATCCTGAGTTCAACGTGTATAAGGATATTCCCGCCGCTCAGAAACTTTCCCGCGAATGGCCCACGCCGATTGTCTGGAGCGGCTTCGAAATTGGCATCGCGCTGCCGTATCCCGCCGTCAGCATCGAACGCGATTTCCGCTTTGTGCCGCATCATCCGCTCGCTGAGGCCTACCAGCTTTACAGCCCGACGCCGCATGAACGCCCGACCTGGGACCTGACCAGCGCACTCTACGCCGTGCTGCCGGATCGCAGCTACTTCAGCCTCTCCGAGGCGGGGACAGTCACGGTGGAGGCGGACGGTTTCACGCGCTTCACTCCTCAGGCGAACGGACGCGACCGCTTTCTCAAACTGGACCCAACACAGGTTGGCCGTGTCCGCGAGGCGCTGGTTCAACTCAGCGGCCAGCCGCCAAGACAATCGGTGAAATGAAATCCCCCACTCAATCATCCTCGCCGAGTGTGGTCGTGGTCGGCTCGCTCAACGTGGACTTGATCGCGCAGGTTGAGCGATTGCCCGCCGCCGGGGAAACCGTTCCCGCCCGTGGCTTGCTGCGTCGCTTCGGTGGCAAGGGTGCAAACCAGGCCGTGGCTGCAGCCCGGCAGGGCGCGGCGGTGACAATGATCGGTTGCCTTGGAGACGATGCGGACGGTGTGGCTTATATGGAGCATCTCGTGCGTGAAGGAATCAATATCCGCGCCATTGGCAAGATCCCGCGCACGCCCACGGGCACGGCGCTCATTGCAGTGGATCGGCAGGGGCAAAACAACATCGTCGTGGTTGCGGGTGCGAACGCGCGGCTCACCGCGACGTCAGTGCGCGCACAGGCCGCGATCATCCGGCGCGCCGGCGCGTTGCTGGCGCAGTTGGAAGTGCCGTTGGCCGCGGTGCTGGAGGCCATGCGCATTGCAAACGTTGCGGGCGTACCCGTGGTATTCAATCCCTCACCGCTGCGGCCGGATTTTTCGTGGGGCAGGGTGGCGCTGCACACCGTCATCGCCAACGAACTTGAGGCGCAACAGATATTCGGCCTGCCGGTCGGCAACTTGGCCCGCACCGCGACCACATGGCGACGCAGGCTGGTGGAGCGCCGCATTGCCCAATTGCTCGTGACACGCGGCGCAAAATCCACGATTTGCCTGACGGCGGAAAAATGTTTTGCCGTTCCCACAATGCGCGTGCGCCCGGTGGACACCGTCGGGGCTGGCGATGCCTTCGCCGGTACCTTCACCGCGCGCCTGGCGGAAGGAATTGTGCTTGAGGAAGCCGTGGCGCTGGCCAATTGTGCCGGTGCTTTGACCACCTTGAAGCCCGGCGCGCAGGAGGCGATGCCTACAATAGATGAAACCAGTCAGGTTTGTACAATCCGGTGTTGCTAAATGGTCTTGTCACCCGCGTTCCCTGTCCGCAGACTTGATTTCATTAACGTGAACAGCGAGAGACCGAATGCGCCTTGCCACCATTGATCTTCTGCGAGCGGCTTATGGCCGCCATGCGCTGGGCGCTTTCAATGTTTCCAGCATGGAACAGGTTCACGGCTTGTTTCGCGGAGCGGAGCGGGCCCAAGCGCCGGTCATTGTTCAATTCACGCGTGTGATGCGGAATTATGCGCATCCCCGGATGCTGGCGGCGATGTTGGAAGCCGCGGAAGAGATTTATCCCAGCGTGGTCTTTGCCTGCCATCACGACCACGGCGATGAGGCGAGTTGTGCGGAGGCGATTGCCTCGGGCGATTACAACTCGGTGATGATTGATGCGTCGCACCATCCGTTCGAGGAAAACGTGGCGATCACACGGCGCGTCGTGGAACAGGCCCACGCGTGCGGCATCGCCGTGGAAGCCGAGCTGGGGCTGTTGCAGGGCGTCGAAGACGAGATGAGCGTGGACGCCAAGGAAGCCATTCTGACCGACCCGGCGCAAGCGGAGGAATTTGTTCAACGCACCGGGTGCGACAGTCTCGCGGTGGCCATCGGCACGAGCCACGGGGCTTACAAGTTTTCCGGCAAACAAGGTTTGCACTTTGATCGTCTCGCGGAAATCCAGAAACTGCTGCCGGGATATCCGCTGGTGCTG
>CAYSDO010000122.1:0-5630 GCA_964429665.1 uncultured Bifidobacterium sp.
GGATGGTGCCGATACGCGCCACGTTCCAGAAGATGAACCGGCTCGTTCGCGATCTCGCTGCGAAGCAGCAGAAACAGGTTCAACTCATCCTTAGCGGCGAAGACACCGAGTTGGATCGCAACATCGTCGAGGAGATTTCCGACCCGTTGATCCACATGATCCGCAACGCGGCGGATCACGGTGTCGAGAAACCGGAGGCGCGCGTCGCCAAAGGCAAACCGGCTGGCGGCAAGATCAATCTCCGCGCGTTTCATCGCGGCGGCAACATCGTCATCCAGATTCAGGACGACGGCAACGGCCTGAACAAGGAGAAGCTCCTCAACAAGGCGAAGGAGAAAGGCATCGTTAAGCCCGGCCAGTCGCTTTCGGACAAGGAAATTTACGACCTGATCTTTGCGCCGGGATTCTCCACGGCGGAGCAGGTCACGGACATCTCCGGGCGCGGCGTCGGCATGGACGTGGTGCGTCGCAACATCGAGAAGCTGCGCGGTAAAGTGGAGATTGACACGGTGCTCGGACAGGGCACGACGTTCACGATCTATCTGCCACTGACGCTGGCGATCATTGACGGCATGATCGTAAGCGTGGGCGGCGAGCGTTACATCATCCCCACGTTGTCCGTGCGCGAATCTTTCAGACCCAAGCAGGAGATGATTTCCACCGTTCACGAACGCGGCGAGATGGTGAACGTGCGCGGGCGGCTCAGTCCGCTGCTGCGGCTCTACAAACATTTCGAGCAGAAACCGAAGACCACCGACCCCGTGCAGGGAATTGTGGTGGTGGTGGAATCCGGCGATCAAACCCGCTGCCTGCTCGTGGACGAACTCATCGGCAAACAGGAAGTCGTCATCAAATCGCTCGGTGGTGCGCTCAAGAAGAATGCGGCGCTGGCGGGTGGAGCCGTGCTGGGCGATGGCCGGGTGGGGTTGATCCTCAACGTGGACTCGCTGGTCAGGCTCAACAGCCCCAACACCGTCACTGCACGATGAAGCAGTTTGCGACCCCGGCGGCTGCACAAACCAACCACATCTCCCGATTCGTTTTCAACCGATGGCAAAAAATGGTTTGTATCTACCAAAATATGATTAATGCCGGGATGAGAAATCATCCGATTCACTTTCGAAAGGGGTTGTGTCGGGCGACCAAGGTTGTCACGGGCGTTTGCAATAGGGCGCGGCGTTCGTGGCGGGGTTCTCGCCCGACACACCAGATAATCCGAGAGGCCGTAATCATGGCGAATCAAACAATCGAGCCACCAGTTGTCACGAAACAACTTGCCGGCAAGCATCTCACCTTTGTTCTGGGTCGTGAACACTACGGCGTGCCGGTTTCCAAGGTGCGGGAGATCATCCGGCTATGCGACATCATACCACTGCCCGAAATGCCAGACTACATCAAGGGCGTGCTGAACCTGCGCGGCAAAATCATTCCTGTGGCAGACCTGCGCCTGAAATTTGGGTTTCCCGCCGCACGCGATTCGGATCTTGCCTGCATCGTCGTCGCAGAGGTGATGTTGTCGGAAAAATCCACATCACTCATGGGCGTCATCGTGGACGCGGTCGAGGAAGTTGTGAACATATCCGATTCTGACATTGAAGAGTTGCCGGAGTTCGGGGTGGCGACAGGTGCTGATTACATTCTTGGTTTTGCCAGGATAAAAGGCTCTGTGAAAGCGCTGCTGGATATTGATCGAGTGCTGACACAACAGACGGTTGAGCATGTCCGCAAGCTTGCCGCATCCGGGGCAATACCTGCCTGAATTCCCTCTTTGACAATCACAAATCCATCCCAAAACAAATTATGAAACTGAAAGCAAAACTGGTCCTTCTGTGTGGAATTCCGATTACAGGATTGTTGTTGAGCGCGATTGCGTGCATCTACTCCGTCCATGGTATCAAGGAGAAAACCCATCTGGTAAAAACTGAGAGCGCCGTTTATGAAGGATTGGCCCGGGACCTCCAGATGCAGACCACCGAAGTGCAACAGTATTTTCAGGACATATCTGCGACTCGCGGACAGGACGGGCTTGATGATGGGTTTGCAGAAGCTGCGAAGTGCCGGGAGTCATTTCTGGCCAGCCTAAAAAAATTCGAGGACATGTACCAGCGAGAGAATAATCGGTCACACCTCGACACGATCCAAAAACTGCGAATTGAGTTCGACAACTACTACCAGAAGGGTCGTGCGATGGCTGAAACCTACGTCAAGGATGGCCCTGCGGGTGGAAACAAGCTGATGGCTGATTTCGACGCCGCAGCGGAAAATCTCCACAAAGAACTGGATCCGTTCCTGGAGGAGCAGGTGGAGGAACTCAATCAATCGCTGGCTGATATTGAGACCACCAGCACCCGGTTGGTAGCGACCACGTTGTGGTTTGGAATAATTCTGATCTTTGCCACCATTGTTGCGGCGGTGCTTTCCATCCGATCCATCACACGCCCGATCAATCAGGTTGTTTCCACACTATCCCTCGGCGCAGAGCAAACCGCTTCTGCCGCCGTGCAGATTTCTGCCACCACACAAGGCGTGGCCGAGGGCGCGAGCGAACAGGCCGCCTCTCTTGAGGAAACCAGTGCGTCTTTGGAGGAAATCTTAAGCATGACCAAACGAAACTCCGAAAACGCAGAAAACGGTAAACGCCTTGGGACGCAGGCGCGCGATGCTGCCTCTGCAGGGTTGGAGCGCCTGGATGAAATGAGCGGCACGCTTGCCTCCATCAAAGGCGCGATCAACGAGATGGAGACCGCTGTCCGTGAGATGCAAGGATCGAGTCAGGAAGTCGCGAAGATCATCAAGACGATTGATGAGATTGCGTTCCAGACGAACCTGCTTGCGCTCAACGCGGCTGTTGAAGCGGCGCGGGCTGGTGAGGCCGGTGCTGGTTTCGCAGTTGTAGCCGATGAAGTCCGTGCATTGGCTCAACGCAGCGCACAGGCCGCCAAGGACACATCCGAGAAGATCGCGACCGCCGTCAAACGCAGTGAACTCGGCGGCGTGGCCAGCGCAAAAGTGGTTCAGAGCCTTGGCGAGGTGGAGGTCAACGCGCAACACATCCAGGGCGTGTTCAAGGGAATCGTTGACCAGATCAAATCTCTTGACGCAGTCGTCTCTGAAATCGCCGCCGCCAGCAAGGAACAAAGCCAGGGCATCGGCGAAGTGAACATGGCTGTGGGGCAGATGGACAAGGTGACGCAGTCGAATGCGGCGAGTGCCGAGGAGAATGCCAGCGCCGCCGAGGAACTCAGCGCACAGACCGAAGTCCTCAAAGGAGCAGTGGAGCAACTTGAGCGATTGATCGGTGCGCAAGCGAAAGAGTCCCGGCCCAAGGCAGGCGCTGCTCGGGATGCGAACACGTCAACTGTCGGAAAGGCTGCGGCGAAGTCGGGTGCGCGGTTTCCGTTTCCGGACAGAGACGTTGCATCGTCCCGGATTGCCAAACACGGAAATGTCGCTGCCGGGAAGCCAAAAACTTTGGCCGCAGCCGAAAAAGGTGGATTCCAGGATTTCTAACTCCGCCATCTCACCATGCCTGTTGATGCATTGACAAATGCTGCTACGACCATCGGATCGCTGGCGCTGCTGTTGAACCCGACGCCGGAGTTCAGGCGACACGGGGTAGAGATAACGAATCCGCCCCCTGACGTGGTGGCTGGCGCAGATGCGCATCTGTTTGGCGAATGGGGAGGCATTCGGAGCGTCTGCGGCAACGCGGGGATTGATTTCACAGTTCAATACACCGGAGAGGTTGCGGGTAATACACATGGCGGGATCAAATCAGGAACAGTGTATAACGGACTTCTGTCGGTGGGTGTGGACGGCGATCTCGACAAGCTTGCCCGATGGCGAGGAGGACGGCTGCACATGGCGATGCTCTATCCTCACGGACGCAGTTTGAGCGAGCATTACGTGGGGGATTTGTTCGTTCTTAGCAATCTGGATGCAACTGATGAACCACACCTGTTTGAGTTTTGGTTCGAGCAATCCATGGCAGACGACAGGTTCTCGCTCCGCGTCGGACAGATCGCCGCCGACCAGGAATTCGCCTACACCGAGCGCGGTGCTGTCTTTTGCAACAGCGCATTCGGCTGGTTTCCAATAGCCGGCGCAAATATCCCCGCGCCCGTCTATCCACAAGGCGCTCCCGGTGTTCGCCTGGCCTGGCATCCTGGCGAAGAGTTTTTTGTCCAGGCCGCTGTGTTTGATGGTGACGTGAATCCGCTCGATGCAGTCGGGCGCGAGACAAATCCAAACGGCGTCAGGTTTCGCTTCGACGAGGGCGCGCTGGTGGTTGTTGAATCCGGTCGTTCATGGAAACAACTCCGTGAAGGCGACGCGATGGCAGGATCATTGAAGCTGGGAGGCTGGTATCACACGGCCACGTTCGGTCATTCAAGGTTTGATGACGCTGGACTCTCGCTAGCCGATCCGCTTTCTTCCGGCAATCCGCGTCAGATCGATGGCAACTGGGGGATTTACCTCGCTTGCGAGCAGACATTGTGGAATGAGCCATCGCAGGGAAAAGATTTAGAGCAGGGCGTGGGAATTTTTTCGCGGATCGGTTACGCACCGCCTGACCGGAACACTCTCGAATTCTACGCCGAGGTTGGAATCACCTGCACGGGACTTTTGCCCGCTCGCGATGAAGACACATGCGGCCTGGGTGTCGCCTACGGTCAGATGAGTCGCGAGTTGCGGCGACTTGGCCGCGATGCAAATGGTTTCAACGCCACGAACGATCCCATCCCAGATCACGAGCTGGCGATTGAGTTTGAATACCGATGTGAGGTGACGCACGGCTGGAGTCTTCAGCCCGGAGTTCAGTACATCATTCACCCCGGCGGCTCCGGTGCGTTGGATGACGCGCTGGTGTTCAGCTTTCGCAGCACAATGGATTTTTAACTTCAGGATTCGAGACATGAATGAACCCCATGATGGTTGGAAGCCGCCGCGACAAAAATGTCTCAAGCCTGCCGGAAATCCGCCGATAAGCGACTCAGCGGACTCGTGTGAAGAGCAGGACTTGCGTACCGACAGACACCTTGGAACCACGGCACCGCAACGGAAAGGCAACTATAATATGGCAACTGCAACAATCGAAACAACTGCCGGCAATCTCACGCAACAACTCGCCGGAAAACATCTGACCTTTGTTCTGGGTCGCGAACACTACGGTGTGCCCGTGCTCAAAATCCGCGAGATCATCCGCCTCTGTGACATCACGCCAGTGCCGCAGATGCCCGACTATATCAAAGGCGTGTTGAATCTGCGCGGTAAGATCATTCCCGTTGCGGACCTGCGCATCAAGTTCGGTCTTGCCAAGGCCGAGAACACCGATCTGACGTGCATCGTGGTCGTCTCAATTGCATTGGCCGACAAAACCTCGTCGTTGATGGGGCTGATTGTGGACGGAGTCGAGGAAGTTGTGAACATCATCGCCACCGACATCGAACCCACTCCGGATTTTGGGACTGCGGTGGAAACCGACTACATCCTCGGCATGGCCAAGATCAAAGGCGCGGTCAAGACGCTCCTCGACATTGACCGCGTGCTGGCAGGAGACGCGCAGAAATTCGCTCAAGCCGTCCTGCGCTAACCCGTTCAAGTTTACCAAACTCAAACAAAGAAGGTTC
>CAYSDO010000122.1:5640-10242 GCA_964429665.1 uncultured Bifidobacterium sp.
CTCGAAAATCAAATGAAATCGAATCCAACGAAAAACATGGCTCTAACAAAAAAACTGGCGATTGCCATCGTCTGTACCGGGCTGGTGCCGGCCATCGTTATCGGCGTCCTGGCCTATCGCACGGCCAGCCACATGTCTGAAGATGTCGCCGCAGGCTATGAAAGTCTGGCTGAGAATCTTGGCGACAAGATTGACCGGAATCTTTTTGAGCGTTACGGAGACGTTCAGGCGTTCGGTGCAAACGACGCCGTCAACGACCAGAAATCCTGGTACCAGGTCGGCAGCGAAAAGAACAAGATCGCCGCAGCTGCCAACCGTTACGCAAACCTTTATGGCTTTTATTTATTGAGCTACGTCGTTGACCTCGAAGGAAAGGTCATTGCCGTCAATGACAAGGATCCGTCCGGCAAGGCCATTGATACAGCATGGTTATACCAAAAGAACTTCAAGGACGCCGCGTGGTTCAAAGAATCACTTGCGGGCCATTTCATGAAGAGTGAAACACTCGATGGAACGTTTGTTGAGGACGTGCAAGCGGATGAAGACGTGAAAAAAGCCTACGGCAATGACGGGTTGGTGCTGGGCTTTTCTGCGCCCGTCAGGGACGCAAACGGCAAAGTCGTCGGCGTCTGGCACAACTGTGCGAATTTCTCGCTGGTCGAGGAACTCGTCTCTGACGCGTATAATTTCTTCAAAGAAAACAATCTCACCACGGCCCGGCTTTCCCTGCTGGATCACACCGGCCGGGTCATTGTGGATTACAATCCTTCCAGCAACGGCGGCAAATCGGAAGTCCAACACGACTCGAACGTGTTGTTGAAACAGAACCTCGCCGAACTGGGTCTGGCTTCGGCAAAAAATCTGGCCGCAGGAAAAGCCGGCCATGAAATATCGGTTGATCCGGCGACGAAACTTTCCTCCGTTTCGGGCTATGCAGTGTGCGATGGCGAACTTGGTTTTCCCGGCCTCAAGTGGGGTGTCCTCGTCCGCGTGCCGGAAAAAGAGGCGCTGGCTGCGGTCAACAGTCAAATACACCAAATCCTCGCTACCATCGGGATCAGTATCGCGGCCTTGATTGGCGTGGGTGTTTGGCTGGGACGCTCCATTTCCCGTCCGCTTGTGCAGGGCATCACTTCCATCCATCAGGTCGGTGAACAAGTCAGCACCGCCGCGCGGGAAGTCGCAACTTCAAGCCAGACCACGGCCGAAGGCGCGAGTGAACAAGCCGCCTCGTTGGAAGAAACCAGCGCTTCACTCGAAGAGATTTCCGCCATGACCAAGCGCAACGCGGACAACGCGGCCAGCAGCAAAACATTGAGCAATCAAGCGCGCGAATCCGCTGCGTCCGGACTGGAAAGGATTTCTGAAATGGGCCGCACATTAAACACCGTCAAAGGTGCGGTGGGCGAAATGGAATCCGCTGTCAGCGAAATGCAATCCTCCAGCCAGGAGATCGCCAAGATCATCAAGACGATTGACGAGATCGCGTTCCAAACCAATTTGCTCGCACTCAACGCCGCAGTTGAAGCGGCACGCGCGGGAGAAGCGGGTGCAGGTTTCGCCGTGGTTGCTGATGAAGTTCGTTCGCTCGCGCAACGCAGCGCGCAGGCCGCACGTGACACCTCGGAGAAGATCGAAGCCGCCGTCAAACGCAGCGCTCTCGGTGGAGTGGCCAGCAAGAAGGTTGTGTCGAGTCTGGGTGAAATCGAGGGCAACGCCCGCAACATCGAACAGGTATTCAACGGCATTGTTTCTCAAGTGAAATCGCTCGACGAAATCATCGGCGAGATTTCCGCCGCGAGCAAAGAACAGAGCCAGGGCATCGCAGAAGTCAACATGGCTGTGGGCCAGATGGACAAGGTGACGCAGGGCAACGCCGCCAGTGCCGAGGAAAACGCGAGCGCGGCGGAGGAGATGACAGGGCAAGTTGCCTCGTTGCAGGCAATCGTGCAGCAGCTTCAAGCAGTGGTTTCAGGCGCTTCATCCGGTCAGGAGAGCGTGGTGCAGAACAGCCCGCCGCAGCCCAAAGCTGTCACAGCCAGGTCTTCGAAGTCAGCGGCCAAGGCGAAGGCAAAACTGCCGGCTGCTCCACCCGCGCCCGGCTTCCGCAACGTGCCGGACGATCGCGACATTCCAATGCCCGAGCCGGTTGGAAACGGACAAGGCGGATTTCAAGATTTTTGAAACAAAAAATTCATTCAACAACAACAACAAACAAGTCCTATGTAGCGCAAACAAAAGGAAAGGTAAAAACATGAAACTCGGCACAAAAATAATCGCAGCAGCTCTTGGGTCTGTGGTTATCAGCGTCGTTGCTGGCCTGATCGTGCAACGCAACATCATCCGCAAACAAGGCATTGAATTGACGCGTGACACCATGCGCGCGGCTGTATTGGAGGCGGAAAACGTCCGCGAGAGCATTGCCACGCTGAACAGGAACAATGCATTTGATCGAGCGGCGTTACTGGCCGAGTATAAAAAATCAGGAGACCTTCGATCTTCGACGCTGTACGGGACTGTGCCCGTTGTCGCTGCGTGGAAGGCCATCGAGGAGGTTGCCAAAAAGGAGGGATACGATTTTCGCGTGCCCAAGAATCAGGCGCGCAACCCGAAGAATCAGCCGACAGCCGAAGAGGCGGAAATCCTTGATGTTCTCGAAAGCGGCAAACAGGAGGAGTATTTCAAAGTGGACGAGAAGCGTAATGAGATCGTCTATGCGCGCCCCATCATGCTCACCGCCGATTGCCTGGCCTGTCATGGTGATCCCAAGAACAGTGCAACAGGTGATGGAAAAGATCCCGTTGGTTTTGGGATGGAAAACTGGAAAGTCGGCGAGATTCACGGAGCATTCGTACTCAAGTCCAAACTGGATCACACGGATGCCGTAGTTGCCGCCGGGTTAAAACACACGATGATGTGGGTGCTGCCAATCACGGTTCTGATAGGCCTGGGTTTCTTCCTCCTCAACAGAAACATGATTGTGCGTCCGCTCAACGCCATCATTCGCGAAATTGATTCCAGCAGCGACCAGACCACGGATGCCGCAAGCAATGTTTCTGAAGCGAGCCAGAAACTGGCCGTCGGTGCCAGTCAGCAGGCCGCGAGCATCGAGGAGACCAGCGCATCGCTGGAAGAAATCTCCAGCATGACACACCGGAACTCGCAGACTGTGCAGAGCGTGAAGGATCTGGCGGTACAAACAAAAACCGCCGCTGATTCCGGTGTTGAAAGCACCCACGATGTGGACAAAGCGATGGAAAACATTCGCGTCGCGAGCAATGAGATGTGTGAAGCGATGAACGGAATCAAAAACGCAAGTGCGGATGTCTCGAAGATCATCAAAACAATAGACGAGATCGCATTCCAAACCAACCTGTTGGCTTTGAATGCCGCGGTGGAAGCCGCGCGTGCGGGTGAAGCCGGTGCTGGATTTGCCGTCGTTGCCGACGAAGTCCGCTCGCTGGCACAACGGAGCGCCAAGGCGGCAAAAGAAACCGCTGACATGATTGATGCCTCCATCAAGAAGAGCGAAGACGGCGTGCGTGTGACCGAAAAAGTCACCAAGGCCGTTGAGGAAGTCGCAGGCCGTTCCAAAGAACTGGAGTCCAAGCTGGCTGACATCCTTCACAAAGTTGAGCAGGTGGACAACCAACTCGTGCAGATATCCACCGCTTCACAAGAACAAAGCCAGGGCATTGGACAGATCAACACGGCGGTGACTCAAGTGGACAAGGTCACACAATCCAACGCCGCAAGCGCCGAAGAAATCGCAGCCTCGTCCGAGGAATTGAGTGCCCAGGCAACGGTTCTGCGGGGTACGGTCAACCATTTGCGCAACTTGGTTGGTGGCGAGGGACAGCAACCTGCTGCTCCAATTGATAGCGCAAAAGAACCGTCACCCAAAAAGACGGGCGGCATTATTCCGAAGGCGAAACTGAGGGCAAAATCTCCGATCATCACCGCCGATGCCGCGACAATTCCGCTTCCGCCAGCCGCGCCAGGTTTCCGAAAGGTGTCAGGTGATATGGATTCACCAATCCCGCAACTAGCAGGAAGTGCCAAAGGGGGGTTCAAGGATTTCTAAGCAGGTATGCCCGACACTTTGCAGCATTCGATTTCCGGAGAGGCGTATCATTTCATCGCCGAGAAGGTCTATGAGCACAGCCGCATCCGGCTGGGGCCGGACAAGCAGGCGCTGGTGTCGGGCCGTTTGGGAAAACGGCTGCGGCAACTCGGCCTGGATTCCTTCGAGGCGTATTGCGAATTTCTCGAAGGTCAGCGCGGTGCTCAAGAGATCGGGCCGTTGGTGGATTTGATCTCCACGAATCACACGCATTTCTTCCGCGAGATACAGCATGTGGATTTTCTGCGGGACAACATCCTGAAGGAATTCGTGCCGAAGCTCATCATGCGCGGAGAGGCGTTCCGGTTTTGGAGTGCCGCGTGTTCCTCCGGGGAAGAGCCATATACCGTTGCCATCGTCCTGGCCGAGTACGCCCGCGCGAACGGTTCGTTCAACTGGCAGGTCGAAGCGTCGGATATTTCATCGCGTGTACTCGAAGCTGCGCAACGCGGAATTTATCCGGCAGAGCGGGTCAAGCT
>CAYSDO010000123.1:0-10197 GCA_964429665.1 uncultured Bifidobacterium sp.
AGCGGTTCGTCATCTACTGCTACGGCGAGTTCGATGAGCCGCGAGACTTCGCCACGACTGACGACAATGTCGTTTAGTGCGTTCTTTCGGATCGTCATCTTCCCGCGTCGGGCGGTTGCTTCAATGAGGGCACGGCGTTCAAATGTGAACTCACCTTGCAGCACTAAACCCAGTGCGTGATCCAGGTCATCCGAAGGAACGGCGGTCAGAAAGCCAAGTCCGCCGATGTTGATTCCCAGGACGGGTGTCAAGGCTCCGGCAATTTCCCGTGCGACGCGCAACATCGTGCCGTCGCCACCGAACACGAGCAACAGATCCACACTGCGCGCCAGCGTGAGCATGTCAGGACACACTTCGGCCTTGAGTCGCGCGAGCTTGTCGGTGGAGGCGTCTGAGAAAAGTTTGCGGCCCGACTTGCGTATGATGCGGGCGGCCTGGGCGACGGCAGTTGCGCAGGATTTCTTCTGCGAATTGCCGATGACACCGATGCGTTTGAGTTTGTCAGCCTTGTTTTTCAATCAACACCAGAAATTCTTTGTTTCCCGCCGGACCCATCAGCGGTGATTCCGTGACGCCGATCCACGTCAATCCGGTTTCCGCACGGATGAATTGTTCAAGTTCCCGCAGCACGCGCTCGTGAATGGCGGGGTCAGTAATCACACCAGCGCCTTTGTCCGCCTCGGTCTTGCCTGCCTCGAACTGCGGTTTGATCAGCACGACGATTTTAGCGACCGGCTTCAACAAAGCAACGACGGGCAGAACTATTTTGCGCAACGAGATGAACGAGCAGTCGATCACCGCAAGGTCGGCGGGTGAATAGGGCTGCGGCATGAGCGAAAACGTGAGATGACGGGCGTTGGTCTTCTCCATCACAACAACGCGCTGATCGCCTCGGAGTTTCCATGCGAGCTGCCCGTGACCGACATCCACGGCGTAAACCTTCGCTGCGCCGGCTTGCAACAAACAATCGGTAAAGCCACCCGTTGACGCACCCACATCAATGGCGGTAAGACCTGTGACGGCAAGTTGGAAATGGGCAAGCGCATGTTCGAGCTTGTGCCCGCCGCGACTGACAAACTTTTCCGGCGTGGCGAGTGCGAGTTCGTCGTTGTTGGCGACAGAATCACTCGGTTTGCGGGCGGGTTGACCGTTCACGAGCACCTGACCGGCCATGACTGCGCGCTTGGCTTTCTCGCGACTTTCACAAAGTCCGCGATCCACGAGCGCTTGGTCCAGGCGATTCACGCGCGGAGAATATCGTGTCCCATGGGAAACTCACGCGAAGAAATCGGAAACCGGTGAATGCGGAATCGCTGTTGAGAAGGTTCGATTGAGTTTGAATCACGCTGCGGAGTCAGCCAGCCTCGAACAAAGCTGACGCCTTATGATTTCATTGCCACAGCATCGTGTCCGGTTGTTATGGGTGCGGGAGTTGATCGTGTTCGGTCTTCTCGTTGCCGTTCTGAAGTTCGCTGCTAACTCGGCTGCCGCAGACTGGCCTCAATTTCTCGGGTCCAACCATGACAATACTTCGAGTGAAACCGGTCTGCTTGATGCCTGGTCCACGAATGGTCCAACTCAGGTTTGGGAGAAGAACGTCGGTTCAGGTTACAGCGCGCCTTCGGTGCTTGGCGGATTGGTCATCCTGCATCATCGCATCGGCAACGAGGAAATCGTTGAAGCGATGGATGCCGCCACGGGCAAAACGAAGTGGCAGCACAAGGACGCGAGCCAGTTTCGCGATCCATTCGGTTACAACAACGGCCCCCGTTGCACGCCGTTGCTCGCGTCGAACTTTTGTTTCACTTTTGGCGCGGAAGGCAAATTGACCTGCCTGTCGCTTGCAGATGGCAAGTTGGTCTGGCAACGCGACACCGCCAAGGACTGGAACGTGCCTGAACCGTTCTTCGGTGTTGGTAGCACGCCGATCCTTGAGGGCGGGAAATTGATTGTGATGGTCGGTGGACAACCAGACTCTGGCGTCGTCGCACTCGATCCTGCCACGGGCAAGACGATTTGGGAAAGTGTCGGCAGCAACACTTGGAGTGGCGTCTCGACCCTCACCGCGCGCGCAATCAAGCCTTACGAGTGGAGAGGTTCAGAAATGCTCGCCAGCTATGCTTCACCCATCGCCGCGACGATTCATGGGCAGAGACATTTGTTTTGTTTCATGCGGCAAGGCCTCGTTTCGTTGAACCCGACGAACGGCGAGGCCCGTTTCGCACGTTGGTTTCAGTCGCCCGTCAACGAATCCGTGAACGCCATGACTCCGGTCGTGCAGGACGACATCGTCATGATCTCGGCTTCGTACTATCGGATCGGCGCGGTGGCTTTGCGCGTAAAACCGGATGGTCGCTCCTTCGACGAACTTTGGCGCAGTCCGCAGAATTCCTTCGAGCGTGACCCGGCCACCGGCGCTTATCCCGAACCTGTGTTGGAAGTCCATTTCAACACGCCTGTGTTTCACGAAGGTATTCTCTACGCCTTCAGCGGACGCAACGAACCGGATGCCAGTTTCCGTTGCGTCGAATTCAAGACTGGCCGTTTGATGTGGAGTCGGAATGAAAGCTGGCCGGCGCACAGCAAGGAACAACCTCCGGTTTACGGTCGTGGATCGGCGATCCTGGCAGACGGCAAACTCATCGTGCTGGGCGAAGGCGGGAAGCTGGGAATGTTCCGGCTCAACTCATTGAGGCCGGACGAAATCTGTTCGTGGCAGGTGCCGCAACTACGCTATCCTTGCTGGGCCGGGCCGGTGCTTTCACAAAAGCGGCTCTACCTCCGCAGCGAAGACAGGCTGCTGTGCTTTGACATGGCCACACAAAATTAGGGTATGCGTGAAAGCTGCGCTCATGCTTCATGGGCGACACACACGGCTGGCAACGCGATGTGAATTGGCCATGGAAATGACGTGGGAAAACCGGCGTCAGTCATGAACAACTCCAAGTTATTTTTTACTGTTTCAGTCGCTGACTTCGCGCTAAAGTTTGTCATCATGAAACCGTCCGTTTCCCATTGGCTATCTGCAATGTTGCTTATGGCTTGCTCCAGCGCGTTTGCTGCGCTCACTCCGGAGCGGCAGAAACAATTGCCGCCGCCCGCCTCGCACACCGTCAATTTCTCCAAGGAAATCAAGCCCATCCTGGAAACCAGTTGCAACCAGTGTCACGGACGGGGGCGTGCGAAGGGTGAATTCCAGATCGATTCGAGGGAGACTTTGTTCAAAGGTGGTGCTACCGGGCCGGCGCTTGTGGCGGGTAAAAGTGCGGAGAGCCTGATTGTTGAATTGGTTGCTGGCTTGGATCCGGAGAGTGTGATGCCGAAGAAAGGCACGAAACTGACGCCGGAGCAGATCGGTGTTTTGAGGGCTTGGATAGATCAGGGCGCACCATGGGATGCGAACGTGACGTTCGCGCGTATCGAGCCGGCCAATCTGAAAACACGCCGCCCGGAACTTCCGAAGAGCCGGTCCAAAAATCTCAACGAGGTTGACCGCTTGCTCGATCCATATTTCACAGCTAACAAAATCAAGCCGGCAAAGCCCGTGGATGATCGTGCGTTCGCGCGCCGTGTTTACCTTGATGTGGTCGGTTTGCTTCCGCCTCCGGATGCGGTTGAGAAATTTGTTGCTGATCGTAGCAGGGACAAACGCGCAAAGCTTGTGCGACGTTTGCTGGCTGACAACGAGGGTTATGCGCTGCACTGGTTGTCGTTCTGGAATGACATGCTCCGGAATGATTACAAAGGCACGGGCTACATTGATGGCGGGCGCAAGCAGATCACGCAGTGGCTCTTTACAGCGCTGGAAACAAACAAGCCGTATGACCAGTTCGTCGCCGAATTGGTGAATCCTACGCCAGCGAGCGAAGGTTTCACCAAGGGCATTGTGTGGCGTGGAGTGGTAAACGCCAGCCAGACTCCGGCGATGCAAGCCGCCCAAGGCATCTCGCAAGTGTTTATGGGCGTGAACCTCAAGTGTGCGAGTTGTCACGACAGTTTTGTAAACGACTGGACACTGGCTGACGCCTACGGTCTGGCGGGCGTTTATGCCGACGGGCCTCTCGAAATGGTTCACTGCGACAAGCCTACGGGTAAGATCGCCGCGCCTAAATTCATTTATGCCCAATTCGGTGAATTGGAGACTTCCACCAACAAGGCGGTTCGATTGGAGCACCTTGCACAACTCATGACCAAACGTGGGGACGGACGTCTTTCCCGCACGCTTGTAAACCGGCTCTGGCAAAAATTCTTCGGGCGTGGACTTGTTGAACCTCTTGACGACATGGAACACCCGGCGTGGAGTCCGGATGTGATTGATTGGCTGGCTGAGGATTTTGCCGATCACGGTTACGATGTGAAACACCTGATCGAAGTCATGCTGACATCGCGAGCGTATCAATTGCCTGCAATCCCGGCGACCGAACAGGATACGCCTGAATTCGTATTCAGGGGACCGCTGGTGCGACGGTTGTCCGCGGAACAATTCAGGGACGCAGTGGGCGCGCTTACCGGGGTTTGGTATGAGAAGCCCGCGACGCAGTTCATGCGCGCGGATGGTTCCACGAACCAATTCTCCGCAACCCGGGCCGCGCTGGTTGCTGCGGATACGTTGCAAGTGGCGCTTGGCCGACCAAACCGGGAGCAGGTGTTGACTTCCCGTGCGAGTGCGGCAACCACGTTGCAAGCGCTGGAGTTAACGAATGGAGCGGAACTGGCCGACGTGGTTCAGCGTGGAGCGGAAAAGGTGGTCGCCGTTCCATCGCCCACGAAAGACGTCGTCACCGCACTTTACAAGAAGGCTCTAGGTCGCAGGCCAACGCGGACGGAGGCTCAATTGGCAACGGGGCTGGTTGGTCACCCTGTTCAAAAAACGGGCGTGGAAGATTTGCTCTGGGGGCTGACCATGATGCCTGAGTTTCAACTGATCTACTGACCATTCGAGATATGAACACAAATTCAACCTGGTCCCGCCGGGACTTTTTGAAAACCGCCAGCGCGGCAACCCTTTCAGCCCTCGCGGCCGGGTTTCCACGCGTTGCCCATTCGGCAGAAGCGGATCTGGAGAAAATCAAAGCCACGGCGGATACCGTGATCGTGTTGTGGATGGGTGGAGGCATGGCGCACACGGAAACATTTGATCCAAAACGCTACACGCCGTTCGAGAAAGGCATGTCTCCCGACTCGTTCCTAAGCACCTTCCCAAGCATTCCTACCGCCGTGGATGGCATACGGTTTTCTGAAGGGTTGGAAAAAATGGCGGCTGTGATGGACCGCGGCACGCTCATCCGTTCCTACACGGCTGGCGATCTCGGTTTCATTCTGCACTCGCGGCATCAATTCCATTGGCATACCGGTTACGCCCCGCCGCAGACAGTGGCCGCGCCTCACATCGGCGCATTCATGTCACGCACCCTCGGGCCATTGAATCCTGCGGTGCCAGCGTTCATCAACATCGGTCAACGCTTCGATAATGGCGAGGGTGAGGAGTTGAAGGCCTTCACGACCGCCGGCTTTTTGGGAAGCGAATATGGGCCGTTCAATATCCCATTCCCGGACCAGGCCGCTGCAACCGTGCGCCCGCCGGGTGGAATGACTCCGGGTCGATTTGAGGATCGCAACAAATTCTACAAAAAGATTCTGGCCGCCAGCCCGATTGGTGAGCATGGCAGCGATTACCAAAAGGAATCCCTCCTGCGTTCGCTCGATAATGCGCATCGCCTTCTCAGTTCTCCGGCGGCCAAGGCATTTGATCTTTCGCTCGAACCGTTGGAGAGCATTCGCAAATACGTCCCCGGCTACCAGCCCGGCCAGAAGTTCGAGGCCAAGCGCGATGCTGCAGGCGCAAAATATGAGGATCAGATGGTTGGGCGCTTCGGTCTTGGCTGCCTGCTGGCGCGGAGATTGGCGGAAGTCGGCGCACGTTTTATCGAGGTGACGACCGAATATATTCCTTTCCTCAACTGGGACACTCATGAAAACGGCCACGCCCGGTTGGTGGCGATGAAGAAGCAAATTGACTCGCCGATTGCGCAGCTTGTCCTCGATCTCGAAGAACGCGGACTGCTCAATCGTACGCTCATCGTCCTTGCCAGTGAGTTCAGCCGGGACGCCATGATCGAAGGCAAGCCGGACAATCTGATCAAGAATCAGGTCGAAGTGCCCACCAAGGTTGAAGACCCGAAACACTATGGTATGCACCGGCACTTTACGGATGCGGGATGCGTGATGCTCTACGGTGGCGGCATGAAGCGTGGGCATCTCCACGGTCTGACCGCCGATGAACGTCCGTGTAAAACGATCAGGGACCGGGTCATCATCGAGGATTTGCACGCTTCGATCTATCGCGCGGTAGGCATCTCTCCAAAACTGTCTTACGATATTGAGAAACGCCCGTTCTACACGACGCGCAATGGCGAGGGCAAACCGGTGATGGATCTGTTTGCATGAGTTGGGAGTTTGTTGGCGGCCTAATGCTTGCGGGGACTGTCCAATAGATCAGTCGGCAAGCTATGGGCAATGGTATTGAGGGAAAATGTATGAATTACATTCTGGGTTGGGGACGACGTTCGCTTCCATTTTGGCTGCTCATTCTGGGATTGGCCACCTGCGTATTTCTCCAATCAGGTTTTTGCCAGACCCCATCTGAACTCGCTAACGTGAGCGTGGGAGGCGCCACCGAAGTCCCGGCATGGATCGTAAACCGCGAGCACCTGCATTCGGTACTGGCAGGCGGAAGACGCGCATTGATGTCTGATCCGGAGCATGATCCATACACCAAATTCGAGTGGGAAATCCAGTTTGGAGAAATATCTTTGCCTCGCAGCGGGCGCGTTACATTGGAACTCCAGTTCTTCGATCAGGGCGCAGGATTGATTGATCCCAAGCTGCAATTAGATGCTGCGTCAGGCGGCTTGATTTCTCCAACACGGCACAGTTCCTACACCCGGCTTAATACGATGACAGAGCGGCTTGCGTGGTTTGAATTTTCCGTTCCTACGAATGCGCTATCACGACCACAAGTTCGAGTTCGGGTTGCGGGAATGCAATTCCTGCGCGGCGCACGGCTGCTATCCGACGCCCCCGCCGACGAATGGGCCGCCATCAAGGCATCCGTCCCCAGAAAAGTCACGCCGATGGTGTCGCTACAGCGTCCCATGGAACTCGTCACCAGCGCCGGTGTGGATGTGATGGGTGACAGAAATACACTGGCGCAGTCGCTTGATGCAATGAATGACCTTGCGCCCCTCGCGCGTGTGCTCGGTTTTACCTCCATCGAAAGTTACGTGACATGGAAACGTCTCGAGCCTGAGCGCGAAGGTGAGTTTAACTTCGAGTTCTATGACGCAATTGTGAAACGGCTCGCTGAATACGATCTGAAATGGTTTCCACTGCTGATCGTCGGATCCGGGTATGCGCTGCCGGATTGGTTCATGCACACGGAGGAGAATAGAGGTTTCGTCTGCCTTGAGCACGGTCGGACCAATGCCATCCAAAGCATCTGGGCTGAGAGTCATCGCCGGCATGTGGCCCGCGTTCTACAGGCGTTCGGAAAACACTACGAGCCGATGGGCGTGCTCGAAGGCGTGCGCCTCGGCCCGAGCGGCAACTACGGCGAATCCCAGTATCCCGCTGGAGGCAACTGGGGACCAGCCGGCGGGGAGATGCACATCCATATTGGGTGGTGGGCCGGGGACGCGTATGGAGGTGCTGATTACCGGCGCTGGTTGAAGTCGCGATACAAAAGCATTGATGCGCTCAACAATTCGTGGGGTGCGCGATTTAAGTCGTTCGATCAGATCAATCCAAGAATTCCTGAAAGAATTGACAGCAAAGCCGAGCGACTGGATTTCACGCAGTGGTACACGGATTCGATGTCGGACTGGTGCGAGTGGTGGGCAAAGGAGTCGAGGCGTGCCTTGCCCAAGACGCGCATCTATCAATCCGCCGGAGGATGGGGCTTCCGCGAGGCGGGGACAGATTACACGGCGCAGACAAAGGCGATGAAGGATATTGAAGGCGGCACGCGTCTGACAAACGAGACGGACAGCTACGAGCAGAATTTTTACGCGACCCGTCTCGCCGCGACAGCCGCCCGGCTTTACGGTGTCGGACTGGGTTATGAGCCCGCAAGTTCTCACACAGCGCGCGGAGTGGTTGGCCGGATCTATGCCACGGCTGCTGCGAATGGCGATCATTTTTTCACGTACCACAACAACGTTTTTGATCATCCCATGGAGATTGAACGCTGGTTGAAGTACGTGCCCGTGCTGGACAAACGTCAAGCCCCGTTGGTGGAGGTTGCGGTATTTTATCCCGAGACGGAGAACCAGATCGGAGATGCTGCATTCCGTCATCTCTATGCGTGGGGGTTCAATCCGGTCGCGCGCGAGATTCGTCGTGTGGTTGAGGTTGATTATCTCGACGAGCGATTGATCCGTGATGGCTTTCTTGATCGTTACAAGGTTCTCGTCTTTGCCTGGGGTAACATGATTCCTGCCGACGTTCAGAAGTTGGTGGACGAATGGCTGCGGCGAGGCGGAACAATCATTTACCATTCGTATCCTCGTGGCCCGCAGGAGGCCATTGCCGATACCGCAGAGGGAAAACATTCTGCCAAACACGCTACAGCCGTGTTTACTCGTTGGTCCGCCGGCGACACGGGAAAAGGCGGCTTCCATCGTTTCGTGGGTGATCCCGAGCCGCCGGAACTTTATGGCGAATATGTTGCAAGCGTCCTGAAGCAGGTTGGCGGGTTGCATCCGTGGACTCGTGCCGTGTTGGAAGCAGAACGCCCGGGTCGAGTATTTTTCAGCGTCCAATCAGATGGCCATGCTCTGGTGTTGAATTACAGAGATGCGCCCGCAAAAGTCTTAGTTGCTGGCACTGAATCAACGATCGAGCCTTACGGAATCGAGCGCATCAAGTTGCCGGAATCCCAGTGATGCCGCTGACTTGATCGCTGCCGTGCTCCTCCCCGTTTCTGCGGCCAATCGGAGGTCCGCCGGAGAGCTTTTCACATGGCAAATTCCGTGCAGGATTTGGCAAGAAAGAGCGTGACGAAATCTTTACCCCCGTTCAAGGTCGCTCCATAGATCAAACGTCTCCCGACATGTTGATGAAATTCGACACAGTGCGTTCAAGTTCCACCCGCGTGTTTCTGATGCATCCGTGGAAACTTTCAGCATGGTTGCACCGATGGCGCGGCCAGTCAGTGACGCTGGATTAGTTCCGGTCGTTTTGCGCGGTGGACGCTGATGCCGGTTCGCATGGCTCTGTTGGATGGTCGTTGGCGATGATTTCCATGACTTGATGATCGGAAATCGTATGTGCGAAGACCAGGCTCGGCGGTGGGGTTTTCGGCGGAATGATTGTGGTCATGAATACCACGTGGCTCAGGCACGGGCTGACGCGCATCGGAGTCTGGTGCGCGCTGGTTGGGGTGACGCTTTTGCTCACCGTAATTTTCAATTTTCTTGGCAACCTCACTTGCGCGGTTCTTTCCGGCATGATCATGGGTGCGGTGCGCCGATGGCGATGGAATGCGATTCCAATTTCACTGGTCTTTCCGGCGGTCATTCTCGGTTTGTCCCACTATTCCAAGCTCGAACTGCCGCTCGGGAAAGTTCAACTCATCGCTCTCGTCTGCGGTGCGGCCTTCTGGGGTGTGTACGGGATGACCTTCGGCCTGTACTTTCTGGAGAAGAGGCAGGAAGTGCCGTCGGAGGTCACCGCCGAAACCGCCTTCAACTCGAAGCCGGAGTTCCGTCTGAAGTCCCTGCGTGGGAGCTGGACGTGTGAGGACTCCGCTGCGAATGGATCAACGCAGTACAAAACGCTTCAGATCGAGGAGGGCAAGTTTGCGCTCACGGTCAGTGAGCGGGGTGGCCGGGTGCGCGTGATTGCGCAGGGAGAAGTTATTGTGGACGCATCCCGGACAGAACGTTCGGTAATCACCTTTAACGCGACGCAGGATTCTCAAAGCAGCCCGTGAGGGTACTGTGAGCTTCACAAGCCGATCATCAGTGGCTCGGCATGGTCGCAGTCCCGTATCTGGGGGGGCGAGCAAGCTTTGATGCGAGGTAGTTCTCCGGGCGTTGCCAAATTTTGTTTTGACACAACACCAGTTTGCGGATGCCATAAACATTGTCGTGGCCACAACAAGCGCGGCAAACCATGAACTCTCAACCAAACATCGCT
>CAYSDO010000124.1:0-10178 GCA_964429665.1 uncultured Bifidobacterium sp.
GGCCTCGGCGGCGAGTCCGACCAGGTCAAGGTTGCCGCCGGCTACGCACGCAACTACCTGTTTCCCCAACGCCTCGCCATCCCTGTGAGCGGCGCCAACAAACGCCACCTTGAAGCCCTCCGCCAGCGCCGGGCCGAGCGGGAAGCCCATGAGTTCAACACCATGACCGAACTCTCCAAGGGCCTCGCCAAACTCGTCTGCGTCATCAAGGTCAAGGCCGGTGAAGACGGCAAGATGTTTGGTGCCGTCACCGCCGGAATGATCGCCGACGAACTCAAGCACCAGTTTGATGTCTCGCTCGAGAAACGAAAAATCCATCTCGATCATCCCATCAAGACACTTGGCGAACACGAAGTTGACCTCCACCTCCACGCAGAAGTCAAAGGCACGCTCAAAGTCCGGGTTGAAAGCACGACGCCCGTGGCCGTCCCTGCCGCTGATGCAAAGGTTGAAGCACCGCACACGGAGAAACGCGGCCGCCGCTCCGACACTGTCGAAGCCGCCGCCCCGGACAAAGGCAAACCTGCCAAGGCTGAAAAAGCTGCACCAAAGACCGTGCGCAAGCCCAAGACTGAAAAAGCCAAGGCCGAGTAATCCTCCGCGACAAACATTTCAAAGCCACGGCGCAATCCGTGGCTTTTTTGCTTCCCGATGGATTGCAAAATCGAGAAACGAAAGTCCGCTTCACTGCGCCGCTTCGCGCATGGCGGCGAAAAGATTCTTCCCGGTACTGACCTCGACGACCTTTTTTGATATTTCGTCCTCTGTCTCCACCAGTTCCGGCGGAAGCTCCTTAAGAAACTGCGAAGGATGACACGGCAGCACCTGGCCGTATTTCTTCCGTCCAGCGCAATGAGTGATCGTCAGAGACAACATCGCCCTCGTGACAGCCACGTAGAACAATCGTCGCTCCTCGTCCAGCGTGCCTTCGACTTTTGAGCGCGAGTGAGGCAGCAGACCATCCTCAAGTCCGATCACATAAACGTGGGGGAACTCAAGCCCCTTGCACGAGTGCATCGTGATAAGCGTGACGGCGTCTCCCTTGTTTTCCTCCTCCTCTTCACGATCCGAATCCAGCGTCACGTCTTCCAGGAACTCCTGAAGACGGTCGTGGAAATTCGCAGTCGTTGAACCGGCATTGTCCATCGTGGCGATGAAGTCCTTGAGATTGCGAACGCGATTCTCGCCCGCCTCGGTTTCCTTCTCGTATCGGCGCAGTTCGGCGAAGTAGCCGATTTCATTCAGAAATGCTTCTGTCCAGCCGCCCAACGCAGTGCCCGTCACTCCCTGCGCGCCGTGCAACACGGCCTGTGTCCGCTCGATTAAAGCCACGAATGTTTCAATGCTCTCACGGGTGCGCGTCTGGAACGTCGTCGTCACCATCGGATTCTTCATCGAGGCGAACACTGATTCCTTCCGCTCGTGGCTCGCGCCCAGCAAACGCTCCATTGTGACATCGCTAAGACCGCGCGCAGGAGTATTCGCAACGCGCAACAGGCTCACATCATCGTGCGGATTGAGGAACATCTTGAGGTAGGCAAGCACGTCACGGATCTCGCGCCGGTCAAAAAAACTTTGGCCTCCAATCAGGTGATAACGTACCCCGGCCGTACGCAGCGCCATTTCAATCGGTCGCGATTGCTGATTCGTCCGGAACAGGATCGCGTTCTGTGCCCACGTCACTCGTTTGGCGAGCCGGTTGAATTCAATCGCCGCCACCACCTCGCGGGCCTCGTCCTCGTCCGTCTCAAACGCGCGCAGGGAAATCTTTGCACCCGTGCCTTTGTCCGACCACAACGACTTGGCTCGGCGTCGCGCGTTGTTCTTGATGAGGGCATTTGCCGCGCTGAGAATTGTTGTCGTCGAGCGGTAATTCTGTTCGAGTTTCACAACCTTCACCTCTGGAAAATACTTTTCGAGATCGAGCAGGTTCGCGATCTCCGCCCCCCGCCAGCCGTAAATGCTCTGGTCATCGTCACCGACGACGCAGAGATTCCGATGCACCCTGGTAAGCGAATTGACCAGTTCGAACTGCGCGGCATTCGTATCCTGATATTCGTCCACCATCACGTAGCGATACTTTGCACGACAAGCTTCCAGCGCGTCGGGATGTTCGCGAAACAATCTCAATGTGAGCAGAATCAGGTCGTCAAAATCCACGGCGTTGCAGGCGTGAAGGGCGGACTCGTAGCGTTTGGCGACGTGTTCTGCCAGCGCGTGTACCGATGGATCACCAAAGGCCTTGGCGCGTTCCCCTCCGTTCTTGAACCGGCTTAACATTGCGAGCACGGCGGCGGGATCCGTCTTCTCGCCCTTGGCGGATATGTTCGCGAGGATTTTTTTTATCGCGCCGAGCTGCTCCGATTCGTCGTAGATGACGAAGTTCCGCTTGTAACCCAGCTTCTCGATATGCTGACGCAGGATGCGCACGCAAAGGGAGTGAAAGGTGCAAATGGTCGGGCGATCCTCATTGTTCCGAGCCCGACGGTCCGTATTCCGGGACGCAGGCAGAAGTTTGCGGACGCGTTCCTGCATTTCACGCGCAGCCTTGTTGGTAAATGTGACGCCGAGCACGTTGCCGGGCGTCACGCCCTTGCGGACTAGATACGCGATCCGATGTGTGATGACCCGTGTCTTTCCGGTGCCCGCGCCCGCCAAAATGAGGACCGGGCCGTTGACAGTTTCAACGGCCTGACGTTGGGGAGGATTGAGCGTGCTCAGATCAAACATCGGGCGCGGAGTTTAGATTCCAAGGGCACAATGGCAAGCTTCCCATTATTTTTTAGCAGTAATTGTCTTGCCCCTGCCTGCTCAGTCCGTAAGTTTTCCCTCCGTTCATGCCAGCAAACATTAAAAAGCCGAACAAGCCGGTAACCTCCTCTGCGAAAAAGTATGCGCCTGCGCGTAGTGGCAGTTCATCGCGGAAGAAGAAATCCACCGGTTCAGACACAACTTTTCGTACCAGGAAGGACGGCGACTCCGACACCGCGTTTCTCCGAAAGCAAACCGGCGGGTCCGATACAGCGCTTCTCAAGAAGCAGGCCTCAGGCACGGACACGGCATTGTTGCGAAAAGGGAAAAGGTCTCTCGACACCGCATTTTACAAACGCTCAGATACCACGGGCACGTTGCCCAATGCCGAACGCGGCGGTTACGATGGAGACACGGCCATCAAGCTTTACCTCCGTGAAATCGGCCAGGTGAAACTGCTCACGCCCGAGGAGGAAATCCTTCTTGCCGCCCGGATCAAGAAGGGCGACAAACGCGCCCGTGAACACATGATCAAGGCCAACCTCCGCCTGGTCGTCAAAATCGCCCGTGACTACGAAGGCATCGGCCTGCCGCTGCTCGATCTGATCAGCGAAGGCAACATCGGATTGATGAAGGCCGTAGAACGATTCGATCCTTCCAAGGGTGGCAAGTTGTCCACCTACGGCTCGTGGTGGATCAAGCAATCCATCAAGCGCGCCCTTGCCAACCAGTCCAAGACCATCCGACTGCCCGTGCATCTCGTGGACAAGATTTCCAAGATGCGGCGCGTGTCCATGCAATTGCAGGAGGAATTGGGCCGTGAGCCCAGTGATGACGAATTGGCCGGGGAACTCGGCACTACGGCGTCTCGTGTCGCGCAGATGCGCCAGGCATCCATCCGTCCCGCATCTCTGGACGCCCCGATTGGCGATGATGACACGAATAATTTTTCAGAAATCGTCCAGGACGAAAACGCCGAGTCGCCATACGAAATGCTCGAGGACAAGACTGTCACCGGCATGTTGGAGGAAATGGTGAAGAAACTGGATGACCGCGAAGCGACAATCCTCCGCTACCGGTTTGGACTGGATGGCGGGAACGAACGAACGCTTGAAGAGGTCGGCGAAAAATTCAACGTCACCCGTGAACGCGTGCGCCAGATTCAAAATATTGCCCTCCGCAAAATGCGCAAGATGATCGAAAAGCTCGAAGCCGCGCGCCTCTGAGTTTGTAATCACAAGGTAATTCATGAGCCACACATCCCTGTCGCCTGCCGACATCGCACATGCCATCCGCAACGTCCCGGACTTTCCGAAGCCGGGAATCCAGTTCAAGGACATCACTCCGGTGCTCGCTGATGCCCGACTGTTCGCCGGTGCGGTTGATCTGCTCACCCAGAACTTCAAGCCCGGCAGCGTGGATGCTGTGGTAGGGATTGATGCGCGCGGCTTCATTTTCGCCGCCGCCGCCGCCGTAAAGTTACAGGCGGGCTTTATACCCGTGCGCAAGAAAGGGAAACTTCCCTACAAGACCTACGAGCAAAACTACGCGCTTGAATACGGGGCGGCCACTGTGGCGATACATGTGGACGCTCTCAAACCGGGCAGCCGCGTGCTGTTGGTGGATGACCTGCTCGCCACCGGCGGCACCGCCGCCGCTGCCGCGCAATTGGTCGAAAAACTTGGCGCAAACATTCTTGAGATCGGTTTCCTGATCGAACTCAGCTTCCTGAACGGTCGCGACAAGCTGAAAGGCTATCCGATCCGTTCATTGGTAACGTACTGACACATCAGAGTGTGGACGGCTTTGTTGGTGTGAACACAGGCAGGACCCACACCAAAAGATTTCCGCACCAGGATATCCTCTGGAAGCCCCGCCATCGTTCTCGCCAACCTGCAATGCTTCCGGCACAGTTCTCCCTATGGATTGGTTGCAGTCGCTGGATGTCAGCTTGTTTCGATTCATCAATGGCACGTTGAGCAACACCTTGTTCGATGTCATGATGCCATTCCTCAGTGGCAATCCATTCTTTGTTCCTGCCGCGATTCTCACCGCCGCGCTTGTCATCTGGCGCGGTAAAGCCCGAGGGCTTGTGTTTGTCCTTGTGCTGGCATTGGCCGTCGGCATCACAGACGGCGCTGTCAGCAAACCGATCAAGGAAGGAATTGCACGACCTCGTCCCTGGGCAGCGCTTAAGGATGTTCAACTCCACGTGGGCCGTGGCGGAAAGGACCGTTCGATGCCATCTTCACACGCCGCCAATTGCTTTGCCGCGACAGCGGTCGCGTTCTTGTTTTATCGCCGAAGCTGGCGCTTCACATTGCCGCTCGCTCTTGCTGTCAGTTTTTCGCGAATCTACAACGGTGTTCATTTTCCAAGTGACGTTTTCGTGGGTGCGATCCTTGGAATTGGAACTGGCACGGCGGTTTCATTGGCGATTGAATTCTCCTGGCGATGGCTTGGCCCCAAATGGTTTTCGTCGGTGCATCAACGTCTGCCATCCCTCCTGAAAGAACAGGTTCACAACACTACAACACTTGTTGCCGCTGCCACTGGACCACAGTCGGATGCAATGTGGTTGCGCGGAGGCTACTTGTTGATTGCTGTCGGCACGGTGCTGCGTTGGCTATACATTGCAAGCGACACCATTGATTTGAGCGGCGACGAGGCATACCAGTGGATCTGGTCAAAACATCTCGCGCTGTCGTACTACAGCAAGCCATTGATGATTGCGGTGACACAATGGCTCGGAACTTCGATATGGGGCGACACGGCGTTTGGCGTGCGATTTTTCTCACCATTGATCGCAGCTGTGGCCGGAATTTTGTTGCTGCGGTTCTTTGCAAGAGAAGTCAGCGCTCGGGCAGGATTCTACATGATGTTGATTATCACCACGACGCCCCTCGTGACGGTGGGGGCAACCTTGATGACGGTGGATCCGTTGGCGGCGTTATTCTGGATAGCGGCGATGCTGGCTGGCTGGCGCGCACTGCGTCCGGACTCCGGAACGACAGCTTGGCTTTGGACGGGATTGTGGATGGGGCTTGGGTTTCTCAGCAAATACACGTCGCCTTTGCAGTGGTTGTGCTGGCTCGTGTTTTTTCTGCTCGTGCCTGAGGCACGAAAACATCTCCGACATCCGGGACCATATCTTGCACTGGGCGTGAATCTGCTCTGCACACTGCCCGTTCTGATCTGGAATCAACAGAATGGCTGGGCTGGTTTTGAACATGTGGCTCAACACGCCGACTCGGGCGAAGAATTGAAGCTGAGTCTGAGTTACTTCACCGAATTTCTTGGAAGCGAATGGGCCTTGATGAATCCTGTTTTTTTTGGCGCGATCACCCTGGCGATGGTTGGACTTTGGCGCACCCACCGTCGCGATGCACGGATGATCTACATCTTCAGCATGGGCGCGCCGGTGTTCGCAGTGTATCTCCTGCTCTCATTTAAGCAGCGGGTGTTGCCTAACTGGATCGCGCCCTCCGTACTGCCTTTGTTGTGTGTGATGGTGATCTATTGGGAACGACGGGAGCGGGACGGCGCACCGTGGGTCATGCGCTGGCTCGGATTCGGTGTTGTACTTGGGGGAATTCTTGTCACCTTCATGTTGGATACAAATCTGATCGGGAAGATCATTGGCAGACCGCTGCCGGTTGCTGTGGATCCTCAAACGCGCGTCCGCGGTTATCGCGAGACTGCAGACCTTGTTGAGCAGGCGCGTCAACGTCTCAAAGCAGAAGGGCGGGAGGTATTCGTCATAGCCAACCATTACAGTACGGCCAGCTTGCTGACGTTCTACACCCCGGAGGCAAGAACCAACGTCAAGTCCGCCCCGATTGTATTCTGCCCGCGCAGCGACTCACCACAAAGTCAGTTTTATTTCTGGCCGGGATACGAATCCACACAACGCGGGCGCAATGCCATCTTCGTGCATGAGATTCGCCCGCTGCGACTGTCTTCGGACTGGTTCGTCCGCTGGCTTCGTGGCAACAAAGAGCTGTTCCGGGCCAGGAACGAAGATCCCCGCCCGATGAGATTTCTCACCGCGCAGTTTGAATCTGTCACGAATCTAGGTCCGCATGAAATCATCTATCGCAACCGTGTCGTCCGAAACGTCCAGATCATCGAGTGTCGCAACTTACGCTGAACCACCGTCTCAACGCGAGCGGGTCTGGCGCGTGCGCGATTACGATCTGGACTTAACGCTGGATTGCGGCCAGGCATTCAATTGGCGCCAGCATGGTGACGCGTGGCGTGGCGTGGTTTCCGGACGGTGGGTGGAACTGGCATCACGTCCAGGCGAAATCATTGCGCGCACCGTCGAATCGCAGCGTGATTGGTTGTGGCTGGAGGAATACCTTCAACTTCGTGTTGATTTGGCTGAGGTGTTTGCCGAGTTTCCACCTGACGATCCGTATCTTGAACAAGCCATCAAAACGTGCCGGGGGATGAGATTGCTGAAACAGGATCATTGGGAATGTCTCGCATCCTTTATCCTTTCTTCAACAAAACAGATCGTCCAAATCCAGCAGATCACAAACCTGCTGCGAAGTCGCTATGGCGAACGGGTAAAGTTACCTGATGGATATGGCGACGCATTTACTTTTCCACAGCCTGAGAAAATCATGTCCCTGACGGAGATTGACCTCCGCGCCTGCAAAATGGGATTTCGTGCGCCGTATCTGCTTGATGCTGCGCGCAAGGTCACAAACGGAGAAGTAGATTTGAAACGCATTGCAAAGCTGCCACTTGCTGACGCTCAGGCTGAGCTTATGAAGATCAACGGTGTTGGTGAAAAGATTGCCGAGTGCGTGTTGTTGTATGGATACGGCTTTTCCAAGGCATTTCCTGTGGATGTCTGGGTAGCGAGGGCGTTGAGCGAATTCTATTTCAAGGGACGCAAAGTCGCTCTGCCAAGGTTGCGCCGATTTGCAGCGAAACATTTCGGTTGTCAGGCAGGCTACGCACAGCAGTACTTGTTTCAACACATCCGGCTGCGAGAAAAGCGAATGAAGGTATCTGAAAAATGAAAACCACAAATACAGGAAGGATCGACGTACTGTTATCGCCTGCGGACATCGAGGCGAAACGCGTTCATGGTTTTGCGGGTGAGACGTGCGTCGTGTTTGATGTGCTGCGGGCGACGAGCGTCATTGTCACCGGACTGGCCAACGGTGCAGACGGCTACCTACCTGTGGAGGAAATTGCGGATGCCGTGGCTATGTATCGCAAGCATCCAATGCACCTTCTTGCCGGTGAGCGAGACGGATTGAGAATAACTGCGAACCAAAGCGGAGGCGTGGAGTTTCATCTTGGAAATTCACCGCGTGAGCACTCACGAGTGCAGGTGGCCGGCCGGAAGATCATCAGCACGACAACAAATGGCACGCGCGCATTACGGGCGTGCCTTGGGACGGACAGGATTCTCGCGGGATCCTTTCTGAACCTTGGCGCTACGGCGCGCTGGCTCGAAGCAAACATAATTGGGAACATCACAATGATTTGCGCTGGAACCGGAGACGTTCTGGCGCTTGAAGATGTGCTGGCTGCAGGCGCGTTGTGCGATGAATTGTTCGCAGGCGGATGCGAGAGGGATTTGTCGGATTCCGCCCATGTTGCCGTGGGACTTTTTCGCGCATCACGGCGAAATCTTGTCAAAGTAGTAACCGAGGCACGAAACGCCCGACGACTGTTGAGCATCCCGGAACTGCGCGACGACGTGGAACTGTGTCTGCGAATGGATTCAATTCCGGTCGTCGCGGCGATGTCGCCCGATGGCGCGCTTCGGCGTGTGATCTAAAACAGAAACGCCGCCCGACTCCCGGCGGCGTTCGCGAACGGGAACAACTACCCGTTCATGGTGTCACCAACCCCAGAATGTTTTCACGCGGGACGGCGTTGTAAATACGGCTGTCACAACTGTTGTTGCGGTTGTCGCCCAGGACGAAATATTTGTTCTCGCCGCAGATAAACCATTGTTCCGCGGCTTCCGGGCCGGCGTAGGTCGGCGTGCCGGGCTTGAGATAGGGCTCGACGAGTTCTTTCCCGTTCACAAAAATATGACCGCCTTTGAGGTAGATGGAATCACCCGCCTTGGCAACCACGCGCTTGATCGCGTAGCCATTGTCCGTCGGATCACGTAGAACAACAATATCTCCGGGTCTCGGATCGCGCACATGATACACCCAGCGATTTAGCACGTAGCGTTGCGAGTCATGCAGTGTGGGAGTCATGCTTGTGCCAACAACCTGGACGGATTGAACGATGTAACGCGTGGCGAATTCAAAGGCGCAAAACGTGAATGCCGCCACAAGCAACCACATGAGGAACATCTTGGTGACGATCAGCCAGGAAAACCTCTTTCCGGGTGTCGCGGCCACAACAGGAGGAGGTGTTGTTGATGCCTCCTTGGCCTCCATCTTCATCGAAAGTAGTAATCCCATAAAAAATCTCCAACCAGTTCCGTTCTGCGCGAGTATCATTCGCTTCTCGGCCAGTTTCGAGCAATGCAATTGATTACGGTGATGGAATGTGGGGATTACGGACTCGCTTGGCAGACACAGTTTGTTCCCGGAGCGAGAGGATGAAAAAGCTCAAAAAAGCGAGGGAAATCAAATGCACCGGGGCGCACCTGAACAACCTAGGGGGAATGAACGGGGACAATTTCCAGCAATTCCGAGACGGGGCTTCGAAGCATCAGCGCGGATTGCCATCGGGAGAGGTCACTTTTTCGATCGCCTCGCGCAAGCTTTCGAGAAGAAACGGCTTGCTGATGATGAAGTCCACACCTGAAAGCGGATTGTCCGAGGCCTTGAGCATTTCAGCATAGGCAGTGATGAGAACGACGGGTTGTTGCGGAGCGCGCGACTTGATGGACATGGCAAGCTCGTCGCCTTTCATGGCGGGCATGGCATAGTCGGTGATGACTACGTCGTATTTGCCCTTGTCAAATTTTTCAAGCGCGTCTTTGCCACTGCCAGCAGTTTCGACTTTGTGACCATCGAACGCGAGCATCATGCGAACGGCGTCACAAACGTAAGGCTCGTCATCCACCACAAGGATGTTGCGGGACTTGATCGGAGCTTTGCTCATATCCAATTATCGTGATGCATTTTGAACGCGGCGACTTTACACGACTGCCACACTCGCGCAAGGGATATTCCAACATCTAGCAGATTTTCTGCCCGTCAGAGGACTTCGCCGGATCGGTTTTCAAAGATTCAAAATCCTCATCGAGAATACGGTACCGGCGGCCATCAAAATTACCGGAGTAAAGTTTCATCATATCGTACGACATCGGTTTACGTACAAAGGTTGGAGGAAATGCCTCGCCCCGTTTCTGCAAACGGAAAAGCATCTTTGAACGCGGGGCTTCCTTGATTTCAAATTCACGCCATGGAAATCCACGACGCTTCCAACCATGC
>CAYSDO010000125.1:0-10053 GCA_964429665.1 uncultured Bifidobacterium sp.
GGTAACGCAGTCCGGCCACGCGCAGATAGTCCTGGGCATATTTGCAGGCGTAATTGACCAGACCTTCGAGCGTGTCGTTTCCGGGATTGGCGGACCACACGATTTCGTCGAGTGCGACGGAGGTTTCGCGCGCGGTGTGGCAGATTTGTTTTGCGTGTGATTCGACTTCCTGGGGCAAATCCTTGTCCTCGCCCACGAGTTCGCCCAACAAGGAAACCTGCGTGAGGTTTGCGCCGAGTTGATCATGCAGATCACGTGCGATCCTAGCCCGTTCCCTTTCCAACGCCTCGCGTTGACGAAGATCAGCAAGCTGTCGTTGCAATCGTTGTGTGGAGATGAAATAAACTGTGCCAATGGTCGCGCCGAGAATCATCAGGATGCCAATGGTTTGAAACCACCACGTCCTCCAGAATGGCGGCTCCACGATGATGCTTAACGTGGCTGGCGTTGGATTCCACACGCCATCTTCGTTGCACGCAGTGACCTGAAAACGATAACGCCCGTATGGCAGTTTCGGGTAGGTCACTTCGCGCATCGAGCGTGGTTCGGTCCAGTTGTTTTCATGAGGTTCAAGCCGGTACCGGAAGCGAGCCTGCTCCGGAGCTGAAAGATTCAAGCCCGTGAAATGAATTTCCAGGCGCTCTTTGCTCGCGGGCACGACGATATCTTGTGACCAGTTTGCTTGAAACGCGCTTGCGCTCTGCCGCTCGTTGTCCACCAATACGGATTCTATCAACACGGGCGGTGGATTTGTGTTGCGCGCCAGATGTGTTGGATTCACGCCCACCAATCCTTTGGTTGTTGGAAACCACATCAGTCCGTCTTGTGTCCGGCAGGCAGCAGGCTGGGATCCGCTCGTGCATTCCTTGGTCAACAAACCGTCAGCCTTGCCAAAAGTGCGAACGTGAATGGAAGTCACGCGCGATTCAGGCCGTGCCTCGGCAAAAATGTTCAGCGTGCTTTTTTCCACGCGCATCAAGCCCTCGTTCGAGCCGATCCACAGCGAGCCAAGGCCGTCCTCAATCAGATAGGCAATGCTGTTGCCCGCGAGTCCTTCGCGTTTTGTGTAAGTGGTCCAGTTGCCGTTCCGGTAACGCGCCAGCCCGCCGCCGGAGGTTCCGACCCACAATACTCCATCCGCGTCTGTGAGGAGCGCCGTGACAGAATCTCCCGGCAATCCACCCGGCGACTGGTTGATGCTTGTGAACTTTCCGTCGCGCAAACAATTCAACCCACCGCCATCCGTGCCGATCCACAAATTGCCCTGTGCATCCTCCGCCAGCGCGCGGACTGCCTCTGCGGTCAGGCCGTCGCGCTTGGTGAATAATTTCCAGGCTTGTCCGTTCCAGCGTGCAAGCCCTTTGTCCATGCCAACCCATAGATTCGTGGAGCGATCTTGAAACAACGCCGAGACGAGAAACCCGGCCGTGCCGGGTACGATGCGGAAGCGGCCATTTGCCAATTGATACAACCCTCCTTCGTTGATGCCGCCGACCCAGACTGTCTGCCCGCTGTCCACGAACACTGAACGCACAACTGGATTCAACAACCCCTGGGCCAGGCCGAACGTATTGAGTGCTCCATTTTTCCAATGCTGGACGGCATCTGTATTTACCGCGTCCCCATTGAGCCCGATCCACAGTCCGCCCTGATTGTCTTTGCAAACGGATTGGACGGTTTTGCTGACCGTATCCGGATGCAGCATGAACAACGAAGGCTTGACGCGATTCAATCCACCCCCGTTTGTGCCAACCCAGAGACAGCCTTCGCGATCCACCCATAACGAGAGGACGCTGTCATGGTTCAAAACCTCCGGACTCGAAATGCGTGTGACGATTCCATTGCGGTCGTAGCAAAAAACGCCTTCGCCGTATGTGCCAACAAAAAGATTTCCCTCTGCGTCTTCGCACGCCGACGTTACGGGGGTTCTATTTTGATCCCACGAATAGTTACCAAGCACGCGCACGATCTGGTTCGTGTTGCACTTCATCACACGCCCGCCTTGAAACTGCCAGTAGCCGCCGAATTTGCTTGCGAGTAAAAAATCCTGTCGCCCTGTCAGTAGTGTGCGTTGCAATTCAAGACTGAATGAAGTCGCATGAACGTCCGAAGTGACGCGGGACAATGATCCGCCCGATGCAATCCAAACTTGTCCGGACTGCTCCGCCATCACGGCGCGGTATCCTCCCGATCCGGGCTCCAACGGAGGCCATTCGTTTTCCTTGATGCCGTTGCGATATCGCGAAAGCCGTCCGTCTGCTGTGCAGAGCCAGACCGCACCGCTGGCATCGTTGCAGGCCGACACGAGCTTTGTTCCCGGGCCGCCGCCGCCGGGCCATATACCGGTCATCGAACCGTTCTTGATCAACGCCACGCCATTCTTTTCCGTTCCCACCCAAAGTCCTCCCTGACTGTCCTCGAAAAGGAATACAATCGTCATGCTGACCAGCGGATCGAAGACATCGGCCTTCAATCCGTCAAAGCGGACCAAACCTTTCATCGTGCCCAACCACAGATAGCCATCGCGCGTCTGCGTCATGGCAATGACCGAACTCTGCGGCAGGAGTTCGTCCTTCTCCGTGTTCCAGACGATGTAGGAATTGGTCACTGAAACAGCGGCGGGCGCGGAGGAATTGCATATAAGCAATCCCGCCAGCGCGATGAGCCGGAGACGTTTCAGCATGGACAGATGTTTGGAAGATGGCGCGATCAAGTAAAGCGGATTGCGCAAACATCGGTTCGTTCTCGTCGGTGTTCTCCATCTTTTAAACTTTCCGGATCGAGGACGAGGGCGAGAACGACGACGAGGACGAACAATATGCAAGACTTCGGGCTTTGGACTGCGGACTCTGGACTTGGAACTCGGAACCAAGAACTCTCAGGGAACGCGCGGGGAAATATTTCGCCCCGGTTGACTTGGCCTGCTGCTTTTGACAGCGTGACGCCAGCGTCATGTCGAAGAAATCGTTCGCCCGCATCATCCGCATCGTCACCGGCACCTTTGGGTCGGCGCGCGAGGATTTGTTCTCGGTGGAGAAGGGCCTCACGCGCTTCGAGCGATTCGTGCATTTCTGGGTGCTGGTTTCACAGAGCTTCGCACGTAACCGCTGCCCCGTGCGTGCGTCAGCACTTTCCTTCACCACGCTTCTGGCGTTGATTCCCATGCTTGCTGTTGCCATGAGCGTGAGCAGCATTCTTCTTAAAACCACAACCAGCGAGGAGCAGATCAAGTCCTTCGTCGAGCAGTTTATCGAGCACATGGTGCCGGGAGGCGACGGTGCTGTCAGCGGCCAGAAGACGTCAAGCTCCGACACTGATGTTGATTCCACTCAGCTTGCCACAACCAGTGTTATTTCAGACCTCTCCGAAACCAACGGGCTGGTTGCGGCTGTAATAACTACCAACGCACCTGCCACTCCGGTCGCCGAATCGCGGATCGCAGCAACAAAAAAGCAGGCTGCCGACATGATCTACACGTTCATTCATAACACCTATGGCGGAAGTCTGGGAGCCATTGGTGTGGTGTTCCTGTTGTGGACGACCATCGCCACGCTGACACGAGTGGAGGAGACGTTTAATGACATCTGGGGTGTGACGCGCGGACGTGATTGGTGGTCGCGCATCGCAAATTATCTCATCACCACCCTCATCGGACCGGTGTTGATCCTCGCGGCGCTGGGGTTGATGGGTGGGACATATTTCCAGAAGTCGCGCGAATTGCTGGGGATTGTGCCTTTCTTGGAACCCCTCGTCTCGACACTGCTCCCTGTGGTGATCATCTGCGTGACTTTTACGCTTTTCTACAAGGCCATGCCGAATACGAAGGTTAACTTCAGTGCGGCGTTTGCGGGTGGCGCTATTGCTGGAACATCATGGCATGTCTTCAACGTCATTAGTCTTCACTTCGCGACGCGTGTGGTGAACGCCAGTAAAATCTATGGCAGTCTCGCTCTAGTGCCGTTGCTCATGGTGGGACTTTATACGGTGTGGGTGATTGTGCTCTTCGGCGCTCAGGTTGCGTATGCTTTTCAAAACCGTGAATCGTACTTGCAGGAACGTCTCGCCGAAAATGTGAACCAGCGCGGGCGCGAATTCGTTGCGTTCCGTTTGATGACTTGCATCGGCCAGCGGTTCGAGCGGGGTCTGCCGCCGCCCACAACGCAGGAAATTTCCCGCGAACTCGGCATTCCCAGCAAGCTGGTGCAACAGGTTCTCCAAACACTCCTCGCTGCGCGGCTTGTCGTTGAGGTTGCCGGGTTGGAGCACGCCTACGCGCCTGCCCGCCCTCTCGAAGCGATCAACGCGCATCACATACTCATCGCCATGCGTGCCACTCACGGCCAGGACTTCATCACGCAGGATGAACCGGTGCGCGCGGAAATCTACGGCGAGTTTGCCCGCATCCAGGCTGCCGAGGAACATGCCGCGTCTGCCGTGACGATGCTCGCGCTGGTGAATCGCGTGCATCCGAAGATCGCCGCGCCGCCGACTGTGTTAATCCCGCCGGGTGGGCCTGCGATTGAAACGGCATCGCCAACCAAGGTCGAATCTGGCGTCGCCGATGTTAGTGCAGGCGTTCCGTTGTCCATTGAAGTTGTTCCGGAGATTGCCGGTATTTCCTCATCAGTTGTGACATCGGTTGCAGAGGTGGACGCGGCGCGTCCAATGACAGCGCCCGTGGCGGCGGATTCAATTTCAGTGGCAACTCCCGCCCCGGCTTCCGTCAAAACCAGTTTGCCAGAGACCTCATTCGCCTCCGCGTCCAACGACGACAACGAACGTTTTCCACTATGAAAATCGGTATCCCGAAGGAAATCAAAAAGCAGGAACATCGCGTGGCGTTGCTGCCATCCGCCGCATATCAACTTATAAAGTGCGGACATCAAGTCATCGTCGAGCGCGGTGCGGGCATCGGTGCCGGTTATCCCGATGAAGGTTACGAGCAAGCCGGGGCGAAACTTGTTGCTGTCCACCCGGAGGTTTTTGCCGAAGCGGATCTCATTGTGAAGGTCAAGGAGCCGCAGCCATCCGAGATTTCTTTGCTGAGACCTGGACAGATTCTGTTTACGTACCTTCACCTCGCTGCCGACAAAACGATGACCGAGGCGCTTGCGAAGTCCGGCGTCACCGGCATTGCATACGAAACCATCGAGGTGAACCGCCGGCTGCCATTGCTCGAACCGATGAGCGAGATTGCGGGCCGCATGAGTGTTCTCGTAGGTGGCTATTTTCTCGCGAAGCACAATGGCGGCAGCGGTGTGTTGCTCGGTGGCGTGCCGGGTGTGTTGCCCGGAAAAGTCGTCGTGCTCGGCGGCGGCGCGTCAGGCGTGAATGCGGCACGCATGGCGCAGGGGCTTGGCGCGGACGTGACGATTCTGGAGGTGGACCTGGAGCGGATGCGCTTTCTCGACATCACACTTCACACCGCGCACACGCTTTACTCGAACGAGGCGCACCTGATGGAATTGTTGCCGGAAGTGGACCTGCTCATTGGAGCGGTGCTCGTGCCCGGGGCCAAAGCGCCCAAGCTCATCAATCGCGAAATGCTTCGGCGGATGCGTCCCGGAAGCGTGTTGGTGGACATCGCCATTGATCAGGGCGGCTGCGCCGAGACTTCACACCCCACCACGCACGACAATCCCGTGTATGTGGAGGAAGGTGTGACGCATTACTGTGTGGCAAACATGCCGGGGGCGTTTGCGCGTACGGCAACTCAGGCGCTGACGAACGTCACCTATCGTTATGTGGAGATGCTCGCAGACAACGGACTCGCTGAAGCATGCCATCGGCAACCGGCGTTGTTAGGAGGAATCAATGTCATGGGCGGCAACGTCACGCACAAGGCCGTGGCCGAAGCGCACGGAATGAATTACACGCCGCCATTGTTGTAGGGATTCCGGATCTAATCCTCGTCCTCGAACGGTTTCACAGGTTTCAGGAAATCGAGGACGAACCGCAGATCACACCGCGCCATTCGGGATGGCCGCGAAGAAAGCGCGTAGCTTGACCGGATCAAGATTGTCATTCGTACGCACGCCGCTGCACAGATCGAGGCCAAATGGTTGTACGGCGGCGATGGCTTCGGCGACGTTTGCCGGGGACAGACCACCTGCAAGAAATACCGGGACGCCGATGGCGTCACGGATGCGACGGCTCAAGGTCCAGTCGTGCGTGCGCCCCGTGCCGCCGAGTTGCTTGATGGAGAGAGAAAGATTGCCGGAGTCGAGCAATAGCGCATCCACATGTGCCGCCGCCTTGATTGCGTAATCCACAGACGAGGCATCAGTCACATGGACCACCTGCACCAGCGAGATGCCGGGTAATGTGTCGCGCAGTTGCTGGTACACCGACACGGGCAGATGATCGCAAAGTTGGAGTGTGTTTGTTCGACAGCGCCGCTGCTGCGCGATGATGGCCTCCGGCGAACTCTCGCTGGTGAGAAGAAACGTGGCAATTGGCGGCGGCACAGTGTCCGCGATTCGTGCGATGTCATTCTCCGAAATCACGCCTGGCCCGCTGGGCATGGCCGAGACAAGCCCGAGTGCCGCCGCCCCACAGGCAATCGCCAGTTCCGCTTCAGCAGGAGACTTGATGCAACAGATTTTGACTCGGGGAAAGGAGTGCAATCCGTTGCCTAGTTAAACCTCAAACTATCCTTCGACTTCTCGGCCTCCAGCTGCTTCCGCATCAGATCAATCTTGGCCTTGATGAGTTCGATGTTCTCCTGGTCCTTGGCGGCGAGCTGTTTTTCGAGGTCGGCAATGCGGCGTTCGTAGGTGTGCAATCGTTCCTGCAACGGCGCGTGCAGTTCGTTCAACCGCCTTTCAAGCTCGGCCATTTCGGCGGCAGCGGTTTGCTGGGCATCCAGCAAATCACTGCGCTGGGAGGCGAGGCCGGTGACAACTTTCTCGCGGAGTTGTTCAAGCACGCCTTGCCGGATGGCTTCCTGTGCGCGTTCGGCTTTGGCCTCGGCTTCAATGGCTCGTTGTTCCCACGGATTGGCTTCACCTGATTCAACCGAGAAGGCCATGTTGGCCGAGAGCGTGGCGGGCAGGAGCGTGGAGGAATGCCGGCGGGTGCGGGCCACGCGCCAAATTCCCAACGCGAGCGCAGCGACGACGGCACCGAGACCTGTAACGATCCACCGGTTTTTTTGCCGCATGAGTTCGACCTGTTGCTGCTTGTTGGCGAGTTCCCGTTGGTTGCGCAAAATCTCCTCCTGTTGTTGTGCGACTTGCTGCTTCTGGCTTTCCGTCAGTTGCTGCTGTTGTTCGACCTGTTGCTGCAACCGGCCTGCGGCGGTTTTCTCCTGCAACTGCGCGATGGCCGCCATCATTTTGCGATCTATGATCTGTCCCTGCGTGACGACTGTTTGGCCGGCCTGATATGTGTCGGCGGCAAGCAGCGGTTCGACGTGCCGTTCCCGACCCTGCAAGGTCAGTTCCGAATCAACAAAGCAGTTGGGCCGGAGAAACCGCCCGGCGTATTTTGCGTATTCCTCCTGGCTGGGCAAAAACTTTGAAAGCAACAGCTTTCGCGCCTGTGTCAGGTTCAGCAGATTTGTTTTGAGGACGGTGCGTCCGCGATCCTGGACATCTTCCAGTGTGAGAGGTTCGGTGTTTGATGAGGTTTTTACGATGCGGGCATAGGCTCCAAATTTCGGCGCGTTGGTGAGGCTGTCGTAACGCATGGGTTGGCTGATGGCTTCGCGAACCCGGACAATGATGCTGGTTTGGACCACGAGCCCGCCTTCGCCGCGCGCCCATTGCCGTGCGATTTCGCGGGTGAGCGGAAAGTCTCTGAATTTCTTTCTGAAGCCTACAATCAGTTTGTCGAACCCCTCCGATTCAATTGCCTCTTCTTCAAGTTTCGGTTGTCCGAAGGTTTGTTCGGCGAGGATCAGGAAATTGCTTCGGGCGTTGGCAAACGAAGAAAGGATCTCATCCTCAGCCAAGGCGGGCGGGGTTTCAACATAGCGAAACACCACGGGCATACGGGCAGATTCCCGCTCCTTGAGTGCTTCAGTGGCCACGGGGTCAACGACCACGAGGCCAACGGGCGTGACGATGTCTTCAGCGGCCTTGTCTCCGACGTGATAATTCGAGAGGTCGGCGGCGCGGCTGCAAAATGGAAGTAACAGGATGAGTGCGAGGGAAAAAGCTGATACGCAGGTCTTGAGTTTCACCATAGGAAAGATTTCTGTTCGCCGATGAGTTGCTCACCGTCCCAAAGCGTCACGCGCCATGCGGTGACTTCGCCAAATTTGCGGTAGTCCTCGCCGTCGAGAGAAAGAGAAGTCCACTTGCTCGTGGCGCTGGCCTTGATTTCAGTTTCGAGTTTGTGCTGGCTTGGAAGCTCTCCTTTTGTCGCGCCGCGCAGATCCAGCCGCAGCTTTACCTTTGTTCCTGGCACGGCACGCGCACGCCAGTAGATGTCGAAGCGCAGGCCGGAGCGTTGGTCTGGATTGGCGCGCAACTGGGCCTGATACGCGTCGCGATCGTACAAACTCGGCGAGAGCGTGTGGCGGCCTTTGAGATCGAGGAACAGGGGCAGCACCTTGTTCACGCGCCCCGTGGCTGCGTTCGCGGTAAACGCGAAGACAGTCAAGGCAACGATCAAAAGGGGGATGGAGCAACGGCGCACGGGAGAAAAATAGAGGGCGCACGAGCAAACACAACTTGAAAAAATGTTCGATCTTCAATATTGCAAAGCAGCGCTTGGAGATTCCCGACCCACTCACGAGTTCGCGTCGCATGATGTTTAGGTTTCAGGACGTGACAGTCGTGGGTGAGCAAAAAGAATTGCGTGCATTTCCTGCGGTTCATGGCTATCTGTCACGCGCATGAACATTCAAGTTGCCGTGCTTTGCGACGCCGTCACTGATGACAATGGCAAGCTCAACCTGCTTGGTGCGTTTGACACAATCTACGCGCGTGAACTGCCTGCCATTCATCCACAATGCGCCGTCGCCCTGCGCCTGACATTTTTTTCCGGAGACGAAGGGAAGCGCCAGTTGAAGTTAAATTTCGTGGATGCGGACGGACGCGCCATCATGCCTGCCATTGAGATGCCCGTGGAGGTGACGCTGCCCGAGGACGTTCATTTCGGCACGCGCAACTTTACGATTCACATCCAGCAGCTCAAGTTTGATGAGCCGGGGCTTTACGCGGTGGACCTGTCCGTGGATGGAAACGTCAAGACAAACATCCCGCTGCTTGTGAAACACATCCCGCCCGTGCAGCCTGCCACCTGAAGTGTGAATCGTGTTTGATTCTCTGCCGCAACGCAGTTCCATGCTTGCGACGTCAGACTTGGGCCAGGCGTTGAATTTCACTCATGTAACCGCTGCGGTAATCCGGGAACTTCAGGTTCACACCCAGTTCCGTTCGCAGTTTGCGATTTGAAATACGCTTGTTCGTCAACCCGCGCTTGCGCGGAGCGGCAGCGTCTTCCGGCATGATGAGTGGCATCGGCTTGTTGAGCGTCGAGGCAAGCCAGCGGAAAAACTCCAACTGGCTCACCGGCTCGTCATCCACCGCGTTGTAAACCTCTCCATCACGACCCCGCGCAAGTGCGGCGATGATGGACGCGATTAAATCATCGCGGTGGATCATGTTCAATACTCTTGCGCCTGTGCCCTCGATTCGTGCGTCCCCACGCAGGAACTGTTTCAACAGGTAACCGCGTTCCAGTCCGTAGATGCCTGCTGCGCGGAGAATCATGGCTGTGATGTTTCTTTCACGCGCCAATTCGAGTAGGAGTTTTTCCGTCGCTACCAGAATCTGTGCCGTTCCACTTACGGGTTCTGTTGCGCTGGTTTCGTCCACGAGCGAGCCATCGTTTTGCCCATAGACTCCGGTGCTGCTGGTGTAAACGAATCTGGGAGCGCTGCCATCCTGGCGGAGGGTTGCTGCCTGATTGTCCTTGAAACCCGCTGGCAAGATGCCGGCGCTCCCAGGGACGAGCCACTCGATCAAGTTCCGCGTGCCTTCGAAATACAGTCGGCGATAATCCTCCACAGTCCCGCCTCCTGTCGCGGCACAGTTCACCACC
>CAYSDO010000126.1:0-10044 GCA_964429665.1 uncultured Bifidobacterium sp.
CGACCGTTTCGACTTTCGGCTCCTCCGACTTTGGCTTCGATTCCGATTTGCGACCCAAAACATCGTCCGCGGTTGCGGCGGCAAGTTCGCGCGCGGAAATAACTTCGCCTTCGTCAGGTGGTAGAATTTCTCGGGACGATTCCGGCGTGAGGGATTTCTTTGCGCGCGGTTGTTTGCCCTGCTGAGGAACGCTGAGATCCCGGACATTGGGCGGCTGCACTGGTTTCATGTCTTGTCCCAGCGCAGGACCAGTTGCAACGACCGGGGCGGTGCCGGTCGCAGTTGAGGTGGAAGTTACGGCGCGTGCCACCTCGCGTTCGAGCCGCGCGGCTTCTCTTTCGAGTTCGCGCTTCTTTTTTGCCAGGGCAATTTCATCGGCACCCGCACCAGCAGCCACGGCTGAAGGCTCGCTATTGAACCAGCGTTGCAGCCATTCACCGAGCCGAAAATTCGTGAGGAACAAAACGCTCACGAGCGAAAGCGTGAAATAAACAATGATCGCGCCCGCAGTTCCGAGCATCCAAAACACGTATTCAAACGAGAGCCAGCCAAAGAATCCACCTGCGCTCATCGCGCCGATGCGCTCATGGGCTTTTCCCATCCAACCTTTGTCACTGAAAATGTAGAGCAACCCTGTTGCGGCGATCATCAACATGGTGGCCCAAAGCACCGACCACCTGGAGCGTTCGCGCAGCCAGCCGAGCAGACCGAACAAATAAGCCAGACCAAACGCACCAAAGATCAACGGTAACACATAGGCCGCGAAGCCGAAGGTCTGGAAAAACCAGTGCGCCAGATGTGCGCCGACCGGGCCGATCCAGTTGTGCGTGGACTCATTTGGCGGCACGCGCTGAAACGAAATGTCCCCCCGGTCAAAAGAGAATTGCGCAATCACCAACAACGCAGCCAGCGCCAGCAGCGCAACGCCGATGACATCGGCAATGCCGTGGTGATGCTCCGACTCCGATGACGACTTACGTGACATGCCAGCAAGGCTAATGCTTTTACGGGAACGGTGGAAGATGAAAATAGGCGCTGAAAATCATAGGTTTCGCAATGGTCAATCGCCCGCAGCATTCACGCACAATAAAAGTGGTCAGGATCTTCTGATACTTTCCGTTGTTCACGCGCCACGACCGGAGGCCAGCCGTGCTCCGTCAGAGTTTCGCACGGGGCCTTTGTTTTGAAACCACCGAAGCACAGGCTTCTCGATGAATTGATAACAAGCAATGCCAGCCGCCAGCGATACGCCGGCCACGACAAACATCGTGAGTGAGAAATAATTCTCCACAATGTGCAGTCGCTTCGCCAGCACCGCGCCGCCCACCAAAATGACGTTGTTGTGAACGAGATAAACCGAATAGGACGCATCGCCCAGATATGTCAGCCAGCGCGGAACGGAGAAATGCTTCAGTCGCTCAAGTGTTGCGACACCGGTAATAATAAGGAAGAAGGCAATTCCCCAATACATCGGCCCGAGCGCCCTCAACGTGGCTTCAAGCTGATCGTGCGTGAAATGCCCAACCAACAGCATGCCGACTCCGCAGGCTGCAAGGGTGAGTGCGAGTCTTGTCGGGACAAAACCTCGCGCGCAAATCCAAGCCGCCGCGCAGCCGAGATAAAAATCCAGAATCCGCGTATGGACAAAAAACCAGCCGGGATAGTCGAGGCTCGGCATTCCAGGAATGTTGATCACCAGGCAGACGGCAACATGCAGGAACAACCACCAACGAAATCTCCAGCCAAATAGAATGAACAAAAGAAAGATGCTGTAAAAAAACATCTCGAAGCAAAGCGACCACGAGACCGCAAGGAATGGAAAATCGGGCAGCGGAATCAAGAGCGTGGAGCAGAGCAGATGCGAGAAGCCGCTTTTGTAGGCAGGAATGCCCGGCCCGCCAAGAAGCATATAGGCGAGCTTCACCGCTGTGATTACGAGGAAGATTGGATACACACGGACAATCCGCCGGTAGAAATATCGCGGCGCATCGTTTGGAACACCGACGCTCCTCCAGTTTGCATGCAGGATGATGAAGCCGCTGAGAACAAAGAAAAAATCCACGCCCCGGTCACCGTGGATGAAAAGGTTCTGCGCGAAAACGTGGCCCAGTTTGTCCCGCGCCATAAGCCAGGCATGGAACAGCAACACTGCAACTGCTGCGAGACCGCGCCCGGCTTGCAGGGAATCGTAGTGCTGCCTGATCAGTGAGGTTGCGCCCTGCATGGAATCGGCTGGGGGCATCTGTTCTGACCAGGAGATTACCTGCTCTGCCTGGTTTCAGCGATCTTCGCCAGCAACTCATCGCGCTGCGACGTGTCGCCGCTGCCACAGGAACCATTGCCATTGTGTTCGTGCGGATCTTCACGACGCTGGAAAACGGATTGTGCTCCGTTCATCGCGGCACGCGGGCTGTTAATGGCGGCCTTTGCTTCTGCGAGATGTCCTTTGCCGATGGACACACCATTGAAAGCACGCTTCGTCAGTTCGACCGAGGCGACAAACGGTTTTGGCTTCGCGCCAAAGTTGTAGCTGAAATTCTTCCAGTTGTCGCCACGCTGATAGTTCGTGCCAAGAGCGCCGCTGGGGTCGTAGCCGCAATGGACCATACAATTCTCGCAACGCGGATCGCGCGCGACGCCGTCCACGACGCCGTATTTATCCCACCGCACCTTCGACAGCATTTCCTGGTAGCCATCGTAGTGGCCGTCGGTCATGAGGTAACACGGCGCTTTCCAGCCCTTGACGTTGTAGGTAGGAATCGCCCACGCAGTGCAGGTCAGCTCGCGCTTGCCTGCGAGAAATTCCTGGTAAACCGGCGTGCCGAAAATGGTGAACGCCTTGCCCCATTCCTCGATCTTAGCAAATTTCTGCCGCGTCATCTTGCGCGTCAGGAAAAAATCCTCGGGCTGCTTGCCAAGGCGCTTGACCATGTCCTTCTTGGCGGCATCGTATTCGTAACCTGGTGAAATCGTGTGGCCGTCCACATTCAGCGACGACAGGAACGCAAACATGTCGTCCAATTCCTTCACGTCCGTCTCCTTGTAAACCGTTGTGTTTGTCGCGGTCTGGTAGCCGAGAATTTTCGCCATCTTGATCGCGGCAACACATTCCTTGAACACTCCTTCGCGCTCAACAATGAGATCGTGCGTGAATTCCAAGCCGTCCACGTGGACGTTCCAATACATCCACTTGCTCGGCCGGATCACCGCTTTGGTTTTCGCAGAAGCTTCAGGTTTTCGGATGATTTCAGCTTCCTTTTCCGTGACTAGTTCCTGCTTCAGCAGTTCCTGAAGCCGCATCTCCATTTCAGACGAATAAACAGCAGCCATGTAATCGCGCATTTTTTTGCGCATGAACACGCCGTTGGTGCAGATGTAAATGATGCGCTTCTGTTCGAGCAGTCCGGCCACCAACTCCTCGATCCTTGGATAAATCAGCGGTTCGCCACCGCAGATGGAAACCATCGGCGCATCGCAGTCCACCGCGGCCGCGAGGCATTTTTCCAGCGGTACCATGTCCTTGAGCGACGTTGAGTATTCGCGAATACGACCGCAGCCCGTACAGGTCAGATTGCACGTATGCAACGGCTCAAGCTGAAGAACCATCGCAAACTTTGGCGTCTTGCGGACTTTATGTTTGATGATGTGGCCGGCGATCTTTGCCGACAACGCGAATGGGAATCGCATAGTTTTTTAACGGACTTGGGCGACGGTCGTCGCGGAATTCGTCAACGGACTGGCCGGATTGACGGGCTGCGGCTCGGCCTTGATAAGTCCCGGCAGCAGGAAATCCAGCGGCGAAACACTCTTCGTCGCATTGATGCCACTGCAACCGGCCGCGAACACCAGCAAGGCGGCGCATCCGATCATCCGGAACATTTTCCGCTTTGATGTCACTGAGGGTGGAGTATAAATCGGGTGAACATGTCCGCAACAGTTAAATCTTCGGCGCTTCGGCGGCTTGGTCATATCCTTGCCTTAACACTGCTCGGGGCGGTTGGTTTCGGGGCTGACACGGTTTTTGCCGCCGAAAAGTCCACCAATTCGCCGGCGCAATTCCTCGCCTACTACATCAGGGTGTTCGCCAGCGCACAAAAACAATTTGAAGCTGAACCCACCAACAATACCGCCGCCTGCGAGTTCGCCCGCGCCGCCTTTGATCGCGGCGAATTTGCAACCAACGACACCGAACGCGCGGCCATCGCAGTCCAAGGCATCGCCTCCTGCCGAACAGTGTTAAAACGTGATCCGAAGTGCGTTCCGGCACACTTTTATCTCGGCATGAACCTCGGCCAGTTGGCACGGACGAAAATGCTCGGCGCACTGCCCTTGGTGGATGAGATGGAAGCCGCCTTCAAAACCGCACGACAATTGGATGAACACTTTGATTTCGCAGGCCCAGATCGCTGTCTCGGGCAGCTTTATCTCGAAGCGCCCGGCTGGCCAACAAGCGTGGGAAGCAAATCAAAGGCGCGCTCACACCTTCAGCGCGCAGCAATCATTGCACCCGACTATCCTGAGAACCGGCTCATCCTCGCCGAAGCGTACTTACGGTGGAAGGAAATCGCCAATTCACGTCGCGAGATGAAGGCACTCGAAACCCTCCTTCCCGCTTCCAAAACAAATTTCGTTGGCGAAGCTTGGGCCTCAAGTTGGGTGGATTGGGAAAACCGTCACGCCAAGATCGAGAAAAAGCTCCCCAAGACGAAATGAGCCCAGTGGCGCTTCCCTTCGATATTGGCATTCGGCGCGTGAGGTTACGGCACTTCCACTGCGCGGTAGAATCTCGCCTCCGTTGCCGAGACCGCCACTCCAATGACCTGGCCTGAACCGCAGACCGAATCGCCAGAGCCAGTCTGCAAATGGCGGGCGGATTTGTCGGTGAACCACGCCTTGCCAGTTATATCCGCCATGGTTGTGGCCAACGGCACCCAATGCGCCAGATCACAGGAGCGCTCGACGGTATATCGCTGTTGCGGCTTGCCGGTAATGCCAAGCTGACACATTCCCTCGGGTAACAGATTGAAAGTCATAACCGCGCCGCCCGGAATTGGTTCGGGAGAAGACAAGGCTGAGGCTTGGAATGACAGAAGCGAACCGCCAGCAGTAAGACTCCAGTTCAGCATCGTGTTGCCGGAGTCGCCGTTGAAACCGTCAATCGCAATGCGATACATGGTCAAGCCAACGGCGTTGAATGTGACGCGGCTTAACTGATTTGTTGTCGCATCAATGTCATCGTTGCCCGCGACGAGCGTGAGCGTATCCACAGATGTACCGGTGTAAACCCCGAGCAATGTGTTGAACGTGCTGCCGGTGGTGTCAAACGTTGCCGTGCCGCCGACAGGCGCAGTCCAGCAAAACCAGGTGGAGTGACCACCGGTGTTGCCGCCGTGATTCGGTTCGTTGGTTTCCTTGGTTGCGCCGACACTGCTGCCGGAGATTGAGCCAAGGATGCCGCCGGTGAAGATGCACGCAGCAAAGCTGTCATTCGCAACGGTCTGATTCAACGTGAGGATGATGTTGCCAGATTCGCCGCCTAGTCCGTCCACTGCGATGCGATAAACCGTACCCGCCGTGGCATTGAACGTAACACGACTTTGCAGGCTGCTGCCTGCCACGATGTCGTCGTTGCTCGCAACCAGGCTCAAACTACCAACCGCGCTGCCGGTATAAACGCCGAGCAACGTGTTGAAAGCACTGCCAATCGTATCAATTGTCACGGCCTTCGTCGCTGGCGCAGTCCAGTTGTACCAGACGGAATGGCCGCCTGCGTTTCCGGCGTGATTCGGCTCACCGGCTTCCTTCGTCGCATTGGTCGTCGTACCAGTGACGCTAGGCGATGTGCCCAACAACGTCTGCGCGTTTGCGAAATTATTGTTTGCAGGCGGCGCGCTGCTGTTGCCGATGGTAATCGGAACTATCGTCACGTTGTTGCCGTAGTTGGATTCCTGGATGATACCGAGCGGGTTGGCCTCCATTTCCATGGTGTAGCTGCCATCGGGCAGTCCCGTGATGTCAATCCATTGGCCATCGAGTGTGGAATCGTAGAGATCACCCCATCCCTGTTGAATGCCTTGATTCACGCAGGTGTAGAGCGCATTTGGAGCAGAGCCGCCGCTGTAACGGAACACATCCAGAACGCAGAAGCCGACTTTCAGACCGGTGGCCGCTATCTGCCCGTTCGCATAGCGCAACCGGTAGGACATGTAATTCTGAAAATGATAATGCGCGTGACATGGCGCATAGACGAACAATGGATTGCTCGCCGGATTGCCGAAGAACAAATCCGCATTGCCCTGGTTCACGGTCTGCGTGTCGAACCGGATTATTTTACGCGTGCCGGCGGGTATAAGCCCTTCCGCCACTGCGCAACTTCCCGAAGCGAACGTCTCTGTCACAATGCGCGGATTCACCGCCGATCCAAGAATCATGAGATCCGGCAAGGCCACGCTCGATTGCACCCAACGCAGCGCGATGTTTCCGTTCGCCCCGCCCGCGCCATCCACAGCAATGTGATAAACCGTTCCTGCCACGGGCGTAAATGTAACGCGACTACGGGAATTGTTCGTGCTGATGTTGTTGTTGGTCGCAATAACCGTCAGTGCGTTCACGGCGTTCCCCGTGTAAACCCCGAGTAACGTGTCAAAGGCGCTCAAGCTCGTGTCAATCGTGACCGGACTGGTGGATGGCGCGGTCCAGTTGTACCAGACAGACGGGCCGCCAGTGTTGCCCGCGTGATTTGGTTCACCGGATTGTTTCGTTGCGTTTGCGTTGTTGCCGGAGATGGTGCCGGAAGTTCCGCCAATTGATGTCGCCGCCGCAAAGTTGTCGTTCGTCGGCGCGACGCCGGTGTTGAGGGATGCCACTGCGCTCTGGACCGTGCCCAGGCTGTTCGATACAATGACGGAATAATTCGCGATGTCACCAGGCTGGAGTGCCGTAATAGCAAGAGTGGAGTTTGTCGCACCGGAAATGCGAGCGTCATTAAACACGAGGAAGCCATCGCGATACCACTGATAGCCGAGTGGCGCCGTACCGACTGCCGTCACGGAGAAGGTGGCGTTTCCGTTCAGCGTGTAAGTCTGGTTTGCCGGCTGCGTGATGATGCTCGGTGCTGAAGGTCCTGAGCATTTGCCGGACGCGCCAGCGGCATAGATGGCGGCGATTTCATTCGAGGACAACGGACGGTTGTATAACGACACCTCGTCCAACATGCCTTTGAACTTCCGGTCGAATGCCTGGCCCGATGATCCAAACATCATCGGCACGTTGCCATAGTCCTGCGCAAACGTCACCGCCGTCTGCGCCTGCAACTGGCCATTCACGAAAAGTTGAATTGTATTGGGACCGCGCACTCCAGCCACATGATACCAGGCGCCCGTCTGCACGAGCGTCGTGGATGAGATATCCAGTTGGACTCCAGCCGCTGATGTTACAGCAAAGAAAAAGTTGTCACCGCTCGTGCCGCGGTTCTTACCGAGCAAAAATCCCTCTGAAGCGGTAGTTCGACTGTTCTTCTTGAAGACGATGTATTGAAGCCCCGCCGGGGCACTTGCCGAACCTGCTGAGTCCAACGAATTGAACTTCACCCACGCTTCAATGGTGAGATTGGTCGGCTTCAACACCGCGGCATCCGGAATCGAAACGTAATTGTTAGTTCCATCAAAAGTAAATCCGAGGCCCACGAAGGCCGCCGCAGACGCAGTTGCCCCGCCTTGAAGCGTGCCGTTGTTTGTTCCAGCAGTGTCGGCCGCACTCCCCTCGCCCGGCCACCAACCGACCATGCCAGCCGGCAGGTTGCAATTGCCAGGTACGTTCACGGTAAGTGTGGCCACGGAACTTGTGACAGCGCCAACAACGTTGGTTATCACGACTTGAAAATCCCCTGCATCGTTTGTCTGCACGTTGGAGAGTGTCAGCAACGAATTGTTTGCACCGGAAACGTTTGTTCCATTTTTCCGCCATTGATAAACAAGCGGTGCTGATCCCGACGCGGCAACAAAGAAGCTGGCGTTGGTGCCGACCACAACGGTTTGGCTGACAGGCTGGCCCGTGATAACCGGTGGCGCGGTGACGGTTATCGTCACTGTTGCCGGAGCTGAATTGCTCGTGGCGTCCTGGGTTCGGTAAGTAAAACCATCAACGCCTCCGAAACCGAAATTTGGGGTGTAGGCAAACCCACCGTTGCTGTTCAATGTAAGCACACCGTTGGTCGGCCCAGTCACCAATGCCGCCGTCAGCACATTCGTTGGCAAATCTGCATCCGAGTCATTCAACAAAATACCGGGAGCGTTCACTGTTAGCGTGCCATTGGTTGCAGCGTAGTTGTCGTTGACTGCCACCGGCGGGATGTTCACTTCGAGAACTCTGACAACAAAACTATTGGTTGCACTGGCGGCCCCATCACTCACCACGGTCGTCAACGTGTTCGTCACAGGTCCTTGCGCTTCTGTCGGCGTCCACGTGATCACACCGTTGGTCGTTATCACCGCACCAGCCGGTGGTGTGATCAATGAATAGGTCAACGTGTTCGCCGGTTGATCCAAATCCGTCGCCGTGTTCGTCACGGTCAAGGTCGCCAACTCGGCCACTGCCTGCTGTCCAACCACTCCTAGCGTCGGTGGCTGGTTCACTTCCGTTACCACAACGACAAAACTATTGGTTGAACTGGCGATTCCGTCACTCACCACCGTGGTCAGGATGTTCGTCGCGGGTCCTTGAGCTTCTGTCGGTGTCCAAGTGATCACTCCATTGGTCGAAATCGCCACGCCGGAAGGTGGCGCGACCAATGAATAGGCCAGGATATTGGCGGGTTGATCAAGGTCCGTTGCTACATTCGTCAGGGTCAAGGTCGTCAACTCAGCCACGGTTTGCTGACCAATCGCTCCTAGCGTCGGCGGCTGGTTCACTTCCGTCACCACAACAACAAAGCTGTTCGTCGCACTGGCAATCCCGTCACTTACCACCGTGGTCAGGATGTTCGTCGCGGGTCCTTGAGCTTCTGTTGGCGTCCAGGTGATCACTCCATTGGTCGAAATCGCCACGCCGGAAGGTGGCGCGACCAATGAATAGGCCAGGATATTGGCGGGTTGGTCCAGGTCTGTCGCCACATTCGTTACAGTAAGCGTCGTCAATTCAGCTACACTGTGTTGATCGATCACGCCCAACGTGGGCGGCTCGTTCACTTCAGTCACAACCACCACGAAGCTGTTGGTCGCGCTGGCAATCCCATCAGTCGCTACGGTGGTCAAGGTATTCGTCACAGGTCCTTGCGCTTCTGTCGGTGTCCAGCTAATCACACCGTTGCTTGAAATAGTCGCACCTGTAGGTAGTCCGATTAGTGAATAGGTCAGCGTATTCGCTGGCTCGTCCAGGTCCGTTGCAACATTTGTCACGGTAAGCGTCGTCAACTCGACCACTGTCTGCTGGCCAATCACCGGCAGCGATGGCGCAACGTTCACTTCTGTCACCACAACAACAAAACTGTTCGTGGCACTGGCAGTTCCGTCGCTCACAACGGTAGTTAGAGTGTTCGTCACCGGCCCCTGCGCCTCAGTCGGTGTCCATGTGATTACGCCGTTGGGCGAAATTGTCACGCCGGAAGGCGGCGCGATCAATGAGTAGTTCAAGGAGTTGGCAGGTTGGTCCAAATCCGTCGCTGTGTTTGTCACCGTCAAAGTCGTCAACTCAGCTACTGTCTGCTGACCAATCACACCCAGCACCGGTGGTTGGTTCAACTCCGTTACAATCACGGTGAAACTGTTCGTGGCACTGAGTCCACCGTTGTCGATCACGACCGTTGTGAATAGGTTCGTTGCCGGCCCTTGAGACTCCGTTGGAGTCCAACTGATCACGCCATTTGTATCCACCAACGCTCCGCTTGGAGCATCAACCAGACTGTAAGTCAGCGGATTGGCAGGCTCATCCAAGTCCGCTGCCGCATTCGTTACTGTCAAGGTCGCCAACTCAGCCACTGTTTGCTGACCAATCACACCCAACGTCGGCGCAAGATTCACTTCCGTTACCACAACGACAAAGCTGTTC
>CAYSDO010000127.1:0-10037 GCA_964429665.1 uncultured Bifidobacterium sp.
CGGACTCAAGATGTGGGCTGAGATGAACACCGGCACAGACCTGTTCACCGGCGAGAGGCAATACGCCAACGAGTATTGGCAGGCCACAAGTGTATTCCTGAACTTCCTGTCGGGAACATTTATCACGGCGGGACTGGCCAGCGAGTCCATGGCGGGGATGTCAGGCTCGGTGGCACGCATGGGCGGGACGATGGCGTTGGGAACGGAGGCAACGGCAGCGACAGGATCGGGAACGTGGGGATTGGTGAGTGCGGGCGCAACCACGACGGGGAGTTCGGGAGCGGGGCTAGGGATGAGGATGAATTGGGAGGCGAGCAGTCCGGCGGTTGTTGCTGAATCGAGTGCTGCTGCTGCTACTCCCGTCAGTCAATGGGCGGGGGCCTTACCACCCCCAAATGCTCTGTTTAGCCCAATGAATTATGAGGCAGGTGGAAGCTTGTTTGCGATAAGGCAAGGACTGTCAACGTCAACGCCACAAGCTCTGAAAGCACGAGGTTTCCAAGAGCATCACATCATCAGCATTTCAAATCCACTGACTCAGAATCACGAACTCTTGAAACTTGCAGGATTCGATCTTCAATCTCAGGCCAACAAAATGTTCCTTCCATCAAATGCGTCTTTACATCCAACTCGTTCGCTACACCTTGGTCGTCACAACATGAGTGTAAGCCAGAATCTGGCAGACCAAATGAACTATGTTCGCGACTTTGGCCTTCAAAATGGCTGGACACAGCAACAGTACGACGCAGCACTTCGCAACATAATTAGCCAAGAACGCCAATTATTGCGTTCTGGACAAAGAGCACTTAATCGGATCGCAAGACCCGGAGCCCAATGAGCACTAAGGTTTACTTGTGGAGAATTCCAGATGAATACCCAGAAAGGCTGGTCGGTAAGTACTTGTCGAATCAGTCACCAGATCCTTTTGCATTTCGGCGAGGAAGCCTCGCTTCTCTGAATTTTCCGCCGCCAAGAATTGATTTCAACGCAACACCTCAACAATTGTCGACCTTTGATGTGTTGGTTAATGATTCTACGATTCCACTTTTGTCAGAAAGGGCGGCCCAAGTAATTACAAAAAATTGGGCGGAAGATGTTCAGATCATTGATGCTCAGGTAATGGCAAAAGGACACAGCCTATCGGGGTACAAGTTGGTGAATATTACTCACCTTGTGAATTGTGTAGACCACCACGAGTCCGATTGTGTTTTCATGAAAAATGCAGATCAAATACTAAAGTTCAATAGACTGAGGCTCAAACTTGATGAGATGGGAACACATCATTTAGCGCGTGAGGCAGAATACCCGCCATTTCTGTATGTGTCGCACAAAGTGAAGGAAGTGTTCGATATGATGCGATGGAAGGGGTACTCGTTCATTCCCCCAGAATCCGTACATCCATGAATTCGATGACTCATTTACGATGAATTTCAGATGATTACGACCATGAAACAAATACACATTCTGCTGTTAAGTTTGCTCGTGGGGTTGACACCAGCTTGGGCCTCACTATCGGTGAAGGTGGAAGAACCCAAGCTCACCGGCAGCAAGGCGGTGATCAAGCTGACCATGACCAGCACCTTCACCACCAAAATTGAGTCCGCCCGCGCGGTCGCATTTCTGCTGGACGACAAAGGCAAAGTAATGGGCCAATCCGCCCAATGAGTCATCGGCGGTAGCAAAGCCATCTGATTGCTGTGAGGTGATATGGCCCGGCTTCGCAGTCGAGTGCGAGATGTCTGGAGTCCACACGGCATCCGCGTTTCGTCGTTAAGACTTTCCAACGTCATCCTGGGAATCTGCATCGGTCATATCCTGATCGTTGTTGAGCTTGCGGAGCATCTGCTTGATATCAGATGCCCCGCGAATCGCGATATGAATGGTGATGGTCGAGTACCACACAAGCACCGCCAAAGTCAGAAGTCCCCATAGCGGGTGATTGGACAACATGGCAGAAAAACTCATTGAGATGTTCCTTTCACGGATGGTTTTGGTTTTAGCAACGAACCGATCACCATGGCCACCATCACCAAGGCGTACGTGCCGATGGTCACAAGATGATCTCCGATGTTCTGAGCAGCCCACCCTTCGGTGACTGCTTTCCCATCTTTGATGAGAACCTGCCCGGCGGCGTCAAGCACTGGAACTTTAACGCTGATATTTAACCAGAGAGACACCACTGGCAAAACTGCTCCCACGACAATTGCCGCTATCGCCCCCCAGTTGTTGGCGCGCTTCCAATAGCAGCAAGCGATCAGCAACGTGGACATGCTGGCCAGATAAATCGTGCCGGTGGTTTGAAGGTACTCCCAAAGGTTTCCCTCCAGCTTGTACCAAAGCCCCCAGATCAAAAGAAAGATGCCGATCAGCGCGATGATAAACCGGTTCCACAGCAAACCCTTTTTCTCGGACCAGGCAATTTTGCGAAACGGCGCGAGGATGTCGTTGTAGATCACGCTACCCCACGTGAGCATGTAGGAAGAATCTGTGGACATGTCCGCCGCCAGCATCGCTGCGATGAGCAGGCCCATCATGCCCGTCGGCACGATCTGGCTCAACAGATACGGCATGGCAAAGAGCGTTCCTCCTTTCTCACCAAATTGCTGGCCAATCGTTTCCAAGATGGCTGGCTCGACAACGGCCAGCGCCGCCATTCCCCAAATCCCGGGAATCATCCAGCGGCAGATGAAAAAAAATGCAGTTCCGGTAAAAATCTTCCGGCCCGTATCACTATCTTTTGCCGCGAGCAGACGCGCAGTTACAGCCTGCCAGGTCAGTACGGCGGCGGCGTTGGTCAGTACGTTGGAGAGGACAAACGGCCAACCTAAGTCCTCCGGGAGGAACGGATTGAAACCGCCGTCTCCGTGGTGAGTTTGTACCGCAGCAACAATCTTGTCCCAGCCGACGTGGTGCAGAATCAGAAATGTAACCACCAGCAGACCGACACTCATGACAACGAATTGAAGAAAATCCGTGACCAGCACCGAGAGCATCCCGCCGAGGATTGTGTAGATGGCCACGCCGATGAGAAGAATTGTCATGGCGAGTTCGAGATACTGAAGATTCATCCCACAAGTGACGACCAGGAACTGTCCACCCACGCGGAGGAACACGCCCATGTTCAACAAACCGCCCAGCACAATAACCACGCCGGAGAGCCAGCGCACGGATTTGCCAAAGCGCTTTTCGAACAGTTCCGGGATGGTCGTTACGCCCGAGTCACGGAGGGGCTTTATGCAGAATCCTGTCCAGCCAATAGCAAACATTGCAACTGCGCTGCAAATTCCAGGTACCGCTCCAGCGAAGCCGCGTGTGTAACCTGCCTGGGCCGTGTACATCGCGGTGACGATGCCAAATTCAGTCGCGGCGAGGGATGCGATGCCGAGATAGACATTCATCTCCCGACCCGCCACGAGGAAGTGGTCAACCTTGGACACGTATTTCCGAACCATCAGTCCGGCAGCCATCGTTGCGAGCAGATAAAGTCCGACGATGCTTCCATCCAGCAGCCAGTTGAAATTCATAGGTGGTTACACATGAGGTTTTGTCTCGTGATGAGGATGCCGGAGACCCTTTCAACGTGCTCCCTTCGCACCCTGAGTCTTCAACTTAATTGAGTACAACGACGTTTGAGCCGTGATAAAAAGAGTTTTTTCATCCGTGCCGCCGAAACATAAATTCGCCGGAGTCTCAGGCACTAGGATTTTCCCGATCAGTTTTCCGTCCGGACTGAAGATGTGAACGCCGTCCACTGCGCTCGAAAAAATCCGTCCTTGCGCGTCGCAACGAATGCCGTCCGGCACGCCATTGTTAATCACGCAGAAAACCCCTCCCCCGGCAACTGTGCCATCCGGTTGCACATCAAACGCACGGATATGGTGCGGTTTGCCTGAGTCGGCGATGTAGAGTTTCCTTTCGTCGGGCGAGAAGCACAGGCCATTCGGCATGTCGAAATCTTTGGCGACGATGGCTGTGACCTTGGTTTTTGGATCGAAACGGAAGACGAAATTTCCTTCCTGCTCCTTGGTTTCCCCTTTGGGCAAACCATACGGCGGATCGGTAAACCAAACCGAGCCATCCGATTTCACGACCACATCGTTCGGTGAATTAAATTTCTTCCCGTCGTGACGATCCACCAATGTACGAAGCGTGCCGTCGTCTTCGATGATGCTCACACGCCGCGCGCTGTGCTCGCAGGTGATCAACCGGCCCTGGCGGTCCACCGTGTTGCCGTTGGCGTTGCTGCTGGGCTTGCGGTACTTTTTGAGCAGCGTCATGACATCCGTGACCGTGAGGATTTTCAGTTCATCAGATGGAATGTCGCTGAATACCAGATAGCCTGCGTCTCGATTCACCCACACCGGCCCCTCGGTAAACTTCATGCCCGTAGCCAGACGTTCAAGTTTGGCGTTTGCTGATACAATCGCCCCAAATTCGGCCTTGTCGAAAGGTTCGAATTGAGCCGCAGGCAAAGGACCGAATGCCGATGCCACGAACGCGAACAGGGTGGCGAGCACGTTCCAACGAAAACAGCCGGTGGCAATGCGAGGTCTTTTCATGAATGCGTCCGTGTTAACACGAAGTATTTGAGGCGTCACCAACAATTTCCAAATCTTCATTGGAATGCTCCCGCAGAATGGCTGAAGCACATTGATGCACCCCGAAATCAGAGACGGAACCAGGATGAAAGCCAGCTACCAGATTTTTTTCAAGCCGGCCAGCGAGAGTTCCGTGCATTCCATGGGCGATTTGCCATCGGGATAGACTTCCTGCTCAAGCGTGATCCATTCCGTGCCACCGACTTCGCGACACGCTTTCAACACAGAAACCCAGTTGACTGAATCCTGACCAAATATGGCTTTCTTCCCTGCCTCATCCTTTACCACCGTGGGTTTGAAGTGGGTTATCTTCGTACGACCTGGATAGCGCCTGACAAGTTCAGCGGGGTCATTTCCCGCTACTGCGGACCATCCGCAATCCTGTTGCAGAACCACGTCCTTGCTTGTCCGTTCAGCGAACAAGTCCCAAAAGGTTTTACCGTTGTCCTTGTTGAATTCATTCTTGTGATTATGGTAGCCGCAATACATCCCCAGCGGCTTCAACACCTCGGCGGTTTTGTTGAAGGTCTCGGCCAACGCCTTGCTCTTTTCCGGATCAGTGAAATCACGATCCCCAGGGACAATCAGGAATTTGGAACCGAGGATTTGATGAAACTCGATTGTCTTTTGCAATTCCTCACCACGAAAACTTCCGGTGCCGATATGCGCGCCTGCGGAAATCAGGTTCAGTTCGTCCAGCCGCTTGCGAAGCTCTTTTGCTTTGCCGCCGTATTTGTGGTAGCCCGCGAATTCAACACCGACGAATCCCATTTTGGCAATCTGCGCCAGCGCCACGTCGAAATCCTTGGCGCAGTCATCCCGCACCGAGTAGAGCTGGACCGAAATCCGCGGATTTGATGCGCCCGCAGCCAGGAGCGAGGGCCTTAGACCAAATGCCGCAGTGGCAATTATGGAGGATTTAACAAAATTCCTGCGAGAGAGCGTGGTGTTCATATTGTGTATGACGTTTAACAGGAATCCTCTGATCATGTCCAGAGCATTATCGCCCGGACCACCACAACAGGAATAAAGCCCGACGCTAACAAAACGGAGGAAACGCGCGTGCAGCGTTTCCTCCGCTCCCCCTAGCCCGGCGCAGGGCGCGCCGGCATAAATCATTAAAGCTCAGGCCACCTGAAGTTCCGGCCCGATGGATACCAATCCATTCACAATGGCATATCGGGTCAGACCAGCCACGCTGTGTATGTCCAGTTTGCGCATGATGCGTTCACGATGCGTTTCCACCGTGCGGACCCCGATTTCGAGCACGCAAGCGATCTCCTTGTTACTTCGTCCGTCCGCAATGTGGATGAGCACTTCGCGTTCGCGATTGGTCAAGCGTCCCCCGTTGATGCTGGCAGGGTTTCCATTCCCGCGCACAACCTGATTCAATGCCACGCGAGCGACTTCGGGACTGAAATGAGCCTCGCCCGCGTGGACCGCCTCAATGGCGTGGATGACTTCCTCCGGTTGTGATTCCTTGAGAACAAATCCGCGCGCACCACATTGGATGATGCGCATGGCGTACTCGCTGTTCGAGTGCATGGAGAGAATGAGCACCTTGATCTCCGGCATTTCGCGTCGGAGCAGATCCGTGACAGCAAGGCCGTTCATCTGAGGCATGTCAATGTCCATGAGCACGACGTTCGGATGAAGTTCCTTGGCAAGACGCAACGCCTCCCGACCATCGCCCGCCTCGCCGACCACGCGTATTCCTTCGTGTTTGCTGATGCTGAAAATCATCCCACGTCGCACCACCGGATGATCGTCAACGACCAGCAGTTTGATTGGTTCTTTCAAGATATGTTGCATGTTATCCCTTTGGCGTTCTGTTGTTGTTCAGCGCGAATGCCGCGCAAGGTGATGATCGCGGTTTGCGTTGATGCGAACCTTCTGCAACTTGTAAGCCGGCGCTTTCAAGAACAGGGACATCAACAGCACCATGCTGCCGAAAACCCAGGTCAAAAACTGAAATGAACTCGCATTCATCGTATGGGCGCCTCCTGTGTTGCAATTGACATCGTCCCGGAATGAATACGACGTGAATAAGGAAACAACAATTAGGGCGAATCTGCCTCGCAACTCCGGTGAAAACCGCAGGAAACAACCCGGGGCAGACATTGGGAGAGATCGAAGAGATAAAGGCGCGCACGTGCGATGCGCTTGGGGAAAGACACGCGTGTTCAACGGTTCTGGATGGTGCAGGACACGCCACTCTGAGCGTAATGGCCAGTCTGAAAGGCCAAATTGGGCGTACCGAGCGACGCCTGCCTCCGAGAAACTTTGAACCTTGAACTCGGAAGCAACTGTTCAGTACGGCAACGGAAACCGTGCCGTCAGTTCACGCACCCGCCCGCGCACCTTCGCAATCGCGTCAAGATTTTTGATGTCCATCAGCACCTCGCTGATCATGTCTGCAATGGCTGCCATCTCCGCTTCCTTCATGCAACGCGTGGTGCTGGCGGGTGTGCCAAGCCTGATGCCGCTTGCCTGAAACGGCGAACGCGTCTCAAACGGAATGGTGTTCTTGTTCACCGTAATGCCCGCGTCGTCGAGTGCAATCTGGCAATCCTTGCCTGTAAGATTTTTCGCCCCCACGTCCACAAGCATGAGGTGATTGTCCGTGCCACCGCTGACGAGGCGGAAGCCGTTTCGCATCATGCCATCGGCCAGAGCCACCGCGTTCTTCACAATCTGTTGCTGATACGACTTGAAGCTGGGTTGCAACGCCTCTTGAAAACAAACCGCCTTGCCGGCGATGACGTGCATGAGCGGACCGCCCTGGATTCCAGGGAACGCCTGCGAATCAATTTCCTTTGCATATTTCTCGCGCGTGAGAATCAGTCCACCGCGCGGCCCACGCAAAGTCTTGTGCGTCGTCGTGGTCACGAAATCCGCATGTTCGATCGGGCTGGGATGAATCCCCGCCGCGACGAGGCCCGCAATGTGCGCAATGTCCGCCAGCAGATACGCGCCGGCTTCGCGGGCAATTTCTCCCATGCGCTTGAAATCAATCACGCGCGGATACGCACTCGCGCCCACTGTGATCATGCGCGGCTTGTGCTCGCGAGCCATGGCCGCAAGCTGGTCGTAATCAATCCGCTCGTCGTCTTTGCGCACGCCGTAGTGGACAATCTCAAAAAACTTGCCGCTGAAATTTGCCTTGTTGCCGTGCGTGAGATGGCCGCCATGGCTCAGGTCCATCGTGAGCATCTTGTCGCCAGGTTTCAAGAATGCGAAATACACGGCCATATTCGCACCGCTGCCAGAGTGCGGCTGCACATTGGCGTGTTCCGCACCAAATAACTTCTTCGCGCGATCAATCGCCAGTTGCTCCACCGTATCCACATTTTCACAACCACCGTACCAACGTTTCTTGGGATAGCCCTCGGCATACTTGTTCGTGAGCACTGAGCCTTGCGCTTCCATCACAGCGGGACTGGTGAAGTTTTCGCTGGCGATGAGTTCGATATTTTCCTGCTGGCGCAGGCGCTCATGTTCAATGGCATTGGCGATCTCGCCGTCCACGCGGTTTAATTTCAGTTCAGGTGACGTCATTTTGGTTTCCATCTTGTTCACGCGGCGCTCGTGGCGTCCGCCTTCAAATTGCGAATTGAGAAAGTTATCGAGTATCTTCTTCGCCTGGTCCGGAGATGTGAATCTTCCCGAAAGGCACAGAACGTTTGCGTCATTATGACGGCGCGTGAGTGAAGCGGCTTCAGGATCGCAAACCATCGCGGCGCGGATGCCTGGAACTTTGTTTGCCGTGATGCTCATGCCGATGCCAGTGGTGCAAACGAGCACGCCAATCTCAGCCTTCCGGTCCACAACACTGTTGGCCACGAGTTGGGCGTAATCCGGATAGTCTGTTGATTCCAGTGAATGAGTGCCAAAGTCCGTGATTGTTACCCCTCGTTCCTGGAGATATTTTTTCAGGACCTCCTTCAATTCAAAACCGCCGTGATCCGCGCCAAGGGCAATTTTCGAGGTCTTTCCTGCTGCCACAGCCTTCGTGACCATGCTTGTCTCCCTCTGATCGAGGAACCTCATCAGCGACGCAATCCCCTGCTCTATCTGATCGCGACATTCCACATAAACCTCGTACGAACCACCGATGGGATCGCTGATGTCCTTCTCAAACGGATCAAGCGTGTCATCAAACTCGCGTAGCAAAAAGGTTTTCTCCGCCGCCTGAGGATACAACAACATCACTGTATCCACATGGCTGTGCGTCATGCCAAGGATATAATCCGCCTGTTTTACGAGGTCCGCCGTAAGCATCCGGCTGCGTTGACGTGAGATGTCCAAGCCGATTTCCTTCATCGCTCGAACGCTGTGCGCGCTCGGTGGCTGACCGTCCATCGCACCAAGCCCTGCAGAGACCACACGGAAATCGTTCCGTCCAAGCACGGCATTTCGAAAAAGCCCTTCGGCCATCGGACTGCGGCAAATATTACCTGTGCAGACGAAAAGGAATGTTTTCATTCAATCAGCGACGGGCAGTTTGGTTGCGCTACAAAAATCGTCAACGGCTAAATTCATGGCGCACGATTTCACGAAACCGGCCATGCAGCGTGCACGCTCTAAAACGGATTCAGAAATTGCGCACGCAGCTTTGCTGATCGCTGAAGTTCTGGTTTTGATCTGACTTGTGATCCCACCCAAAAAAATTCCCTCCCATGCTCGTGCGCCTTGAATGCTCGTTGCGTCGAATTCTGAATGCCACCTCATTTTTCCTGACAAATATGTTGCGCCCGTCAGTTCACAGGCGTAAAACAATTATGTCAGTCAAAGTCGTAAATAATATCCCGTAAAGTAGTGAAATAGCGCCGACGGCACAACGGCTAATCTCGGTTCCTCACCAATTAGTTGTGCGGTCGGCGGGTGGAGACACATTTAGTGGTGGTTTTCGCTTTACAGGGCACAGACGGTTTGGTTTCGTACAACTCACATACAATATGTATCTCAAGAACCTAACTGTTTTGGGTTTCAAGTCCTTTGCGGACAAAACCTCGCTCAATTTTCAGCCCGGTGTCACGGCGATTGTCGGCCCGAATGGTTGCGGCAAATCGAACGTCTCGGACGCCATCCGTTGGGTGCTCGGCGAGCAATCGGCCAAAGCCCTGCGTGGCGGCGAAATGGCGGACGTGATTTTTAATGGCACGGACGGACGCAAGCCGGTCGGCATGGCGGAAGTTTCGCTCACCATCGGCGACGTGGATCAGGAACAATTGCGCGCGGCGGGCATCGAGCTTTCTTACAACGAAGTCACGCTCACGCGGCGCGTCTTCCGTGATGGTGGCAGCGAATACTTCATCAACCGCACGCCGTGCCGGTTGAAGGACGTGCAGCAACTTTTTATGGGCACGGGCATGGGTAAGACGAGTTACTCGATCATGGCCCAGGGCAACATCACGCAGATTCTTTCCAGCAAGCCGG
>CAYSDO010000128.1:0-10001 GCA_964429665.1 uncultured Bifidobacterium sp.
TGTAGCCGTCATCCTTGATGGCGCTATTGTGCGAGAAGAGATTGAACGCGATCTGGTGCGGGAAGACCTCCTTCTTGGCCTGCTTGCCTTCCAGGATATCGCGGGACTGGAGTTCCAGCTCGCGCATGGCCTTGGCACCGGCTCCGGAGGCCGCCTGATACGTCGAGACGATGACGCGGCGGATACCGTACTTCTTATAGATCGGATAGATCGGCACCAGCATGATGATGGTCGAGCAATTGGGGTTGGCGATGATGCCCTTGTGCTTCTTGATGTCGCTGGCGTTGATCTCAGGCACAACGAGCGGCACATCCGGGTCCTGGCGGAATGCGCTGGAATTGTCCACCACCACGCATCCGGCCTTGGCTGCGATGGGCGCGAACTCTTTCGAGATGCCGCCGCCCGCGCTGAACAGCGCGATGTCAATTCCCTTGAACGAATCTTTCGTCAGTTCGGTGATGGCAATGTCCTGCCCCTTGAACTTGAGTTTTTTGCCAACGGAACGGGCTGAAGCGAGCAGCGTGAGTTTCCCGACCGGAAACTTTCGCTTCTCCAGCGTCTTGATCATTTCAATGCCGACGGCGCCCGTGGCTCCGACGATTGCAACATGCGGATTCTTGTTCATACAAGGCGGGCAGTATAACCGTGGCTGGCACGTAGTCAATCGGCTGCGATGTGGACGGATGGGAGACGGCCGTTACCGTGTGTCTTCCTTGAAACGAAACCGCGGCTTCCCGGTGATGTCGGTGCTGGTGAAAGACGGACACCAGAACTTTTCAACGTGCTCGATGACCAAATCCGTGCCGGTAAAATGGTTTACCTTGGGCGACATGCGGTGATCGTACATCGTGTCGGTCATGTCCCGTATCAACGCCACGTGCTTTCCCTCCTTCACCATCTGCCGGATGCCAAAGGGCCGGCCCAACACGCACATATTCAAATGCACGCCCACGAGGATCACGTTGTCTATGCCGCGTGCCTGGAGCAAATTCCACGTTTCCTGTCCGCTGTCGGTGATGGCATCCGCCGCAGCAATCTCAATCGTTGCAATCTGGCGCGTCCACGCCTCACGGATCTTGCACTTCACCGGACAATCGCAACCCATGTCCGAATCATCAATCGGCAGGTCTCCCTCCTTCGCGGGATCAGGCCAGCACCAGGTTGTTCCCCACCGCTCCGACGTGGACAAAGGAACGGGTGTCGTGGCCATAGGTGCTTCCTGCGCGAGTTTGCGTTGCGGTGTATCCTTGTAAAAGGCCACCACGCTGCTCGGTGCGTGAATGATGAACACCCCCTTGGTTCGTGCCGATTTCACAACTTCGTTCATGGGTCCGGCAAGTTCTGCGACGCGACGCGACGCCGACTTGCACCAGTGATCGTCCCACATGTCGCAAACGATGAGCGCCGTCTTCTTTGGATACCAGGCCGCCTTCCCTTCCATGGCCACAAACACGGCCTTGTCACCATCACCTGACTTCACGAGTGACCGGAGCGTGAGTTCCAGCGGCTTCTCGGCGGCAGCGATTGTTGACATCATGGCGCAAAATAACAAACACCCGGCAAATCGTTGAATGCGGATGACCGTTCGGAGTGGTGTCATGCCCTGCTTCTATGCGAGATTGCGTCAACAAGCAAAAACAAAATGCCGCTGTTGCTCTGCCTACAGCGTGGAAATTAGGCGCTCGACTCCGTCAACCGCTCAAACAACTCAAGTCCCGACAGACCGAGCGGATTCAGGTGCGAACGATTCGGTAATCCATTGCGCGTTTACGGATCCTTGCGCGGGAATAATGGCGCGGGATCACCGATCGCATGGCCGGCCGGCAATCCGCCCCAAGTCGCCGCGGAGAATTTGTCCGGCGTGCCAGCGACGTTCAGTTGCGCGAAAATTTTCCCGGCGGTCTGCGGAATGAACGGCCAGAGCAACACCGCGAGCACGCGACAGCTTTCCGCGAGGTTGTAGAGCACTTCGTCGAGGCGTTGCGCTTGCGCGGGATCTTTCGCGAGGCTGAACGGCTTCGTTTGATCCACGTATTGATTCGCGCGATTGATCAAGCCCCAGATCGCCTGCAACGTTCCTTGCAGATCACTTTGTTCCAGCAGCGCTTTCGTTTCCGCGATGGCTTTCGCCGCGTCGGGCGCGAGTTCGTCATGACGCGCGGGCATGATGCCATTGCGATAGCGCTTCAGCATCGAGAGCGAGCGGTTCACCAGATTGCCGAGGCCATTGGCGAGTTCGGCTTGGTAACGTGACTTGAAGCCCGCGTCGGTCCAGTTGCCGTCCGGGCCGATGGCGAGTTCGCGCACGACGTAGAAGCGGAACGCGTCCACGCCCCATTCATTGATGACGGCGACGGGATCAACCACGTTGCCCGTGCTCTTGCTCATCTTCGCGCCGTCCTTCTGCCACCAACCGTGCACGAGAATCTGTTTCGGCAGCGGCAGGCCCATCGCCTTGAGCATGATCGGCCAATACACGGCGTGGAACTTCACTATGTCTTTGCCGATGACGTGGATGTCCGCCGGCCAGAGATTCAATTGCGGGTGCGCGGCGGGGATGCTGGTATAATTTACCAACGCATCAAACCACACATAGGTCACGTAGTTCGGATCGAAGGGAAGGGGAATGCCCCAGTTCAAACGCGCCAGCGGTCGCGAGATGCAAAGGTCTTCGAGCGTGTTGTTCTTCAGGAAGCCAAGGACCTCATTACGGCGATAATCCGGCTGCACGAACGTCGGATTCGCTTCGATGTAATCAATCAACCATTGCTGATGCGGCTTGAGCTTGAACCAGTAGTTGGTTTCCTCCAGTTCGGTGACCTGACCGTAAGCAGGATCAAACGTGCCGTCGGGACGCCGATCTTTTTCCGTGAGGAACGTCTCTTCCTTCGCCGAATAAAAACCTTTGTACGTCGCCGTGTAAAATTCCCCGGCGGCGTGGAGTTTCGCGAGCGTCGCTTGGACGAATTCCTTGTGGCGCGGCTGGGTGGTGCGGACGAAATCGTTGTTGGTGAGTTCCAGTTTTTTGGCGAACGCCTGCCAGTCTGCGGCGAGGCCGTCGCAGTAAGCTTGGGGCGTTTTGCCGTCGGCTTGGGCGGCTTGTTGGACCTTCTGTCCGTGTTCATCGAGGCCGGTGAGAAAGAAAACGTCCTGTCCGAGACTGCGCCGCGCGCGGGTGATGACGTCGGTAATGACCTTCTCGTAGGCATGGCCGAGGTGCGGCTGCCCGTTGACGTAATCGATCGCAGTTGTGATGTAAAACGGCTTGCTCATCCGGCGGACAGTGTGGCGGATGCGCGCGGCGTTAGCAATCGCCGGAAAAATCCAGACTCGTCAACGTCGGGCAGAGGCGTAAGTTCGTCTCGTGCAGAACTGGATGAATAGCCAGTTGGTCAAACAGGCGCGTGACTTTGTCCGTCGTCATTGGCGGCAGGCGTTGCAACTGCGCGAGAAGTTCATCCTGCGCGAAGAGGCGCTTCACCTCATCATTGCCGGTGTCGTTGGCGTCCTTGGTGGTCTAGTGAACCTTGTTTTTTTCTACGGCATCGAACACGTAAAGCTTTTCTTCCTGCGCTCGCCGGGAGATCCCGTGGAGGTTGCTGAAATGATGGCGGGCTGGGAGCGCGTGTTGATTCCCACCGTGGGCGGCCTGGTCGCGGGCTTTGTCCTGCACTGGGGCTTGCGGCTCGTCGGGAAGCAAGGCTCGACGAACATGCTCGAAGTGGTGGTGGCGGGTGACGGCAGGCTGCCGCTGCGCAGCGGTCTCATCAACGCCGCATCGTCGCTCGTGAGCATCGGCACGGGCGCATCCATCGGACGCGAGGGGGGCATCACACAGGTGACGGCCACCCTGGCATCAAAACTCGGTCAGCTCGCGCACTGGCCACCGTATCGGCTGCGCTTGCTCGTGGGCTGCGGCGCGGCCTCCGGCATCGCGGCGGCCTACAATGCGCCGATTGCCGGCGCCGTGTTCGCGTCGCTCATCGTGTTGGGCAATGTCTCAATGAATCTCTTCGCGCCGCTTGTTTTTTCTTCCGTCATCGCAGCGATGGTTTCACGGACATTCTTTGGCATCAAACCGTGGTATGTCGTCCCGCCGTTCGAGTTCACCAGCGTGTTCCAGTTGCCGTGGTTCGTTCTGCTCGGTTTGTGCTGCGGCGTGCTCGGCGCGGTGTTCCTCAAAATGATCCGTCAGGTGAAGGCGCGGTTCGAGCAGGTGGCCGTGCCCATCTATGTGAAAATGGCTCTCGGCGGCCTTGTGGTGGGTTTGATTGCCATTGAGTTTCCCGGCGTCTGGGGCAACGGCTACGTCATGACGAATCGCATCCTGCACAGCGAACTTCCACTGCTCGTGTTGGGTGGTTTGTTCCTGGCAAAGCTCCTTGCCACTGTCTTTACGGTGGGCTCGGGCACGGTGGGCGGCGTGTTCACACCCACTCTGTTCCTCGGCGCAAGCCTCGGCGGGTTGTTTGGCGTGACGTTGCACAATCTTGGCATTGCAGACGAATTCATGACGAGTTCATTCGCGCTGGTGGGCATGGGCAGCGTGCTCGCCGCCACCACGCGCTCGCCGTTTCTCGCCATGATCATGGTGTTCGAAATTTCCCTCGATTACTCGCTGATGCCACCCCTCATGCTGGGCTGTGTCATGGCCATTGTGATGGCGGGCCGATTGGAAAAGGACTCCATCTATACCGAACCGTTGCGGGCAAAAGGCCTGGCGGAAGGTGAGGATACAACACGCTTCGGCGCGGCAACCGCCCAAAGGGTGGGTGATGTCATGCTTGCGCCCATTCCTCCAGTCAGGGAGAACGCGCCGCTCCGCGAGATCGCAGATTTCTTTCTCCGCAATTCAAATAATTTTCTGCCGGTCGTGGACGCGGACAACCGGCTGGTGGGGATCATCGCGCTGCACGACCTCAAGGAACATCTCGGTGCCGGGGCGGAGCTGGGCGCAGTGATAGCCTACGATGTGATGCGCCCGCCGCCGCGCTGTGCAACGCCAAATCAAAGATTGGTGGATGTGTTTCACCTGGCGCTGGCCAGTGAACAGCAAAATATTCCGGTGGTGAGCACGCTGACGGAACAGCGGCTGGTGGGCAGGCTCTCGCGGGCGCAAGTGCTGGGGTTGTTCGCCGAAACCATCGCAGCAGGCAGCAAACCCGGTTTGTAACAACCTGGCCGAACCTGAGAATGCCGCAGGATGAATTGAGCCGCGCCGCAGTTGAATTCCGGGCGTGAACGGTTGCGATTGCATTGGTTGGACAGCGTTACTAGCCTGCGCATCAACACGCCGGTTTTACAGAAGCGCGGACGATTGCATTGTTCACATGATTGCTCAATTACGCCGTATCAGCCTGACCCAATGGATCATCATCTCGATGTTTTTGGGTGTCTTCATCGGTTGGGCATTTCCGGAAATATCGCAACACCTCAAGGTCGTCTCCAATCTGTTTCTCCGGCTCATCAAGTGCATCATCACGCCGATTATCTTTGGCACGCTCGTCATCGGCATTGCCGGCCACAGCGACGACCTCAAAGCCGTCGGGCGGCTTGCATTGAAATCCATCATTTATTTCGAGATCGTCACCACCCTGGCCTTGGTGGTCGGGTTGCTCGCTGTAAACTTGGTGAAGCCGGGCGTCGGTGTGGTTTTGCCCCAGCCTTCAGCCAAGGCTGAACCGCCGAAGCAACAAACCGTGGCGGAGATCATCGAACACATCGTGCCAAAAAGCTTCTTCCAGGCGGCGGCAGAAAACGACGTGTTGCAGGTGGTGACCTTCGCGGTAATCTTCGGCATCGCACTTACACAGGTCTCCGGCAAGCCAAAGGAAACCATGCTCAACTTTTGTGAGGGCCTGTCCGAGGTCATGTTCAAATTCACGGGGCTGGTGATGAAATTTGCGCCGCTGGGAATTGGCGCCGCGATGGCTGTCACCGTCGGCCACAGCGGCATCGTTGTATTGAAGAATCTCGGGATGCTTGTGCTGACGCTTTACGGCGCGTTGATCGTTTTCATCCTGGTCGTGTTGCTGCCGGTCGCATGGATCGCAAAGATTCCTGTCCGGCGGTTCTTCAAGGCCGTCAAGGAGCCCGCCCTTATCGCATTTACCACCACGTCGTCGGATGCCGCGTTGCCGGACGCATTCAAGAAGATGATCGCCTTCGGCGTTCCCAAACGCATCGTCTCGTTTGTATTGCCGACCGGCTACTCGTTCAATCTGGACGGCAGTACACTCTATCTGGCCGTCGCGTCGGTGTTCGTCGCGCAGGCTGCCGGAGTGGATTTGTCACTGGGTCAACAGGTGTTGATGATGTTGACCCTCATGCTGACGAGCAAAGGCATCGCCGCGGTGCCGCGCGCTTCGATGGTCGTGCTTTCAGGAACTCTGGTCGCGTTCGGCCTGCCGCTTGAAGGCGTGGTGTTGATTCTCGGCGTGGACGAGTTGATGGACATGGCACGCACCACGGTCAACCTGACCGGGAACTGCCTCGCCTCCGCAGTCATGGCGCGGTGGGAAGGCGAGTTGACGCTGCCGCCTGAGGAGGACACTGTAATCGCAGAGACTTGATCACCTGGTCCACGCAAGAACATTGGTTGCAATCAAAACGCTCCATGCAAATCTACGATCACCCAACATTCCACATGGCCTGCCAGCAGTTCGATCTGGTGGCGGACCACCTCCAGATGCCCGGGTCGGATCGCGACCGGGTGAAATATCCCAAGCGCGCCATGGTGGTCACGCTGCCCATTCATTGTGACGACGGCAGCACGAAAGTTTACACAGGTTATCGGGTGCAACACCATCTCAGCCTCGGGCCGACGAAGGGTGGATTGCGCTACCATCCTGACGTGATGCTCGGCGAAGTAGCAGCTCTCTCCATGTGGATGAGTTGGAAATGTGCATTGATGGGGTTGCCCTACGGCGGGGCCAAAGGCGGCATCCCATGTGATCCCCACAAAATGTCACAAACCGAGCTGGAGCGGCTCACCCGCCGTTACACCCAGGAAATGATTCCTTTCATCGGCCCGCAGGTGGACATCATGGCGCCGGACATGGGCACGAATGAACGGGTCATGGCTTGGATGATGGACACCTATTCGGTTCACGTGGGCTCGTCCGTACCAGGAATCGTCACCGGCAAACCCCTCGTCATCGGCGGCTCTCAAGGTCGCCGCGAGGCAACCGGCCGCGGCGTCGCTTACCTGATCACTCGCGCGACGGATACTCTTGGAATGGACATCAGCAAATGCACCGTGGCGGTTCAGGGTTATGGCAATGTTGGCTCCATCACTGCGCTGTCGCTGGCCCGCTACGGCGCGAAGATCACCGCGATCACTGACGCATTTGGCGGAGTTCACAATCCGCGTGGCCTCGATCTTCGCCGCCTCGACGAACACGTCGCAACCCACCGGACGGTAAAGGGGTTTTCGGAGGCCGATCCGATCTCCAACGACCAGTTGCTCGTGTTGCCTTGCGATATTCTCGTGCCTGCGGCAATGGAACGACAGATCACGGACACCAACGCGGCGAAAATCAAGTGCCGCATCCTGGCCGAAGGTGCGAACGGTCCCACCACGCCTGAGGCGGACAGGATTCTCGATCAACGCGGTGATGTGTTCGTTATTCCGGATATTCTCTGCAACGCGGGCGGCGTGGTCGTTTCCTATTTCGAATGGGTGCAGGATTTGCAGAGTTTCTTCTGGGGCGAAACCGAGGTCACGGACAAGTTGTTCCGCATTCTTGAAGGGGCTTACACCCAGGTGCTCGCTCTCAGCCGCAAACAAAACATCTCCATGCGCACCGCCGCATTGTGCGTCGGCATCAAACGCGTCCAGGAGGCGAAACAGATGCGCGGGCTCTTTCCGTAGGCTGGTCATTTCTGTGCCTGGCAATCTCCGTTTTCAAACATCCTCCCATGAAACGAAACACAAAGATGATCGCGTTGCTCTGGACCGTGTTGGTCGGCTTCGCGATCACATCACCGGCTGCCGGGATGGCGACAGGATCACGCGGGATGGTGGCATCGGTTCATCCGCTCGCAACCCAGGCGGGATTGAATGCCCTCAAGTCCGGAGGCAATGCGATTGATGCGGCGGTTGCCGTTGGCCTCACGCTTGGCGTGGTGGATACCCACAACTCAGGCATCGGTGGCGGCTGCTTCATGCTCATCCGCCGTGCGAATGGACGGTTCGTTGCTATTGACGGGCGGGAGATGGCTCCAGCCGCAGCCACTCGCGACATGTATGTACGGAATGGCAGGGGAGACACGGACCTAAGCCAGACCGGCGCTCTGGCCAGTGGTGTCCCGGGCGAACTGGCAGCCTTCGATTATGCAATACGGAGGTTCGGAAAAAAGAAACTCGGCGAATTGATCCTGCCCGCCGCGAAGATCGCTGAGGAAGGCTTTGCTGTCAGCCCAAGCTACGCAGCGCGGCTTGGCTCTGTCGCTTCGGACGTGGCGAAGTTCCAGGCCACACAGGCGATCTTTTTCAAGGATGGCCGACCCATCAAGTCCGGCGAGATTCTCAAACAGCCGGACCTCGCCGCCACCTATCGCAACATTGCGACACAGGGCTGCGATTGGTTCTATCGCGGACCATTCGCCGATGCTGCCGAAAAATGGATGCGCGCCAACGGCGGCATCATGACCGCGGCAGATTTCGCCGGTTACCAGGTGGTCTTGCGCGAGCCTGTGACGACGACATACCGCGACAGCAAAATCGTCTCGTTTCCGCCGCCCAGTTCCGGAGGCGTGCACGTCATCGAAATGTTGAACGTGCTGGAACACTTTGACCTGAAATACATGGACGAAGCCACGCGTCTCCATGTCATCGCCGAAACAATGAAGCTGGCCTTCGCTGACCGCGCCTACTGGTTGGGCGATCCTGATTACGCAAGAGTCCCGCGCGGCTTGATCTCCAAGCGGTACGCCGCCGATCTCGCAAAAAGAATCAATGTTGACCGCGTGACGACGGTGACGGGTCACGGCATACCACCGGACTGGGAACGCGATGTCTTCAAGAAACACACCACCCATTTCTCGGTTGCCGACGACGAAGGCAACTGGGTCGCCTGCACCGCCACTATCAACACGAGCTACGGATCAAAGGTCGTCATTCCGGGCACGGGCGTGGTCATGAACAATCAGATGGATGACTTTTCCGTGCAGCCGGGTGTTGCAAATCATTTTGGATTGATTGGCGCGGAAGCCAACGCCATTGCGCCCGGCAAGCGACCGCTTTCAAGCATGAGCTCGACGATTGTGCTGAAGCGAGGCAAACCGATGATTGCGCTCGGAGCCGCGGGCGGTCCTAAAATCATTTCAACCGTGGTCACGGAACTGGTTTCGATGATTGATCTGGGAAAGTCGCCAGCGGAGGCACTGGCTGGGGCAAGAATTCATCACCAATGGTCACCCGATGAATTGATTGTCGAGTCCAAAATGCCGGAGCAATTGCGCCAGGAATTGATTCGACGCGGGCATAAGATCGGGGTGGCTCAAGCCCTGTCAGTATCGCAAATAGTGGCTCGTTCGGGCGATGGAGGAGGATTTGTTGGGGCATCAGATCCGGGGGTTGAGGGTGCGGCGGCGGGTTGGTAGGCAGGACTGCTGCGATGCTCAAGAGGCGTGTAAATTTGGGCCAGACTGGGGACGACCTCAAGGTGACCGAACGTACGATTCGGAAAAGGGTGTGATTAAAAGCGGGTGAGGCCCGGAGTGTGGCCGTCCCCGGCCACAGCATCGTCGCGCGTAGGCAAGCCGCTGGAATCCACCACACCGTCAAGCATACGGACCTTGCTGCGCCCGGGGACGAGCGCACTCCGCCACAACTTCAACACCAACCCCGCCCTCACCCGGCTTTGATCACACCCTTCAGAAAACTAGAACAAAACTAGAACTTGCCACGATGAAGTGAATGCCACTAGGCTTGAATGAGGATGGCGGGGTAGCCAAGTGGTAAGGCACGGCTCTGCAAAAGCTGCATTCGTCGGTTC
>CAYSDO010000129.1:0-9950 GCA_964429665.1 uncultured Bifidobacterium sp.
AGCGAGCTGAAAAGCCTCACTCGAAATTCGACGTCGCGAGACGTTGAACGGCCCTGCTACGAGGCCGCAAACTTCGTTTGCCACGGAGAATGGCGTCGGGAAGCCGGCAGCCGCCGTAAGGCGAGCGCCAAATGTCGGCACGGGAAAGAGAGTGTGGCGAGCTCCCATCCCCGATTCGTCCCCGTTCAATCGAAAGGTTGGGCGGGGACTTTTTGGTTCTTTTCCGTTCTCGCCATCAAAACCACGATAATCGAGGACGAGGACGAACGACCCGATTGCGGACACTACGGCAACATCAACTCCCGCTGCCAGTTCATCAGGCTGCCAATGTTTTCATCCCAGTTCCGCGCCAGTTCGCCCAGCACGAAACGGCTCGCGATCAGCGTGGGATCAATAGCCAGCGCGTCGGCCCGTACGTCGCGTCGCTTCTGCAACTCGTGGTAGCGTCGCCGTTCCGGTTCGCTTGGTCGCCGCCCACCGCGTTCCGGCGGTCGGGGATGGCGATCCGGTGGAATCTCCAATCCGGCTTTGACCGCTTCGCCCAGTCTTGCGCGTCGGGACGGAGACAAAAAGCGTGGCACAACCGGGTCCACCGGACGATGCGAAGCCGCAGCATCGGCAATGTTCACAAGCGCCTCATGACTGAGGATGAAAAATGGCGGTCGGTTGGCGACCACAGCCTCGCTCTCGCGCCAGCGCCACAACTCGCGCAAGATCGCCATCCCGGCGCGGCTCAATGTGTGGCTTCCTTTGAGTCGCCATGCATCCTCGTCCACCGGCTGGGGGCGCGTGCATTCCAAAATCAAACGCGCACAACTTTCCTGGTGCCACGAAAGGCGTTGCTTCTCCGTCAACTCGGCCGTGATCTTCATCGAAAGTCGCCGAAGATGATGCGTGTCGTTGCGCGCGTAGGTCTCCATCCGCTCGGTCAAAGGACGTCGCGCCCAGTTGGCTTTCTGTGGCCCTTTTTCGAGTTTCACACCGAGATAATGTTCGACGAGAAAGCTGTAGCCAAAATGCCGGTGGCCCAGCAAACGTGCCGCAAGCATCGTGTCAAAGATGGATTTGGGAATGAACGCGTGATGCTTTTGCAACAGACGCAGGTCGTAGTCTGCGCCGTGCATGATCAGGCGATGACCTCCGAGCGCATCCAGCAAGGGGTTGAGATTGATTCCGGAAAGTGGGTCCACCAGCCGATCTCCAGCGCTGGTGCTGATTTGAATAAGACACACCTTCTCGGGATAGGCATGCAAACTGTCCGCCTCCGTGTCCACGGCGATCCAATCCGCCGCGCGGACCACGGGAATCCACGCGGCAAGCTTTTCGTCTGAGTCAATCACGCGGCGAAGTATAGTTGCGCCAAAGCGAGTTCCAAGTTGAATGTCCCAAATGTGCCAATTGAAATCAAGAAACCGGAACCGTTCCTGATTGGCTGCTTGAATCCCAACCCGGCCTGCCAATAAACTTCCCGGATGAATTTAGCAAACGCGTTCACTGCATCGGTCCAGAAGACTCCTGACAAGATCGCCCTCTTCTGGGGTGACCAGGAATTCTCCTTCGCCACGTTGTACGAGCAATCGCTGGAAGTTGCCCGGCAGTTGGTGGAACGATTCTCCGTGAGGCCAGGCGACCGTGTGGCATTGTGGTTGAAAAACTGCCCCGAGTTCATTCCAGCACTGTTCGGCATCCTGAACGCCGGCGGAGTGGTCGTGCCCATCAACAATTTCCTCAAACCCGCCGAGGTCGCCTACATTCTCGACGACTCGGGCGCAGATGTCATCATCACTGACACAGAACTCAGCACCTATTTTCCCGTGCTCTCCGCCGAACGATCCACCTTGAAATTATTCAAGATCGAGGAATTCAGCGTTGGGAATAATGAGACCTCAAAAACGACCACTGCAATCCATACGGCCCGTTCCGAGGCAGACCTTGCCATCATCATTTACACCTCGGGCACAACCGGCCGGCCAAAAGGCGCGATGCTTTCCCACGGCAACCTCCTGCATAACGTGGAGAGCTGCCGTATCGTTTTGGAAACGGTGGATGTGGACCGCTTCGCCGTCATTCTGCCGATGTTCCACAGCTACATGCTGACAGCGGGTGTGCTTCTTCCACTGCTCGTCGGTGGTTCGATGGTCCTGGTGAAATCCATCTCGCACCCAAACCACATGCTGCGCGAAATCATCTCGCGCCAGGCAACGGTGCTTCCAGCAATTCCGCCTTTCTACCGGACAATGGCAAGTGCGAACATTCCGGGTGGCCTGCCATTCCGCATCTGCGTCAGCGGTGCCGCTCCGCTGCCAGTCCAGGTGCTAAAGGACTTTGAAGCGAAATACAAAATCCCCATCATCGAAGGTTACGGACTCAGCGAGGCCAGCCCGGTGGTGACCAAGAACCCCATCCACGGCGTGCGCAAACCTGGCTCAATCGGCTTGCCAATTCCTCATGTGGAAGTCAGCGTCCAGAGCGACGAAGGTAAAATGCTCGGCGCAAATGAGACGGGCGAAATTTGCGTGCGCGGTGGGAATGTGATGGTCGGCTATTGGAAAAAGCCGGAGGAAACTGCAAAAGCAATGCGTGGAGAATGGTTGCTCACCGGAGACATCGGTCATCGTGATGCGGACGGTTACTACTACATCACGGATCGCAAGAAGGACATGTTGCTGGTGAACGGCATCAATGTTTATCCGCGCGAGATCGAGGAGATTCTCTACCAGTTCCCCGGCGTGAAGGAAGCGGCTGTGATTGGCGTTCCAGACACACGAAAAGGAGAGCAGCCCGTGGCATTCGTGTCCGCCAACGACGGCGTCACATTGGATGAAACCACCCTGCTCCAATTCATCCGTGAACGCCTTGCCGACTATAAAGTGCCGAAGCGGATCACGTTCATGGCCGTACTGCCACGCAACGCCACGGGCAAGATTTTGAAGACAGAACTAAGGCAGCAGGCTGCAGGTTAGTTGTTTGTAGCTGGTCTTAAAAACAGATTTGTTCCTCGGGCAGGCTGGATTCTATTCAGCCTTCGAAAGCATTTCAAAATCCTTGAAATAAACCTCCACGTCCTGGCCGCCGTGAAGCTGTAACGCAAGTTTCCCTTCCGTGCGGCCAGAATCGTTGAGCAACTCGGCACTCTTGTATCCGTTGACATGAACGACGATTCGTTTGCCATGCGCGGAGACGGTCATCGTGTTCCAGTCCTGCGGCCTAAAATACTTCTTCACCTCGTCGGCGGAAGGCTTGATCACCCACGCGCGACCTGAAGTTTCGTAGAGTCCGCCTACGTCATTGACCGGGTCAACCTCGGCCTGGAAGCCTGACATACCGGCGCTCCCCTTCTCTTCCGATCGGAAATAGAATCCACTGTTGCCTTTCACGGACTTGAATTTGAAACGGATGGTGAAGTCGTCAACGGTTTGATCTGTTACCAGATGACCATGCTCCGGATCTGCTGCCCGATGAGTGCCATGCACCACGCCGTCTTCCAGCTTCCAATCTCCCTGACCGATGATGTGAGCACCTTCAAATTCGGGTCTGACCGGCAGCGGCTTCCACACATGACGTCCGAGATCAGCCAGCCGGATGTTGCGGAAACGAACCTTGAGTCCTGACGTATCTGAGTTATGCACCTGCAATCCAATGAAACCGCTCAAGGTCTCCGAATCCACCAGATCAGCAGCAGGCACGTCGTTGACCCAGGTCTTGATTGAATCGCCGATGCACTTGACGTGATAATGATTCCATCCGCCGAACTTGAACGCCCGGCTGGCGGGAGAGTTCGTCTCGATCGGATTCAACCAGTCGCGGCGCGCCTCCTCGTAAATGCCCCCGCTCCAGCGACGCTCGGGACGATGATCCACCTCGACCTGATAACCGTGAACGCGACCAGCGGGAAGCTTGAGCACCTTGTTGCCGAACGGATACGTCGTTTCCTTCTCAAACGCCCGACTACGAATCTGCACGCCGGAGTTCAACCCCTTGTCCGCGTTGACTTCGAGATCGAGAGTGAAGTCTCCAAAATCCTTCTCGGTACACATGAAACTGTTGTCTGTGCCTTTGACAGTTGTGCCGACGACACTTTCATTTTCGACAGCATAACTCGCCTTGCCGCCGCGCTGCGTCCAACCTGCGAACGATTTGCCGTCAAAGATGGGTTTCAGATCGGCAGCAACCGCGGCGGAAGCGAATGCCGTGAAACATAGCAAAGCCGGAAGAAGCGGATGGAACACGAACGACTGGGAGTTGCGGTGGAATCTCATATTCGCCTCCAGCAAACCGTCCGCGAGCCGAATTGACAAGCAAACTTTGGAGGAAAGTCAGTGCGCGCCGAGTTGCAAGCGCGCGTCGCTTTCGAGCATGGACTTAAGATTGGGCCAGTTGGCCTCATTCATGTCATTGAATGCATTGAGATAAACCGAGACGACTTCGGGCGGATATTTTGTCACGAGCGTTTCAATGGCGGTCTTCAACTTCGCATCGTCCACGGAAGCGGGCAGGTCTTCCACCACACCTTTCTCGTTCGGAATGCCGAGCGCATCCAGAAAATCCACAAGCATGTCGGTGTGCTTCTTGACAAGCCATGTGCGAAGCAGCGTACCGGCGGCAAGGTCCAGATTTGGACGCGCCAACATACCGAGCATCGCGGCATGTCGCTCAACGCGTGACTGGCGTTCGAGAAAAACCGGACGCAGATGCTTTGCATCCGCAACGGCTTTCAGGATGGCGCGGTAGGTGGGCTTTTCAGTTTCAAAAGTGTAATTGATAATGTCGTTCGCCAAGGTGGGCGACATGAAACCGAACAATTCGTGTGACTTGAGCATCGTTTGTGGACTTAAAGTCTAAAGTCCGATGTCGCGGGTCAAGCCGGGAGTTTGCTGCTTGATTGAGTGAGTGATCGCCTCGGGAAGAAAATAGTGTCCGTTCATTCCGTCAGGTTCTCGGATTGAACGAAGATTCGCGCGCGAGTTGTTCCCACAGCTTCCGTTCACTCTCTGTGATCTTCGCCGGCAACTCAACTCGCGCCACGATGATCAAGTCGCCATGTTCGGCCCCGGGTTTCGAGAGGCCACGGCCACGCACGCGCAGCTTCTGACCATTCTGTGTGCCGGGTGGAATCTTGATGTTGACCCGACCGGCAAGGGTGGGAACGGCGAGACTCGTTCCGAGAACGCCTTCCCAAGGCGCGATTTCCACCTCATGAACGAGGTTTACACCTTCGATCTCAAAGTCCGGATGCTTCGCCAAACGGACGCGCAAAAATAAATCGCCCGCCTTGCCCCCACGTGCGCCCGCCTCGCCACGACCCGCCAATCGCAATCGCTGACCCTCTGTCACGCCCGCAGGAATCTTGACCTGGTATTGATCTTCCTTGGTTACACGCCCTTCACCCGCGCAGGTCTGGCAGGTGCGTTGTCCGCGCCGGCCCGTGCCACCGCAAGTTTCGCACTCCACAGCGTGACGAACATTCACCGTGCGCACAGACCCGTGCATGGCTTCGTCCAGCGTGACCATGATGTCACCTTCGATGTCCCGACCATGCTCGGCCGGGTCTTCGCCGGAAAACTGGGAGGCGTTGTTAAAACTGCCTGAACGTCGTCCGCCAAAAACCTGCTCAAAAAAATCACTGAAGCCCGTACCGCCAAATTGAAATTCAAAGTCCGCCTTGCCCGGCCCGCCGGAAGCACGCCGCGCCCCGCCAAAATTCCCCCAGTCGCCCGGTGGACGGAATTCCGCGCCGGACTTCCAGTTCGCGCCGAGTTCGTCGTATCGTTTGCGTTTTGCCGGATCACCGAGAACTTCATAGGCCTCGTTGATCTCCTTGAATTTTTCTTCGGCCTTCTTTTTGTCGCGGGCCACGTCCGGGTGATACTCACGCGCGAGTTTGCGGAAGGCCTTTTTGATGTCAGCATCGCTCGCGCCTCGCTGAACGCCCAGGCTGGTGTAGTAATCTTTGTATTGAACTGACATAACAACGTGCGCCAATGATGCGGCACGGCGCGGATTTGTCAAAGCCGCGAACGAGGCGCGAGATCAAGTCAGAAGCAAGACTGCGGACAAGCTACGGCTTGAACAGGCGATAGAATTTAGACTGTAGCGTGGCAGGAACAACGATGGGGTTGGTTGAACCGCTCGGCGAATTCGTCCAGTTGGCAGGAGAGAGGATGGCGGTTTGTTGCAACACGTAGCCCGGCGTGTTGGGCGTCCACGAGATTGTAGCGTTCCCGGGAGTCCCGGGAGCGATCGTGAGCGTGGGCGCTCCTGTGACCTGTACCGCCGTAGGCAACGCCCAGAAACCTCCGGTGACAGAATACTGGCCGTTGGTCATTGGCCCCCCGGCATCTGGTTGACCGATGGTGCCGCTAACGGAATAAACGCCGCCCGTGCTCGTGCCACCCCCCCCGTCAATGGTGAACCAGTCAATGGAGTAATTTTGCGCGAAAGCGCCGGCTGACAATCCAATCGCACCTGTCAGTCCGAGGAGAGTTTTGTTGAGTGTATTCATGTTCAGTCCTTCGCCTTGACTAGCTTATCCACTATTTGTTGGAGTTTTTCAAGCTCGCGTTTCAATAACGAGTTTTCGATGCGCTGCTCTTCCAGCTTTTGATTCAAGCCCTGAATCGCCGCCAGTGCCACGCCGTCCGCGTCCACAGTGCCGATGCTCTTGTCATCCGTGCCGAGGCCGAAGGCGGTTTGAAAATCCTGCGCGGTGGGGCCGAGATGTTTCACGCCCGCCACCTCATTGGTGTAACGCCATTCCCGCACGGGCAAACTGGCGAGTTTAGCGAGCACCGTACGCGGGTTGACATCGTTGAAATCCGTCTTGCGGTTTTTATCCGAGGCGTTGGCCCAGACGCCCCCCGTGGTCAAGGAAGCACCCACGGAAGTATCAATGACGGTAGTGGCGGTGGGGCGACCGAGGTTCAACCAATACTGCCCACCACCATCAAGACGTTGGTTGCCACAGTTGATGCCAATGCCATTTTGTGCGGAGACAAAAAATGTATCCGAAGCAAACGTGGGGGCATCATTGTTGTAAGCTGACCAGATGAAAGTGCGATCATGATTTGCGTTGGCTCTGAACCCCATCGCAGTGGAATAGTTGCCGGTGGCGGTGGTGGTATATCCCATCGCCGTGGAGGCAAAGCCGCTGGCGGTCGTGCCCGTTCCCATCGCGGTGGAGAGACCGCCGCTGGCAGTTGTAAAGCCACCCATCGCGGTAGAAGCAGAGCCGCTGGCGGTAGTGGAAAACCCCATCGCGCTCGAATCACTGCCACTGGCAGTGTTTCCCTTCCCACCCAGCACCGAAGCGTAATTTGCACCAACTCGATTGGGATAACTTGCATTCCCACCGCCGCCAATGAAACAACCGACGAATCCATTGCTGATCACGTTGGCCGATGAGCCTCCCACAGAATTGACCGTGTAACTAGAGTAACTCGGATCATACACCGACGTGAGCCGTAGCACGTTCGTTCCGTTGATAGAAAAATTCAGAGGCTGATTGCTGCTCGTGGTTAGTGTCGTTGCCGCATATGCGTAGTTCGCATAGGGTGCGGCGGTGAGATTCTGCAAGGGACTCAACGCGGCAAAACCGTTCACGCCGTCGTTGAACCAAATGCGGAGCTTCAGATCGGTTTGCTGAAACAACGGCGCGCTCAACGCGGTCATGTTCGCGAGTGAAGTATCCCCCAGCGGCACGGTGAACAATCCATTGGCCACGCTCGCACTGACGGCGGCCGCCGGCTCGCTGCCCGCACTGCTCGTTCCGTCATTACTCCAGTAGGTGGGGTAGGTAATGTTTTCCGGAGGGGGACTGATGGTAACTGTGGGAGGGAGGATGTAGTTGGAGCCGCTCGATAGAAAAGTGAGACTCGTGACCACGCCGCCGGAAATATTGGCCGCAGCCGCTGCTCCAGAACCTCCGCCCCCTGTGACGGTGACGGTGGGGGGCGTGATGTAACCATTGCCGCCATCAACGAGGAAAAAGCCGCCGACATAACCGAACTGTATCGTCGCAAAAGCTGTAGCGGTGTGATTGTTGTTCGTGCTGGTGAGGAGAGCGAACTTGAACTGGCCGGTGCCGTTGAAGTTCGTGCCGTTGTCCGTGACGCGGCCTTGATAGGTGACCACGGTGTTTTGGGCGAGGGTGGAACTGATGCCGAGCACCAGTGCGAGGAGGGTGATGAGTTTTTTCATGGGATGTGTGATGGGGTGATTATTCTTTGCGGGCTCGGGCCAGCATTTGCACCACTTCTTTCAAGTCGGCCAGCTCTCTTCTCAATTCTGCATTTTCAGTTACCAACTTCTGACTTCTAGCCTCCAACTTCTCATTGAGCCCCTGGATGGCGGCGAGGGCCACACCGTCGGCGTCCACGGTGGCGATGTGTTTGTCGTCTGTGCCGACGCCGAATGCCGCGTAAAAATCCTGCGCCATCGGCCCGATGTGCCGGTTCGACGCGTCGGCTTTATAACTCCATCTGGCGAGAGGCAACGCAGCGACTTTTTCCAGCACAGCGCGGCTGTTCACGGGTTCGAAGTCCTGCTTCACATTCCGATCGCTGAGACTGCCAAACGTGCCGGCGATGTTCAGATTTCCCCCGCTGGTCAGGCGCATCAGTTCCGCGCCGCCGCCGGCGTTGTTTTGACCGTCGTTATGCACGCCGCCATTGAACCAGGAAAATCCGCCGCCGCTCCGAAAATACGTCGTGGCCGTCTGCACACCGATGCCGTAGCCCGTGCTCCAGAGATTGAGCATCTGGCGCGTCTGCGAACCGAAGCTCAGATTGCCGCTGCCGTCGAGCGACACCCGCTGGACGTTACCGACGCGGAAAATCATCGAGTCGCCCGCCAGATAGCCAATCTGCCCCGGCGTGCCGCCGCTGTTCTCGAAATTGATCGCGCCGAGATAGGTGGGCGAGGCCGTGGTGTTCTTCAAGGTGATGACCGACCCGTTGCCGTTGGCAGTGGACGTGAAGCGGCCTGTGGCCTGCGACGCCAGCATGTCCACGGTCGCGCCGGGCGAACTCGTGCCGATGCCGAGCGGATTGTTGAACACGTTGTTGCCGGTGAAGGTTTGATTCGCGTTCAGCAGCGCGACGTTCGCGGAGAGCCGCGCATCAGACAAAGTGCCGCTGGTGACCTCTGTGGCGTTGAGACTGATCAAGCCGCTGCCATTACCGGTGAAACTGCCGGTGAACGTCGACGTGTTGAACAACACCGTCAGCGTGTCGGCATCCCTGTTCGCGCTGATCAAGTCCACCTTGCCATCGCCGTTAACATCCGCTGCCACGACCGACTGAGGATGGAGGCCTACGGCTGGCGAGGAGCACAACGCAAACCCGCCACTCCCGTTGTTCGTCAATACCGTCAGCGTGCTGGCATTTAAGTTTGCGCTGGTCAAATCCACCTTGCCATCGCCGTTGACATCCGCCACTGCGACCGAAGCAGGACCGTTGCCCACGCCCGGTGAGGAGGCTATCAAGAAGCCGCCGCTCCCGTTGTTCGTCAATACCGTCAGCGTGCTGGCATTGTAGTTTGCGCTGATCAAATCCAGCTTGCCATCGCCGTTGACATCCGCCGCCGTGATCGAGATAGGGGTGTTGCCCACACCCGGCGCAAAGGTCAATGCAAAGCCGCCGCTGCCGTTGTTCGTCAACACCGTCAGCGTGTTGTCACCCGAGTTTGCACTGAGCAAATCCACCTTGCCATCACTGTTGACATCCGCCGCCACGACCGAAAACGGAGAGAGGCCCACACCCGGCGAGGAGGCGAGCACAAAGCCGCCGCTCCCGTTGTTCGTCAATACCGTCAGCGTGTCGGCACCCGAGTTCGCGCTGATCAAGTCCACCGTGCCATCGCCGTTGACATCCGCTGCCACGACCGACTGAGGATGGCCGCCTACGGCTGGCGAGGAGCACAACGCAAACCCGCCACTCCCGTTGTTCGTCAAT
>CAYSDO010000130.1:0-9926 GCA_964429665.1 uncultured Bifidobacterium sp.
CCGGACAAGTTGACCTTCGACTTCAACAGCGCGCCGCTCACGCCCGCGCAGGTCGCCGACATCGAGAAGCTCGTCAATGAACGCATCGTCGAAAACGCCTGCGTCTCGTGGACCGAAGTCCTCCACAACGACGTGAAGAACCGCAAGGACGTGATGCAATTCTTCGGCGACAAATACGGCGACACCGTGCGCGTCGTCCAGATCGGCGGGGACGCGAATCAGTTGAACGGTTACTCGATGGAACTTTGTGGCGGCACACACACCCGCGCCACTGGCGAGATCGGTTTGTTCCGCATCGTTGGCGAAAGCGCGATTGCCGCGGGTGTCCGGCGCATCGAAGCCGTCGCTGGCTTGGAAGCCTACAAACTGGCCAATGATCAACTTCGCCTCCTTCGCTCCGTCGCGGGACATTTGAATTCCCCGGTCGCCGAGTTGGAAAAGAAAGTGGAGTCGCTCCTCGCGCATCAGAAGGCGCTCGAGAAGGAAGTGCAGATCGCGTTACAACGCAACGCGTCGAATGCCGCGAGCGAATTGCTCCCGAGCGCGCACACCGTGAACGGCATCCCGCTCATTACACACAACCTCGGCGATGCGAACGGCGATTTCCTGCAAGCCATCGCAGATGCGTTGAAAGGCCGCTTCAAAGGCGTGGTCGTGCTCGGCGGCGGTTCTGAAAGTGCCGTGACGCTCGTGGCTACGGTTTCCGCCGAATACACCGCGAAAGTTCAGGCCGGGAAGATCATCCAGACCATCGCCCCGATTGTCGGTGGCAAAGGCGGTGGAAAACCCGACAACGCCCGCGGCGGCGGCAAAGAAGCGAGCAAGCTGGACGAAGCGCTAGCGAAGGCGAAGAGTTTGCTGGGATGAACGACGAACGTTCGCTTTACGAACGCCTCGGCGGCCACGACGGCATCTTGAAACTCATCAAGACGTTTTACGTGGACGCACGCCAGCACGCCGTGCTCGGGCCGATCTTCAATGCGCGCATCCAGGATTGGCCGGCGCATCTGGACAAGATCGCAGACTTCTGGGCGTTGCAATCCGGCGGGCCGACGCGGTATCGCGGTGGGTTTGCGGGAGCGCACATGTCGCTGGGTTTGGCGGCGGAGCATTTCCAACACTGGCTCGGGCTATGGGAGTTGAACAACGGTCGCCATCTCGCGGCGCACGAGGCGGAGGAAATGAATGCAATCGCACACGAACTGGGGCGTCGACTGTTCACGATGACGCAGAGTCGCCTGTCAAATGTCGCCCAGCCTGACAATGTTGGCAGGCCCTGACTTGCTTTCGATTGTGTCAGCTCGGGTGTTTTGTGGTTTCAACTCCTTTTCGAGGTTGAAGCGCGTGTGGCTGCGTTGGCATTCTCACGCGCATGAAATCTGGTTCGACTTCGCGGCGGGCGTTTCTGATAAACACAGGGCTTGGCGCGGGTGCGGTGCTTGCCGCGCCATTTGCAACCTCGTGCAGTTCTGCTCGCCGTTCGGTTACCGTCACAATTCCCAAAGTTAGCCGGTTCAAGTTCAGTGAACTTTCCGCCGACCTTGTCATCATCGGCGGTGGGCTTGGTGGATGCGCGGCGGCGCTCGCTGCGGCGCGAAACGGATTGCACGTCATCATGACAGAGGAGACGGATTGGATTGGCGGGCAACTCACGGCGCAGGCCGTGCCGCCCGACGAGAATCAATGGATCGAGACGCACGGCGGTACGCGTAGTTATCAAGAGTTGCGCACTCGCATCCGCGATTATTATCGTCGCAACTTCCCGCTTACCGATGCCGCACGCGCGGACAAACTTCTCAATCCTGGCAACGGCGGCGTATCCCGGCTTTGCCACGAGCCGCGTGTAGCGTTGGCGGTTTTGAACGAGATGCTCGCGCAGTTCGTAGCGAGTGCGCGCGTGCGGATTTTGTTGCGACATGTTCCGGTTTCCGCTGCAGCAAACGGCGACAAGGTGGAAGCCGTGCGCGTGCGGAGTCTGGAATCGGGCCACGAACTGAATCTCATCGCACCGTTCTTTGCCGATGCGACTGAGACAGGGGAACTCCTGCCGCTGACGAAAACGGAATACATCACCGGTGCGGAGTCGCGAAATGAAACCGGCGAACCGCATGCCAGGCCCGAGGCGCAGCCGCAAAACATGCAGGCGTTCACCTGCTGCTTCGCGATGGAGTACATCCACGGTGAGGATCACACCATCGAGACGCCTCGCGAGTGGGAGTTCTGGCGCGGTTATGTTCCCGCGCTCACGCCGCCGTGGACGGGAAAACTCTTGAGCCTGGTGACGTCGCATCCCATCACGCTAAAGTCGCGCAACATGGGTTTCGATCCCATCAAGCGGGAAGGTTTCTTTCATTACCGGCAGATTGTGGACCGAAGGAAATTCATCGAAGGGACGTACGCCGGCGATACAACGCTCGTGAACTGGCCACAGAACGATTATTTGCCTGGCAATTCATTCGAGTGTGCGTCCGATGTTGCCGCAAAGCATATTGCGAGCGCCAAGCAACTTAGTCTTTCGTTGCTTTACTGGTTGCAAACCAAAGCGCCGCGACCCGACGGCGGTGAGGGTTGGCGCGGCTTGCGGTTGCGACCTGACATCGTCGGCACGGCGGATGGCCTGGCGAAATATCCTTACATCCGTGAGAGCCGGCGGATTCGCGCGGAGTTCACCGTGTGTGAACAGCACGTCGGCGCGGATGCACGGGCAAAGTTGCTTGGCAAACTGAAGGAAGAAGTCGCTGCGGAAGACTTCTCCGATTCGGTCGGCATCGGGAGTTACCGGATTGATCTGCATCCGAGCACGGGCGGAGACAACTACATAGACATCGCATCGCTGCCGTTCCAGATTCCGCTCGGCGCGTTGCTGCCAAAGCGTGTGGAAAATCTTTTGCCCGCATGCAAGAACATCGGCACGACGCATATCACGAACGGCTGTTACCGCCTGCATCCGGTGGAGTGGAACATCGGCGAAGCCGTCGGCGCAATGGCGGCGTTTTGCGTGACAAAGAAACGAGCACCGCGCGAAGTGCGGGCCAAGGCGGAGATGCTCAAGGAGTTTCAGAGTCAACTCGCCGACCAAGGCGTGCGACTTAGCTGGCCCAGGTAAACGGAATCAGGCGCAAGCAGCCAAAGACGAGGACAACCAATCATCCAATTCAAATGAAAGCGGCAAACTACAAAATCGTTCTCATTACCACGCCAGACATCAAAACGGCCCGTCAGTTGGCGCGGGCGGCGCTCAAGTCGCGGCTGATTGCGTGCGCGAATCTCGTTCCGAAGATCGAATCACATTATCGCTGGCAGGGGAAGATCGAGAAGAGCGCAGAACTGTTGATGATCTGCAAGACCGCCGCTGGGAATCTGGCCGGGCTCCAAAAACTTGTTCACCGGTTACATCCTTATGACACGCCGGAATTCGTGGTGCTGAACATTGAAAGCGGCTCGGCACTTTATCTCCGCTGGCTTGACGAGTGTTGCAAGCCAACTGGATAGAATCTCCTTCAAATGACCTCGTGCATTCGGCTCTGCCGAAGTTCAGCCCCTTCTGATGTTACTCTCGTCCTGAATGCATCGCTGGTGAACAACTCTCCGTTGACCAGCCCTGGGACCAGGCCTAGAACCGTTCGCGAGGCGGATGGTGAGAAGGATATGAACCAGCGGCTTCGTCGGTGAAACGACGGGAAAGGCAGAATCCAAAAAATCTGCCAACAACACCGGCGGGTGGAAGAGTCTCCACCCGCCGGTTTCATTTTCACAGGGTCAAAACACTTGTCCTAGCAGGCTGTCATGCGCAGAATCCGCGCGTCGTCACGCCACGCATGGATCAGGATTCCTTCAAAGACTTTGTGTTGGACCGGTTGGGAGATGTCCCTGCGTTGGGTTGCAAGGGCATGTTCGGCGGGTTTGGCCTTTATGCTGGAGCAAAGTTCTTTGGGATCATTTTCAAGGGGCGTTTGTATTTCAAAACAGATGACGCAACGCGTGCGCAGTATGTTGAGCGTGGCATGGAGCATTTCCAGCCGAACGAGAAACAAGAACTGTCATCCTTCCACGAAGTTCCTCCGGACATCATTGAGCGCGCGGACGAGATTGTTCGGTGGGCGCAACAAGCGGTGGACGCAGCATCCAGCCGGGTTATGAAAACCAGAACCAAACGAATCATTCGCAAAACATTGTCATTGATTGCAGCGTGGGTGCTGTTCGCCGCCAGAGTTTCGATTGCGGCAACAAACGGCGCAGCGACCCTGCCTGAATTGCAGGCGCGACTCGGCAATCAGGTTGCGGATGAGCGGTTTTCTGCTGCGATGTGGGGAGTGAAGGTTGTTTCACTCGACACCGGCAAGGCCGTCTTTGAGCATAACGCGCGGAAACTTTTCAGTCCGGCGTCCAACTGCAAACTCTACACCGTGGCGATGGCACTCGACAAACTGGGCGGAGATTACCGCATCAAGACCTCGCTTTACGCCAACGCAAAGCCGGACCAACGCGGCAATGTTCCGGGCGATCTGATTCTTTACGGACGCGGTGATCCGCTGCTGACCGCGCGGCTTCACGGCGGCGACATCTTCAGTGCTCTGCAACCTCTCGTCGCCGCACTTACCAATGCCGGCGTTAAACGCATTGCCGGCGATCTTGTGGGCGACGAAAGTTTTTTTCACGGCTCGCCGTTCGGGTCGGGCTGGGTGTGGGATGATTTTCAGAATTATTACGGCGCGGAAATCTCGGCGCTCACGATCAACGACAACACACTCCAGATCACTGTTTCGCCCGGCGCACGCGCTGGTGAACGATGCAAACTCGTCGTATCGCTGCCGACAACGCAACTCGTGTTGAGCAATCGCACGACCACAGTCGCCACAAATGGTCTGCGCGCCATCAGCATTCTCCGGCCCGTGGGCGAAAACGTTGTTTATGTTTCGGGCACGTTGCCGGAGGGCGATCGTGTGTTCGTGGAGGAGGTTGCGTTTTCGAGGCCGGCATTGGTGTTTGCTGAATTATTCAGCGAGGCGCTCGCACGCAACGGCGTGAAGGTTGACGGCAAATCGCGCGCGGTGAACTGGCTTGATCGTCAGGCGTCGCCGCTCGAACTGACGAAGCTTGTTGAACTCGGTTCGATTGGATCGCAACCCATGCGCGACATCGCCCGTGAAATCCAGAAGCCGTCGCAGAATCTTTACACCGACCTTGTGCTCGCTCACATCGGGGCAGGCCAGACGGAGGCTTCGGCAGGCGATGCGACGTCCGAGGATGTTGGAATTCGCGAACTTGAAAAGTTTCTGAAGAAAGCTGGCGTGCGGTCAGGCGACGTTCGATTCGAGGAGGGTAGCGGTCTTTCACGCAACAACCTCACCACGCCTGACGCGACGATTGCGCTGCTGCAATTTATGAATAGACACGCGGAGTCGCGGACGTATTTCGATGCGCTTCCGGTTGCGGGTGTTGACGGCACATTGAAGAATCGTTTCAAGAACACGGTCGCAGAGGGAAATGTCCGGGCCAAGACCGGTACGTTGCGCTGGGCGAGTTCTATTTCAGGTCACGCCACCACGGCAGCGGGTGAGCGGTGGATCTTTTGCATCATGCTCAACCGTTACGCCGCGCCGGACGTGGAGCACAGCGCTCGTGCCGAACTTGACCGTATGGTCTTGGAACTTGCCGGATGCAAAGCCAGGAGCAACGAATAGCGCTTCGTGCGAAGGGGCGTGTCACACCCCGATGTCCTCGTTCCACAATTCGGGACGCGCCTCGATGAAATCGCGCATGAATTGGATGCAGGTCGGGTCGTTCAGGATTTCAACCTTCACACCTTGCGAACGGACGTATTGCTCCGGGCCTTGGAAGGTGACGTTTTCACCAATGACGATGCGCGGAATCTTGTAAAGCAGGGCCGCGCCGCTGCACATGGGGCAGGGGGATAGCGTGGAGTAGAGGACGCACCGCTGATAAACAGATGCTTTCTGACGGCCCGCGTTTTCGAGGCAGTTCATCTCGGCGTGATGAATCACGCTGCCGTGTTGGACGCGCTGGTTGTGACCGCGCCCGATGATTTTTCCATCCAGCACAAGCACCGAGCCGATGGGGATTCCGCCTGCGGCCAGCCCTTTTTTTGCCTCATCAATTGCAGCCTGAAGAAATGGATCCATGCCCGGATTCAATCACGCGACAGGGCGGCGGGCAAGAGCAACATCGAGCAACATCTCTTGAAAAGAATGTTGAAACCCCGGTCGCACTGACTAACATCGCAAAAATCGCAGAAAGGGAATCAACCGGAATATGATCGCACCGAAGCCCAAAAACGAACGCCACCGGCTCAACATCCTCTGGCAATACGAAGTGCTCGACACGGTGCCGGAAGAAGTCTTTGACGATCTCACTGATCTCGCGGCACACATCTGCGAAGCGCCCATTGCGCTTATTTCACTCGTGGATGAAGACCGTCAATGGTTCAAATCCCGCGTGGGCATAAGCAAGAAGGAAACATCACGGGACATCTCCTTCTGCGCGCACGCCATTCTCAATGAAGGTCTCTTCATCGTTTCCGATGCCTCGAAGGATCCGCGTTTCAAGAACAACCCTCTCGTGACCGGGCCTCACAAGATTCGTTTTTACGCGGGCGCGCCGCTTATCACGCCGGATGGTCACGCGCTCGGGTCGCTCTGCGTGATGGATCGCAAGGCGCGCAAACTCCGCCCGGAACAAGCAAATTCCCTGCGCGTACTCGCGCATCACGTTGTCTCCCAGCTCGAACTCCGCCGCCATGCAAAGGAGCTTGCCGCAGTTCGCAAGAGCAGCGATCAGCAGCGCGTCGAGCTTGAGCAGGCGCAGGCTGAGATCGAGCGATTGCGCAGGCGGGTTGGCCGTAAACTCAACGTTCGTGCGGCCTCGCGCAACTGATTCACGCGATGAATCCGCTCGTCATCAACGGGCAGCGGCTGCAGCGCGAGATTGACGAACTCGCCGCCATTTCCGAAGCGCCTGCACCGGTCGTCACCCGCGTTCTTTTTTCCGAGGCTGATTTGCGCGGGCGCGCCTTCGTTAAAGAAATCTGTTCCGGCCTTGGCTTGAAACTCCGCTCGGATGCAGTGGGAAATCTTTTTGCACGGTGGGTGGGGCTCGAAAAGAAACTGCCCCCCATCGCCACCGGATCGCACATTGACGCCATTCCCAACGCGGGTCGCTACGATGGCGTCGTGGGTGTGCTTGGCGCACTTGAGGCAATTCGCGCGCTGCAAAGCTCGGGATTCGAACCACGCCGCGCCATCGAACTGATTGTTTTTACCGCCGAGGAGCCGACGCGTTTTGGCATCGGTTGTCTGGGCAGCCGGCTGCTCGCAGGATCGTTGTCACCCGACAAGGCGCGGGCGTTGAGGGATCGCGATTGCAAATCGCTCGAACACTGGCGCAAGCGTGGCGGTTGCAACGGGAGGTTGAATTCCGTGCAGTTGGTAAGGAATTGTTACGCCGGATTCGTTGAACTGCACATCGAGCAGGGGCCGTTGTTGGAGAGGGCGAAAATCCCGATCGGTGTCGTCGAAAAAATTGCCGCGCCCAGCACGATGCACATTGAACTAACCGGCGTGGGCGGTCATGCAGGCGCGATGTTGATGCCGGACCGGCATGATGCAGCGCTGGCTGGAGCTGAGATTGCGTTGGCTGTCGAGCAGGCGGCCAGGACCACGGGCAGTCGTGATACTGTGGGCACGACCGGGGTGTTCCGCATTGAACCGGGTGCGGTGAACAGCGTGCCGTGCCATGCGTGGCTGGAGATTGACCTGCGCGACACTCAAGTTAACACGCGCGACTTGGCGCTCAGGCTGATTAAGGAGGCTGCCACGAAGATTTGCAGACGACGCGGCGTGAAATTGAAGCTCTCCGTGCTCAACGCGGACGCTCCTGCAATTTGCGATTCTGGATTGGTGGAACTTGTGGCGGGCGTGTGCCGGGAACTCCGGCTGCCCGTAAAGCGCATGATCAGTCGTGCCTATCACGATTCGTTGTTCATGGCTCAGGTGTGTCCGACGACGATGATTTTTATTCCATGCCGGGGAGGTGTCAGCCATCGGCCCGACGAATACTCCTCGCCGGGACAGATCAAGAATGGCGTGGCTGTGCTGGCGCACACACTGGCCCGGCTGGCGGGATAAATCGCAAGCTTGGATGGTTTTGCCGGCGAGTCCCGAGGTTCAAGCTCCTGGTTCGTGATTCGCAGGCACGAGGCGGCTTGCGCTCCGTCTGAGTATTTGAAAAAGAGGCCGGCTCAATTGAGCCGGCCTCGTTTCGTTTATGGATTGGATACTTCTGGAAGCGATGGAAACTTCATTTCAATTCTCCAGCAGACAAGTGCCCGTCAAGGTTTGGGCCGACTGGCACTGGAGATACTTCGGGTTGCCCTGCTGATGCAATCGGCGAAACCGTGCCGTGCAATAGAAGTAAATGCCAGATCATATTTACGCCTGTGTCTGTTTTGAATTGGGCTTCCGGAAATTGTTTTACCACGGCCTCGCAATCGGTCAACAAGTCTTTTGTTGTGAGGCATGAAATCATTCACCTGTGGATGGAAACCCGCCTCCATGAGGTGCCACGGTGAGGTTGTGTGTGGCCAGTCGGCAGGACATGTTTGATGATTTTCAAAGTGGGTCTTGATTTGAACCCGCTGCAGGCGCAAGTTTTCCCCAGAAACGACTGCCATGATATGGGCCTGCTACACTGTCTGTTTTCTGATTCTGACTTTGCTCGCTGCGTTCCTCTACAAGCTCGCCGAGGAACGACGCTGGCGTCGGGTGCTGAGGAACTGGGATGCGGCTTCCCTTCAATCGCTTGATGTGAAACCACTGTGTTTGCGGTTACAGAAGGTGCGTTCCAGTTTCACAAATCTCAACTGCCACCACTCCAGGAGTCAACGTGTTCGGCGGCACTTGCCCATTCGACAGGGTCTGTTGAGAAAGGCATTCTTCCATCATAAGACCGCCATGGATGACCATGCATTCTCAACGGAAATCAAATAACAACCTGACGGTTCAGTTGGTGGCGCTTTTCATTCGAACATCCAGACTGGCGACTTGGACCGGCGCGCTGAAGTATTTGGCCCGGCATTGCTAAATCCGTTTGAGAACCTGCCGCGCGTTTGTAAGATGTCACCCGCATGATTTCGCCATCATTGGATGAATTTTTGAAGCTGGCAGGGCAGGGCAACCTGATTCCCGTCACCACCCGCATTCTCGCCGACATCGAAACGCCGCTCTCGGCCTATCGCAAAATCCGCGGGCAGGGCGAGTCGTTCCTCTTTGAATCCGTCGAAGGCGGCGAACATCTCGGGCGTTACTCGTTCGTCGGCTGCAATCCGCGCGCGGTCATCAAGCAGACCGGCAATCGCATCGAAGTCATTCAGGACAGCAAGGTCGTGGAGAAGTTCGGGATCCCCGCGCCGGGCAAAGCGCCGTGTGAGAATTGCGTAAAGGACGGCCTCGAAGTCGTCGAGCGCGTGATGAAGAAGTATCGCCCCGTCACTTTGCCGGGATTGCCACGGTTCACCGGCGGCGCGGTGGGTTTCATCGGCTACGAATTCATTCACGATGTTGAACCGGTCGTTCCACGCCCGACGCATGATGAACTCGGCACGCCCACGATGTATTTTATCGTTGCGGATCAATTGCTCGTGTTCGATCGCGTGGCGCAAACCATTACGGTGCTGGTCAACGCCGCGATTGACGAAGCCGCCAGTCCAACCGACGCTTACGAAACCGCCGTCGAAGAAATCGAGCGCCTGCTGTCGTTGCTGGAGCAACCGTCGGAACACCACCCGGTATCCGTCCCATCCGAAGTCCCATCCGTCCCATTCAAATCGAACCAACCCAAAGACAAATTTTTGGCCGCCGTCACCGAGTCCAAAAAATTCATCACCGCCGGCGACATCATCCAGGTCGTCG
>CAYSDO010000131.1:0-9910 GCA_964429665.1 uncultured Bifidobacterium sp.
GGCCTTCGTTGCCTCGGCGCAGTTCGCACAAGGGAGCAAATTGCTGTGAAAGGGAACGCATCGTGAACCTGCCAAACTATTTTCTCGCCGATCTGCCGCCCGAAGCCGCGATTACGCCAACGCTGCTCGCAGAGGCGTGTGCCGCCCTCAAACACAACCGCGAAAGCTATCTCGCTGGCCGAAAGACGGAGCAAATCGTGGCGGTGTTGTGCGAGGTGGCCGAAGGCTGGCTGAGGGCGGATGATCCATTTCGCCTGCGGGCGCTTGAACTGGGACCGAAGGAGCTTGGTTTCAGCCGTGCAACCATCCAGCGAGGCCTCGATGGATTTTTTTCACAGCTGACAATGGAAAACTTTCAAGCGCTGCTCGAACAGGAATTCGGCAACGTGCGCCGGCTGGATGAAATGGTCTCCGCCGACGCCGAGCAGGCGGGAGGAAGGGCAGGCATTGTCACAGGGCCGGAATTTCTCATCCACATCGCGGCAGGCAACATACCGAATCCAACACTGACAAGCATCGTATTCGGATTGCTGACACGCTCAGCGCAGTTCGTGAAATGCGCGAGCGGCGCGGTGCTCCTGCCAAGGCTCTTCGCCCATTCAATCTACGCCGCTGACCACAAGCTCGGCGCGTGCCTGGAAATCGCCGGCTGGCGCGGCGGAAATGAGACGCTTGAGACTGCGCTTTTAGGTGAGGCGGATTGTGTCACCGCCACCGGCAACGATGAAACACTGGTGGCGATTCAAAGGAAATTGCGGCCAGGAACCCGTTTCCTGGGCTACGGCCACCGTGTCAGTTTCGGCTACGTGACATCGGATGTTTTGACAGCATTCAACACGAAAAAAATCATTGGACGCACCGTTGATGATGTTGTGGCGTGGGATCAGCTCGGCTGCCTGTCGCCACACGTCATTTATGTTCAAAGCGGCGGCGCAGTTTCCCCCGTGCAATTTGCGGAACAACTTGCCGACGAACTGGCACGCCGCGAGGCAGTCGAACCGCGCGGCATGACGCCAGCGGAAAGGGCTGCCACCATTGCATCGCGCCGGTCGATCTACGAAGTGCGCGCCTCGCATTCACAGGAAACCCGCGTATGGCAAAGCAAGGATTCCACGGCGTGGACGGTGGTTTGCGAAGCCGACGCGAAATTCCAATTATCCTGCCTTCATAGGTTCATTTACGTAAAACCGGCGCGCGATGTTGCGGACGTGCTGGTTGGTGCGGACGACGTTCGCGGCAAGGTTTCCACCGTAGGCTTGGCTGCGCCTGAGCATCGCACCTCAGAAATAGGAGCGCAGTTTGCGCGTTGGGGCGCAACACGGATATGCCCGCTAGGCAGGATGCAGAATCCACCGCTGTTGTGGCGGCATGATGGACGCCCCGCGCTGGGTGATCTGGTAACGTGGACGGATTTTGAACAATGAAGGTTTGGGTCGGTCGTCAGTAGTTCGTAGTCAGTAGCATGGTGGAAGGTGCGACTGCTGGTGCTACTGACCACTGACTACGAACCAACTCAATTTATGAAAATGGAACTCAGGAAAACTTTCCAGTTTGAGGCGGCGCATTTGCTGCCACGTTTACCGAAATCGCACAAGTGCCGGCGGCTTCACGGGCACAGTTTCAAAGTGGAAATCGTCGTAGTGGGCGAGTGCGATAAGAAACTCGGCTGGGTGATGGATTACGCAGACATCACAAGGGCGTTCAAGCCGCTCTGGGAAAAGCTTGATCACAATTACCTGAACAAAATCGGCGGCCTGGAAAATCCCACCAGTGAGGAAGTAGCCGTGTGGATATGGAAGCGCCTCAAGCCGCGCCTGCCCTTGCTGACGGAGGTGGTGGTGGCTGAGACCTGCACCGCACGTGCGGTGTATCGTGGGGAGTAGTTTGTGTCCAGAACTTCCAAGCTCACGGAGTACGACCCGTTCCGAAGCGATTCGAGTTCTGCAGATCGGGATCGAGAGCGAACATTTCCAAGGCCTGCGACCATTCGAAACTGGACTGGACATATCATTTCACACTTTGCAAAGTATGAAACATGAACCCCTCTCCATCCCCGCCCACCCTGTGGCGCACCTGTCGCGTCCTCGCCAACGACACCCGTCTCCGTCTCTTCGCTCAACTCGTCAGAAAGCAGCCCCAAACCGTCACGCAACTGGCAGCACAGCTTGCCCTCACCCTGCCGGTGGCAAGTCAATCTCTCCGCGCGCTAGAATCGCGCGGCCTCCTCATTGTCAAACGCATCCGCCAGCGTGTCGAGTATCGGTTGCCCAACAAGAATGAAGCCGCAGCGATGACTGATCTGATCACCGCACTGCAAAACACCCTGCGTTGCGATCCCATCCCGACAGAGCAGGTGGCAAAGCTTTCCACAGCTTTTACGCACCCTGCCCGGATTGAAGTTTATCGCGCATTGCTTTCCGGACCAAAAACCCAGTTGCAGATTCAAGTTATGTTGAAGTGTTCCGCCTTGGCGATATTCCGGCATCTGCGAAAACTTGCCAGCCGTGGCTTTATTTTCTTTGATAGCGACAGTGGAAAATATGAAGTCCTCAAACACCCACACACGATCGGACGGGCACTCGCCGCGTTAACGCTGGCGTGATGTTCCTCAGACGCCCAGTCGGTGAGGTCGGTTTACAGCGGTATGTTGTACTTTGCAAAGTATGAAATCAAGCATCCTGCAACAAGTCGCGGGGCACCCGGGGTAATGATCGCCCCAAACATTACCCCCGGTGTCAAAGTCAGTGTTGGCAATCGCACACCGGCAATTTACCCTGCGCCGTGATGAGCATTCTGGAAGAATTGACCTGGCGCGGACTTGTCGCCACGATAACCGAGGGGACAAGAGAGCGCCTTGATCCTCCGCTTGTAACTGGTGAAACTATCAACCAACAGTTCGTAGTCACTCGCAATGATTGGACGAAACCTGTTGTCCTCTACTGCGGATTCGATCCCACGGCCGACAGCCTGCACGTCGGAAACCTTGTTCCGCTGCTGGCGCTACGACGGTTTCAACTGCTTGGTCACCATCCCATCGCGCTAGCCGGTGGTGCGACCGGTAGCATCGGCGATCCGAGCGGCAAGTCCGCCGAACGGCAGTTGCTCACCAAGGAAATACTCGATCACAACATTGCGAGCGTAAAGCTGCAGCTTGCAAAGCTGCTGGAGTTCGATGCGGCAAAGACTCCAAACAACAATCCCGCGCGGCTCATGGACAACGCATCCTGGACGGCAGGCGTTTCGTTCCTCGATTTTCTTCGCGACATTGGAAAACACTTTTCCGTGAACCAGATGGTCGCCAAGGAATCCGTCCGCGCCCGCATGGAAGATCGGGAGGTCGGCATCAGCTACACCGAGTTCAGCTACATGCTGCTCCAGGCTTTTGATTTCATGGTGCTTTGCCGTGACCACCACTGCGAACTCCAGATCGGCGGCAGCGATCAATGGGGCAACATCACCGCAGGCATTGAGCTCACTCGCAAGAAGATCAGCCGCCAGGTATTCGGGCTTACACTCCCGCTCATCACCAATGCGGACGGCTCCAAGTTTGGCAAGTCCGTGTCCGGCGCCATCTGGCTCGATCCAAAACGGACGAGCGTTTATCGCTTCTACCAGTTCTGGGTGAACACCGACGACCGTGACGTGATCCGCTACTTGAAATACTTCACGTTTCTGTCGCTTGAAGAGATCACGGCGCTGGAAGCGAAGCACACTGCCAACCCTGGCGCACGCGAGGCGCACAGGGCTTTGGCCAAAGCAGCTACGGACTTGATCCACGGCACAAGCGCCACGGCAGAAGCAATCCGGGCAAGCGAGATTCTTTTCGGTGGAAATCTCGATGGCATTTCTGAAGGCACTTTCAACGACATGGTAGGTGAAGTGCCGACGAAGCAGGTTGAAACTGCCAAGCTGAAGGGCGCAGGCATTCCACTGGTGGAATTGCTTGTGCATGCCGGATTGTGTCCCTCAAAAGGTCAGGCACGTAAAGACATCGAAGGTGGTGGCGTAAATATCAACAACGTTCGCGAACCCGACGCCGCCCGCGCCGTAACCACGAACGATCTGCTCTTCGGAAAACACGCCCTGCTCCGCAAAGGCAAAAAGAATTACGTGGTAATCACAGTCGTATAGCCGAGCGAAGGCTTAAGGCATGGAAACATCACGGTGAATAGTTGCACCGCGCCCTGTATCAAAGGTAGAGTTCTACGAAACGACAACCAAAGGCCCATTATGATGACTCGACGCAATGCAATCAAAACCACCGCGCTTGCCACTGCTGCCATCGCAACAGTTCCAGGAGCAATCGGGCAGCCCGCGCCTGCAGGGCTGTTCGCTTTACCAGCGTTGCCCTATGCAATGGACGCGCTCGAGCCACACATCGACGCCCGTACAATGGAGATTCATCACGACCGCCATCACAAGGCGTACGTGGACAATTTGAACAAGGCCTTCGCGGCCTATCCGGAGGTTTTGAAGTCCAAGACTGCGGAGCAATTGTTGGGTGACCTGGGCGCAGGCGGAGTCGGTCTTGGAATTGGCATGTCGCAAGAGATGTCAGTTCTGCCTGTTGACGTCCGCGCCGTGATCCGCAACAGCGGCGGCGGTCATTACAATCACACACTTTTCTGGCAGATGATGAAGAAGGACGGCGGCGGCGAACCAAAAGCCGAACTGGCCGTGGCCATAGTAAAAGCCTTTGGCAACTTCACCGACTTCAAGACCAAGTTCAGCGAGGCTGCGCTGAAAACCTTCGGGAGTGGCTGGGCGTGGCTGGTGTTGTACAAAGGCAATCTGTCCATCGAATCCTTGCCGAATCAAGACAACCCCGTTTCGCATGGTAAGCAGCTGCTTCTCGGCATCGACGTCTGGGAACACGCCTACTATCTCAAATACCAGAACAAACGCGCTGATTACATCGCCGCCTGGTGGAACGTCGTTAACTGGGATTTCGTGGCCGACCGTTTTTCAAAGTTGTCGAAGTAACGGCCCGGGCAAACTGATTCTTCATGGGAGCGCTTCGACCAGTCCGACGTCAGGTTGGGGCAATCTCCGCGGCTATGTTTGCAGGCGTGGTTCTCGCACGGGCCGACTTGGCGGAGGATTTCACGAAAGAAATCCGTCCGTTGATGACCAAGAAGTGCTACGAGTGTCATAACGCGGATAAAAAGAAGGGGGACGTCATTCTGGATCGTTTCGAGAATCTTGACGCGATCAAGACCGAGCCGGAACTCTGGCAGACCGTGCTTGAAAAGGTCCAGGCTTACGAAATGCCGCCCAAGAAATTCGGTGAACTGAACTTCGACCAGTTCCAGAAACTGACAGCTTTCCTGCGCGAACTGCCCAAACCAGCCAAGCCCGATTGCAACCAGATTGCCTCCGACCGAACGGCAAACTTCTACAAAGGCTATGTGATGAGCCGACGGTTGAATCGCGCGGAATACGTCAACACCATCCGCGATCTCTTCGGCGTTACTCAGGACTTCAAGCTCGAACAGCTCCTGCCCGCTGACGGCGGTGGCGGCGAAGGCTTTGATACAACGGGTGAGACGTTGTTTACCTCCTCCATTCACATTGAGAAGTACCTCGCGGCTGCCGAACAGGTCACCGAGGTCGTCCTGTCAGAATCCAAGCGTGGGCAAAGTGTTGAACTTCGCACGGCCAGGGATCGAATCCTTTTTCATCAGCCGGGCTGGTTTGAAAAACCGGAGACAGCCGCAAGGGAAGTCATCACGTCCTTTGCCCGAAGGGCCTGGCGTCGGCCGGTCACCAACGAGGAAACGGACGACTTGATGAAATTGTTCGCGCGTGGCCGAGAGCGGCACGACAGTTTTGCGGCTTCGGTGCGGCTGGCCATTCAAGGGGTAATGGTCTCACCGCACTTTCTCTTCCTCGCCGAGCCGGAACCCAACACGACCGGCATTCAGCGCCTTGCTGATGTTCCACTCGCGAGCAAGTTGTCCTACTTCCTCTGGTCGTCCATGCCCGACAACGAACTGCTCCTGCTCGCCGAACAGGGAAAACTCTCCGATACGAACCTCTATCGCGCGCAGATCCGGCGCATGTTGAAGGACCCCAAGGCGGAGGCGTTCGGCGAACGATTCGCCCTCCAATGGCTCGATCTCGACCGGCTCGGTGGCGAAGTAAAACCCGATGCGACAAACTATCCTGAGTTTGATCCGGCACTGGCTCGCTCGATGAAAGGTGAAGTCGCAACCTACTTCAATCACCTGATCAGGGAAGACCGCCCGCTGCTTGAGTTAATTGACAGCAACTACACGTTCGCCAACCACAGGCTCTCGGAACTTTACGGACTCAAGGACGTCAGCGGGGATGGATTGAGGATTGTGCAAGTGGCCGACGCTCGGCGCGGTGGCATTCTCGGGATGGCAGGAGTTCATGCGCTCACTTCGTATCCCTTGCGCACCAGCCCCGTCTTGCGCGGACGCTGGGTGCTCGAATCTCTGCTCGGAGACAAGATTCCGCCACCGCCACCGGGCGTGCCCACATTGGATGAAAAGGCGGCTGCAACTCCGGGCGGGGCTACGCTCCGGCAACAACTCGAACAGCACCGCGTCAAAGCTGAATGTGCCGCCTGCCACGACAAAATGGATCCGCTCGGCTTTGGCTTGGAGAACTTCGACGCCTTGGGACGCTGGCGTGACGAGCTCAACGGGCAGCCGCTTGACGTGAAAGGAACGCTGCCATCAGGGGAGGTTTACGAAGGCCCGGGTGGTTTGAAAAAGATTCTGATGGCTCGCAAGGACAAGATCATGCGCCACCTCTCGCGCAAGATGACCGGCTTTGCTTTCGGTCGGGAGTTGAACCAATTCGACAATTGCGTTATTGATGATGCCATGAAAGCTCTCGAACAGAACGACTGGCGCGCCACTGTGCTCGTCGAGACCATCGCCATGAGCTATCCGTTTCAGCATCGGTTCCACGCGAAGCACAACGAACCCGAGCCCTGAAGTGGAAAACCCAAAGCCATCCATTCCCATGTCCTTCCAGAAAGCCCCGGCCATCCTTGAACGCAACTGGCCCATGCCAAGGCGTTCATTCCTCAAGGGCGCAGGTGCGATGCTCGGCCTGCCGATGCTGGATGCCATGGGCAAGCTCGAAGCGATGGCCGCGCCGGATGCACTCGCATCCACCAAAGCGGCAGCCAGTGTACAGGCGCCGGTTCGCATGGCGTGCATCTATTTCCCGAACGGTGTATGGGAGAAAAACTGGTTTCCTAAAACGGATGGCGCTGACTTTGAACTCCCATTCGCACTCGAACCGCTGGCGAAGCACCGCGACAACCTGCTGGTTCTTTCAGGCCTCGACAAAAAGCACAGCCACGAGGGCGACGGTCATTACGCGAAGACTGCAAATTTTCTGACTGGACTACCGGTGCGCAAAACTGCCGGCAAGGACATCAGCGTAGGTGGACTTTCCATTGACCAGCTTTGCGCCGAGCAGATCGGTCACCTCACACCGCTGCCTTCGCTCGAGCTTGGCGTTGATCCTGTGACCTCAGGCATTGACACCAACGTCGGATACACACGGCTCTACGGCTGTTACATTTCGTGGCGCTCGCCAAACATGCCGCTGGCCAAGGAAATCCATCCGCAACTCGCCTACGAACGGCTGTTCAGCGTAATCAAAGCCAACCGCGGCTCGGCTACAGATAAACGCAAACAGGGAGATCGCAAGGCTCTGCTCGATCTCGTATTGAACGACGCCGGCAAATTGCGCATCCGGCTTGGGCGCGACGATCAATTCAAGCTGGATGAATACCTCGACGCTGTCAGGGACGTGGAAAAGCGGCTGGAGTTTTTCTCGAAACCGGATCCGCGCCATTGGAAACCGACAACCCATCCCGCCGAAGATATTGCCGCGCCCAAAGGCGAACCCGGAGATCACCAGGAACACGTGAGGTTGATGCTTGATTTAATCGTGCTGGCGTTTTGGACGGACAGCACCCGCATCAGCAGCTTCATGTTTGCCAACGACGTTTCGGGCAAGAATTTTGGGAAGCTCATTCCCGGTGCGGGCGGAGGGCATCACGAGTTCAGCCATCACCAGGACAAGGCCGAGAAGTTCGAGCCTTACACAAAGATCAACCGCTGGCACAACGAACAGCTCGTGTATCTCATGGACAAGCTGGCAGCGATCAAGGAAGGCGAACGCACGCTGCTGGACAACAGCATGGTGCTGTTCGGCTCCAGCATGTCGGACGGCAACCGCCACGATCCCGCCAACCTGCCCATCATTCTTGCGGGTCGCGGCGGCGGAAAACTCAAGACTGGTCGCCACATTGCCAGTCCCAAAGGCACGCCGCTGTGCAACCTTTACGTCTCGATGCTCGACCAGATGGGCACGCCAGTGGATAAATTCGGCGACAGCACCGGCGCGCTGGCGCTGGGGTAGCGCGGGCGTCTTGCCTGACCCAGAGGACGAGGACGCAAAGCTAAATGCTGAAATGCTGAAATGGAAGTGCCCCCTTAAACTTTTCACCTGGAAGTTGTGGCAAGACGACGGACTCGTTTTCAAGTCACAGTCATCGACCACTTTCAACTCGCTCAAGACTGGTCAGAACTTGTGAGCAAAACTGTGATGCAGATTTATCAGAGTGCTGCGTTAGTTCCTTGAGAATGGGAATGGAAGCCTGTCGTGGTTCAGGTATCTCCATCAACTCACGTGCGGAGGCTGCAAACTGACTCACTTCGCTTTCGGTGGCGTCTGCCTTGGAAGCTACTGCCCCCAGTCGCTGAACTATCGCGACTGCTTGATCGAGCTGGCGAAAGAGACGCCATTTAGCCATGGCTGCCGTGGCTTGTTGATCCGGACGTGCCGACACGCTCTTGTCAATCAGTTCCCGAATTTCGGACACGAAGGGAGTAGCTTTGGTCCCGGTCTCACCGAGGATTTCCAATAACACGTAAGGAACATCATTAGAACCGTCAAGAGTTAGACTGCGACGCACAATATCCGCAGCCTCGGTATCGCTCTGGTTGAGTCGCCAGGCTGCAAGCGCGGAAAGCGCCCCATGCATCTGATCCCGTGAGGTGAAGTGACGATGGAGCGCAACGATAACTTCCGGCGAATGGTTTCCCATTTCTGCCAAAGCCATGGGAAAACCGTTATAGGTAGAGTACGCTGGATCGGCATTGCCCTCCCACAAACGTACCAAATCAGGTGCAATCTCTGAAGCGTTGGTACCGATGCACTTTATCGCAAGGATCACGCTCATAAAACCGGCGCGTTTGTTCTCAGGATTGATGTCGTTGATCTCTTCGCCAAGGGACAATTGAGGATGAGCAATCATCCAGTGCAAGTAGCGGACAGCCGGTTTGCCCATCGCTAGCAATGTGGCCCGACGATAAGCCATACGCTCCCCGTTTGAAGCATTGGGCAGATCAGATGCGCCAGCAATCCAATACCGTAAGGTTTTCCCTTGGTACGAGGGCTCAGGTGGAACAGCGTTATCGGCAAGTTCCCGTCGGTGAGCTTCGTAAATTCCCACAGCGGCAACGATGGCTAGCGTGGCGGTGATGACAGCTTTTTGCAGTGCAGTCATGGCAAAGGTTTTGATTGCGGCGGCAGTCGCGGTCGTGGAGATGGTTGTTCCAGCAAGGAGTGCTGCGGTTGAAATCGTAATGGCCAGTCCAACCGGCGCGGCCTGGACGGCGTTGGCAGAGATGACTACAACGAGGCCACTCGCTCCGACGGTAACACCACGTTTGGCGAAGAATTCGCGCAATCGTTCCACGGCCCGGCTCACGCGCTTTTGCGCCGCATCGTCGCTGATGCCAAGGGTTGCTGCCATCTCGCCGGAGGACTTGCGTTCAAAATAACGGAGCATCAGGGCGTCACGATCCGGCTCGCTCAATTCACCGAGCGCACTGTCGAGATGGGGGGCGATGTT
>CAYSDO010000132.1:0-9891 GCA_964429665.1 uncultured Bifidobacterium sp.
ATCACGGAGTCAAACCCGAACATCTCGACGCGCTGGTCGCCACGGCGGTGGATGACCCGTGTCACAAAACCAATGTCGTTCCGGTGACCGCTGATGATTTCCGCAAACTCTACCTCGAAGTGTTATGAATTATCCGACCCAGCTTTTCATTGACGGCGCGTTCCGCGATTCCAAGTCCGGTCGTCGCACCACGCTCATCAATCCTGCAACCGAAGCCCCGCTTTGTGAAGTGGCCGCCGCAGATGTTGCCGAAGTGAACGCGGCAGTGGACTCCGCCCAGCGCGCGTGGGAATCCGGCTGGCGCGATCTTGCTCCGGGCAAGCGGGCCACGATTCTTTTCAACATCGCCAGCAAGCTCCGCGAAAACCTCGAAGAACTCGCGCAACTGGAGATGCAGCAGATCGGCAAACCGATCAGCGACGCGCGCGATGAGATCGGACTGGGCGCGCGGGTGTTCGAGTATTACGCCGGGGCAATCTCACGTTTCGGCGGCGAGACGCTGCCCGTGGCGCGCGGCGGATTGGATTTCACGCTGCGCCAACCGATGGGAGTCGTCGCGGCGATTGTCCCGTGGAATTTTCCGTTTCCGATTGGCTGCTGGAAAGCCGCGCCCGCGCTGGCCGCCGGCAATTGCGTGGTGCTCAAGCCCGCCTCGATCTCGCCGCTCACCGCGCTCAAGCTCGGCGAACTGGCCCACGCCGCCGGATTGCCGCCGGGAGTGTTGCAAGTCGTTCCAGGGCCAGGCGGAGCCATTGGCGAGGCGCTGATAACAAACCCGCTCATCCGCAAAGTGTCGCTCACCGGCTCGACCGAGGTGGGCCGGCGCGCGATGGAACTGGCGGCGCGGGATTTCAAACGCGTGTCGCTCGAACTCGGCGGCAAGTCGCCGAACATCGTCTTCGCCGACGCCGACTGGCAGAACGCAGCGGATGCGTCGCCGATGAGCGTGTTCGCCAACACGGGCCAGGATTGCTGCGCGCGCAGCCGCGTGTTCGTCGAGCGCAGCATCTACGAGAAATTTGTCGAACGATTTGTTGCCGCGACGAAGAAACTCGTCGTCGGCGATCCGGCGAAAGCGGAAACACAGCTTGGCCCGATGGTTTCCGCCAGCCAGCGGGCGAATGTGGAGGAATTCATAGCCGATGCCCGCGCGCGCGGCAGCAAGTTCGCCTGCGGCGGCGCCCGGCCACATCCCAAGGGATTCTATCTTGAACCCACCGTGTTGCTCGACGTCGGCAAGAGCGACCGCTGCTGGCGCGAGGAAATTTTCGGCCCGGTCGTTTGCATCACGCCGTTCGACGACGAGGCGGCGATGCTGCGCGAGGTCAACGCCTCGCCGTTCGGCTTGAGCGGTTCGATCTGGACGAATGATCTGCGCCGGGCGCTGCGCGTGGCCCGGCGGGTGGAGAGCGGCGTGTTGAGCATCAACTCGCACAGCAGCGTCCACGTCGAAGCGCCGTTCGGCGGATTCAAACAGAGCGGCATCGGTCGCGACCTCGGCATGGCGGCGATGGAAGGCTACACCGAACTGAAAAACATTTACGTGGCGGAGTGATTTCACGCATCACGTTTCACGAATCAACGCATGAATCTTCAAACCCTACTCACGAAAATCAAACGCGGCGAAATTGACACGGTCATCGTCGCGTTCCCCGATGTCTTCGGGCGACTGGTCGGCAAGCGTTGCACCGGCGAATTTTTCCGCAAGCACGCCCAGCATGGGACACACGGGTGCAGCTATCTGCTGACGGTGAACATCGAGATGGATCCGCTCGACGGCTTCCAACTCGCCAACTGGGACAAGGGTTTCGGCGACTTTGAAATGCGTCCGGACTTCTCGACGTTGCGCGTGCTGCCGTGGCAGGCTGGGACTGCGCTCGTGATTTGCGACTCGTTTCTGGCGGATGGAAAGCGGGTGGCCGAAGCGCCGCGCTCCGTGTTGCGCCAGCAGATTGATGCGTTGGCGAAGAAGGGCATGACTGCCGCCGTGGCGAGCGAGCTGGAATTTTTCCTGTTCAACCAGACCTATCACGACGCGTTCACGAGCGATTACCGGAATCTCACTCCGTCCAGCGATTATCGGATTGATTACCACACGATGCAGCCCGCGCGCGACGAACCGCTCATGCGGCTCGTGCGGAACTCGATGGCCGCCGCGCGCGTGCCGGTGGAATCCAGCAAGGGCGAGTGGGGTCGCGGCCAGCACGAAATCAATTTCGTGTATGACGAACCGCTGGCGATGGCGGACATGCACGTCCTGTTCAAGCAGGGCATCAAGGAGATCGCCGCGCAACAGGGCAAGGCCATCACGTTCATGGCGAAGCCGTGGCACACCGAAGTGGGCAGCAGTTGCCACATCCACATCAGCCTCTGGCGCGGGGGCAAAAATCTTTTCTGGGATGGCAAGTCAGGAGGCTCAAAATGTTTTCGCCAGTTTCTGGGTGGCTTGATGAAATACGCTCCCGAACTCGGTTGTCTTTTTGCTCCCACGATCAATTCCTACAAGCGCTACCAATCGGCAAGTTGGGCGCCGACGAAGATGGCGTGGTCGGGTGACAACCGCACGGTGGGCTTTCGCGTGGTCGGCCACGGAAATTCCTTTCGCATCGAGAACCGGATGCCCGGCGCGGACGCGAATCCCTATCTGGCGTTCGCGGCGATGATGGCGGCGGGCATGGCGGGCGTGGAGGAACAACTCGATTGCGGTCCAGAATATGTCGGCAACGCCTACATGGACACCAAGCTGCCCGCGCTGCCCACGACCCTGCGCGAGGCCGCAGACCGACTTGATCGCAGCAAACTCGCGCGCAAAGCGCTGGGCGACCGCGTGGTGGATTTTTATGTTCACACGGCGCGGCTGGAAGTTCAGGCGTTTGAAGGTTCCGTGACGGATTGGGAACGCCGCCGTTACTTCGAGCAAATCTAGTTGTGGTGATCTGGATCATTTCACCATGACAAAACGAGTGAACTCCGCATCGCGGAAGCAGTCAGCAAGAAGGAGCAGTGGCAATTGCCGGTTGTTGTCACCTGGCTGGAATGAGAAGACCCGTCGTGCGTTGGAGCGGCTGATTGATCGCGGCGCGAACAAGAACCTGCCGGTGGTTTTCGATTTCGATAACACGCTCGTGGCTGGAGATCTTCAGGAGGCGACGCTTGCGGTGCTTGCGAGAACCGGGAAACTGACAGCCGCGCAAATCGCAGCGACGCTTAGTCCGTCGTTTCGTTTACCTGGCAAAGGGCGGCGAACTTTGTTGGGAAGCGCCGACATCACCGAATACTACGAGGCGTTTTTATCATCCACTGCACACGGCGACCTCGACCCGACTCCCATGGCCACCGGTTATGCCTGGGCCATTGAGGTGCTTGAGGGATTGCGCGTTTCGGATGTGGTTGATGCGACGCGGGAAATTTGTAAACTCTCCCGATTGCCCTCACCCGGTTATGTCGAGGTCGCTCCCGGAAAGGCGCATTTTTTGGTGCCGACGTTTTATCCGGAGATGGTTGAGCTTGTCGCTGCACTGATCCGAAACCGGTTTGACGTCTGGATTGTATCCGCCACCAACGTCTGGGGAGTTCGTTGCATGGTGCAGAGAGAATTAAATCCGAAGTTGCGACAGCACGGGGTACGCGTTGGCCTGCGCCCGGATCATATTATCGGTGTCTCCACCTTGATGAAGGATCGGCACGACCATCTTTACAAGGACGCGTTGCTCGTAAAACAAAATCCGCGCTATGCCGCGCTCGACTCGAAAGTCATCGCCAACTACACGCTGACCAGCCGGCTGCAAATCCCCGCGCCCATCTATTCGGGAAAAGTCGCCTGCATCTTCGATGCAATCGGCCGCGTACCGTATCTCTGCGTCGGCGACAGTCCCGGCGACATCGCCATGCTGAACTACAGCCAGAACCGGCTATGGATCGCGCGTCTGGAGAAGTCGGATCATCGCCGGCAAATTACCCGGCTCATGCGTGTCAACGGAACGGACGGATGGATGTTGCAGGCCATCAGCAAAGTCGCGCGTCTGGATTTTGTGCCTGACCTCGACGCGTTCGCCCGGCAAAAAATGCGATTGCCATCTGAAATGCGCGTCGCTGCCAGGAAGCTGTCCAAGTTAGACAGACAATTGGGCGGTGACTGATTCGCAACCTTGGGAACAAATCTCAAGTTACAGGTTTCATGAGTTGGAGAGCTTTGTCGAAATTCTCCGAACCTAATCCTTTGGCCGCAGTCGGGCGTTCTCTGGATTGAGTTGCAGAAACCCGTTTTGTCGAACCACGCCGAGTTCCTCGTCCAATTGCGCTTCCAAAGGATCCGGACCTGACAGTTTCAATTGTTTCCGGACCTCGCGTCGTAGCCACCAAAAACCGGAGTTCCAGCTGTACAGGTGATGACCGTGGGGCAGGCCTTTCACAGTGTTCAAAGATTCGTGAAACGCGGGCATGTAGATGAGTTCCTTGCCGAGTCGCCAGAGCAGGCGTTCGTCCACCCACTTCGGGTCCATGCCGTGGATCAATCCGTCCAGGTAGTTCGCGCCGTCATTCAGAAACCATGAGCCACCGAAGACGTAAGTGCCGCTGTGGCCTTCCAGGAGGCTGCCGTCCGGATTCGAGATGACCCGCATGCCGTACGGCGTTTGGATACGAACCGAGGTTTCGAGGTGCCGGCGTATCATGTCGTCCGGTAACAATCGTCTGCCAAACACTGCGAACGTCAGGACCTCGCCGTAAAGCGCGTCCTGCCCGACGTGATTTTGCTGCTTCAGGCTCGTGGCGAAATAGCTGCCTTGTTCGTTGAACATCCGCCGGTAGCCTGCGATTGCTTTTTCGATGTCCTCCTCGGTCACGGGGAATCCCAATTCTTTGGCCGCGAGCAACGCTCCGCAATGGAAGCCTTGATTCGAGGAGGGCGCATCGTCGTCATCATACGGGAGCTGGTCGTGATAGGTCTTCATGATCTGCTTGTCGGCGATCAGCCGCGGGGGAATGAACAATCCGTCGCGTTCCTGCTCCCGGATGAAACGATAGGCCCGACCGACAGTGCGCGTGTCCAATTCACCACCGGCGCGCTTCACGATTGCCGACCAGATCAGATAGTATTGGGCGTTGTCTTCATAATTGATGCGCTCGAAGAAAACCGCCGCGTGAGCTTGTGCGTCGTAAGCTTGATCGTCCAATCCGCGGCTCATCCAGAAGCCATCGCTCACCCACTGCTTCCAACCGTAGCCCACGCCGGAGATGAACAGGTGATCACTCTCGGTTCGCAGCAGGTTTCGTCGCAGCAGCAAATACGAGGTGTTCCGCAGAATGGCTTCGAGGCCCGACTGGTTGAAGCCTTTGGCGTTGGCGAGTGCAAGATGCGCGGCCAGTTGGATGTCATAAAGCGTTTTCACGGGCGAGGCGAAAATCCAGGTCTTCCAGGTCTGTGTCTGCCCAATCTCAATGTGTTGCCAGCCATCGAAAGAGGTGCGGTAAACCGTGGTGGCATCCACGGCGCGCGGGATTGTGATGACGCGGCGGGCACTGCCATCCCCGTTCGCAAGCGAGAAAACTCTTTTCTCCAGATCGAACCGGAAGAAGCACCGGTTTTCCCAAAGCCCGGGAGAATCGCCGACGATTCCGTAAAGCGTGTTGCTTGAGCGACAACCCAGAAAGGGGAATGTCTGATACGAGCCGCCGCCGAATTCCGGCCCGGCGCAAGTTGGCGTGTAAGCCTTGGTGGCCTCCTCTTTGCCAATGAAGGAATAGTAGCCGCCCTCGACCGCAACGGACCAGCCCAGGTCGAGATAGTACCGCTGGTCGGAAGTTGCGGTGACAGTGACCGTGCGCTCAATCAGGTCAGCGGTGACATTTCGGAACGATTCCGAAAACGTGAGACCATTGGTGCTTGCACCCAGCAGGGTAAGTTTTCCGTCCTGCCACTTTGACTCCGGATAACTGATTGCTGTGCGGCCAGTCGGTTGGACGAGGAGCAAGTCTGCATCTTTGCTGATCCCCTCAAACACCGGTCTTTCGCCATCGAGGATGCGCGCCGATAACCCGGCAGGTGAGCGATTCTCGACGAAACGCAACGATCCTGGCCGTGCTGCCAGTTTCGTGTCGTCGCCCCAACAGGGATCAGTGACCAGAATGGTGAGCGAGGCCGACAGCAAGATGTGCGCGATGTATCGCAGGCCAATACTGGTTCCGGGGGTGCTGTCTATTTTCATAACATGCTTACGGATCAACGAACGGAAGTTCTTCCATTCCACTTTGTGCCTTCCTGGTTCAGGATTTTGCCGGAGCGGTAGGAGGCAGTCGGTTCCACTGTGGCAGCATGAACAGACCACCCAGCGCCAGCGCCACACCCAGCCACAGAAAGATAGGATTCCAAATGTCATGGCCCTGGCCGACCAATTTGTCCGCCCAACCCGGCAAAGTGACCCCGATGATCTGTCCCATGGATCCGAAACCGTTGATGACGCCGCCGGCGGTGGAGGCGCCCTTCTTGGTCCCGAAGTCCATTGCTGCGGCACCTGAGATGAGGGTGTCCGGAATGAAGATGAGAAATCCGATTGCAAACATGCCGGCACCAACCGCCAGCCGGGTTGCCGGTATGTAGCGAAATCCAACCATCAGAAAGGCGAGTACGAACAATGCGATCACGCAAACCGGCATGCGCTTCGATTTGAACAGCCGGTCGGAAACCAGTCCACCAACGAGACTGCCCAACGGGCCGGCCAGATCAAACAAGCTGCCGAGAAGTCCTGATGTCGCCGTGCTCGTGCCGAGAAGTTCGTTGATGTAAACCGGCGACCAGTAAAGCATCAGGTAGCGGGTTGGTTTGATCACAAAGTAAACCGCAGCCAGCAGCCACACCATCTTGTTGCGAAGCACTTCCATGACGATCTTCCATGAACCTTCAGGCTCCGAAGCAGGTGTTTCCTCTGCATTGATTACTTCTTCTCCCTCCCCGTGATACTTTTCAATCGAGGGCAGTCCAACATCTTCCGGACGGTTGCGTTGAAACAACAGGAAGAGAAACCAGATCACAAGCAATCCACCCGCAGGCACGAAGAAGGCATACCGCCAGCCGAATTTCTGGGCCGCCCAAGCCGCCAGGGTGGAGGCAAGAAATCCGCCGAGCGCGTAATTCGTACACCAGAATCCCATGATGCTTCCGCGTTCGCGGCGTGAGAAGAATTCCCCCACGTTCTTGGTCAACGGCGCCCATCCACTGGACTGGCACAAACCTTGGAGCGCGAATAGAACACCCATCCACAGCACGGTCGAGGACAATCCCATCAACAGCGCAACCGTCACTGAGGCGAGCATCCCTGCCAGAACAATGACGCGCGGGCCAAATTTGTCGCCTAGAGGTCCCCAGAGGAATTGACCCAACGCGTAGGCAACGGAGTTTGCGCCGTCAATCCACGACATGTCAGCCTTGGTCAGGCCCATGATCTCGGGTTTCTTCAATTCATTCTTGGCGACAGAGAATGCCTTGCGGGTCAGGTAGAATCCGGCGTATGCCAGCCAGGTGATCGAAAATATCTGCCAGCGCCAGCGCTCATATCGTGGATTCTTGGAAGTGAGCTTTGGCGTTTCGGACATGGAGTGCTCTTGCTGTTGGATGTGGTTACGGCAACCCTACAAAGGCGGGAGCTGACGGACACTCATTTTGCACTTCATGCACTTCAACTTCATGGCGATACGTCAGCATGAATGCGGTGGTCTGGTTGAATCTTCAATTGCGCCAACAGCGGTACACGTAGGCTGGAGGCAGATTGCGCCAGATGATCGGTGTCGTTTCAACGCGATTGAATTCGCGGAACATCAGTTTACGGAACCGGAGCGTAGTGGGAAACCAACGGGCGTGGCTGTAGGCGAACGCAACAAATTGTCCATCCGGCGCGAGCGAACTCACGATGGCTTTCATGATCCGATCCTGCAATGCCGGCAGCATGTTGCCCCAGGCCAGGCCACTGATGACGCAACGAGCGGCGCGCGGTTTGACATATCGTAACAGGTGCTCCGCGGAGTCCTGGATGATTTCGCACGGCGAGAAGCGGCGGCGAAGCACGTCGATGTTCGTTGGGCTGATTTCCATCGCTACAAGGCGGCCCCGTCCATCCAGCCGCTCAAGCAACAGTTCGGTGAAGTTTCCCGTGCCCGGCCCAAGTTCCACGATCGTGTCGTGGCGTTCAAAATTGCAGCTCTCCACCACCGCCCGTGATAACGCCGCCGAGCTGGGCCAGAGAGCGCCGACCTTGAAAGGTTCGCGGATGAACGCCTCAACAAATTTCAAGGCGCGTGCCGCGCTGATTGCGGCATCCTCGGGCAGCGTCTGCTGTTTGGTTTCGTCGGACATGCGTGGGGAGAATAAACGCCCGGCACAGGCCACCGCCAGCTTCATTTGCGGAATGAACTTGCGAAATCTGTTGCCTCCACCTGCACCACTTTCTTCTCCAGTTTCGACTCCGCGATCAACTGGTTCAGCTTTTTCTCCCACGCCGCGCCGCTCATCGGCAATTCCAGCGTGGCTCCGGTCAGTGACGAGAACACCATCGCGTTGGCCAGCTCGACAGATTGAATGCCTTCCGCTCCCGGCACGATGAGCGGTTCGCCGTCCAGGATCGCGTTCACGAAATTCTGTATGATGATGGAGTGTGGAATGACCGCGTTTTCAAATGGAATTTCCACGTTCCACACTTCCGGCTTCACGAAGCCCTGCTTCGAGGTCTGGCTGAACTCGATCATGTCTGCCTCGTTGCGCGTGAAATGAATCTTGTTGTTTTCCATGACCACCGTGCCGCGCGAGCCGACAATTTCAAAACGGTTCGTGCCCGGCGCTTCGCCGGTGGAACTTACGAACACGCCCGTGGCGCCGTTGGCCCATTCCATGTAGGCCGACACGTTGTCCTCGACTTCGATCTGGTGGAAACAACCAAGCTGGCAGAAACCGCGCACCCGATTCGGCATTCCCACGAGCCATTGCATCGTGTCGAGATTGTGAAGGCATTGATTGAGCAGTACGCCTCCGCCCTCGCCCTTCCACGTCGCGCGCCAGCCGCCGCTCGCGTAGTAAGCCTCGGTGCGAAACCAATCGGTATTGATCCAGTTGACCCGAACGACTTTGCCGAGATCGCCGTTCTGGATCAGCTTTTGCACCTTCTTGTAGCGCGGCTCGGTGCGCATCTGAAACATGCCGCCGAAAACGACCTTCGGGTGTTTTTTGCTCGCAGCAATCAGTCGCTCCGCATCGGCTTTGTGGGAGGAAATCGGTTTCTCAATCATCGCGTGAACGCCCGCCTCCAACGCCACGATGCCGAGTGTGGTGTGTTGAAAATGGGGCGTGGCGACTATGACGGCATCCACGTCGCCGGACTTGATGAGTGCTTCACCGTCCGTGAAGGTTTTCAGGGGCTTGTAGCGGTCGAGCGGTGCCACGGCATCGCACACGGCGACGAGTTCGCACCGGCTGACTTTTTTGTTCGCGAGATATTCGGCGTGGTACTTCCCGATGTTACCCATGCCGATGATGCCGAGTCGCACTTTTTCCATGCGCGGGAGTTTAGCGGGCCGAGACTGTCTGCCTAGGGAAAATTTTACAGGGCTCGAACCCGTCCCATGTCATCACGGAGGGTTTTACATAGAAAACGACACCATTGGTGGTTGACTCATGACTACTTCGGCGACGCCAGTCCATCCACAACTAAAACACCCCAAAAGCAGGCTTGCTTTCAAAATCGCCCTTCGCGTATTGTCCACGCTCCCGGTTTACCGGGTACAACAACAACCGAACAGCAAAGACGATTATGGCAGTTACAGCAAACGATCTCCGCCGCGGCCAGGCGGTCAATTACAACGGCGATATTTCCGTGGTGCTCGATGTGCAACACCGCACGCCCGGCA
>CAYSDO010000133.1:0-9862 GCA_964429665.1 uncultured Bifidobacterium sp.
GGATGTGTTTCTCCGCGACGGTCAGGTAATACGTCGTGGGCAAACCTTTTTTCTCTGAGCCGTATTTTGGATACGCTTGAACGTAGAGGTTGAACAACTCGCCCACGAACGACGCGATGAGCTTGTTGGTCGTGACCGAACCGAATCCGCCGACGGAATGGCCACGCATCGAGAACGCGCCCTGCGGACGGATGTCAGGGTCAGTGCCCTCGCCGAGCGCGAGGGCGTGTTTGATGCCGATGACGGTATATTCGCGCGGCCGGTCGGCCAGCATATTTTGCACGAGCGAGATAAAATGCCCGGCGCGGACGTCGCGCGAACCGAGGCCGGCGGAACAAGCGTAAATCTTCGGGATGTTGGTGATCTTGGGATATTTGAATTCGCCGTTCGAGCCGAAGCTCAAGCCCGTGAGTGCGTCGGCAAAGCTGGCTTTGATGCCCTGCACGAGCGGATTGGATTGCGCGAGCGGATTGTCCATGCGTTCAAGCACGGTCAGCGCGCGGACATTCTTGAGAGCGTCCACGATCTGCGTGGCCGGGAACGGCGCGAAGCAGGTGACGTGAACGACACCGACCTTGAGGTCCAATTCATCGCGCATGTAATCGGCGGCGGCCTGCGCTGTTTCCATCATGCCGCCCATACCGACGACAGCGTATTCGGCGTCATCCATGCGATACGTGTCCACCATGCGATAGCGGCGACCCGTCTTGGTGTAATACAAATCCATTGCTTCCTGCACCGCGGCGGGGACTTTGTCGTAAAAATGGCGCTGGGCGATCTTGCCCTTCATGTAGGAATCCTGGTTCTGCACCACGCCAGTCATGATCGGATTGCGCGGATCGAACAGGCAACGCAGCTTCTGATTCGGATCGCCCATGTATTCCTTCATGAACTCCGTCTCGGGCAGCTTGATGTTCTCGATGGTGTGCGTGGTAAGAAAACCGTCCTGCACGTTCATGAACGGCGTCTCTACCGCTTCCGCCGCGCGCCGCGCGATGAGCGCGAGATCGCAAGCCTCCTGCGCGTTTCGGCCAAACAAAATTCCCCAGCCGCAATCCGAGCAACTCATCACATCGTCGTGACCGCAATGAACATTCAGCGAGTGCGACGTCAACGCCCGCGCGCCGATGTGAAACACGATGGGCAGGCGCTTGCCGGAAATCGTGTAGAGCACTTCCTTCATCAATACCAAGCCCTGGCCGCTGGTGAAATTCGTCACACGTCCGCCAGCGAGTGCGAAGCCTTCGCAGGTCGTCGCGGCGGAGTGTTCAGACTCTGGCTGGACGAACGTGATTGTGTCGCCCCAGAGATTTTGCTTCCCGTTGGAAACTTCGGTTTCGTAGCCCGTGCCCATCGTGGTCGAGGAGGTGATGGGATACGCGCAGGCGCCGTGAGTGATATTGGTTTCAACCCATACGACGCCGCCAGCGCCATCAGAAGTAGCGGGGATTCCGGGGTAGGGATACTTGCTCGTTTCGTTGCTCATAGATTTTTAATTTGGGACTGAACGCCAATCGGTCAGCGCCAATCAAGACTGGTTGGCGCAGAAAGTTCATTCACGACCGCTGTTTTGCAATTGTTACAGTCAACTTTTACCAGCCCTTGAAACTGAGGCAAGGGATTATCTTGGCAAAAAACGATCCGGAGATTGGCGGTTCGCAGGCTGTCGGGAATATTTCACGGCCACTGAAGTCCCCGCACAAGGCGTTTTGCATCCGTGTCCGGGATCATTTCACGTTAACAACGATCTTGCCGGTGGTGTGTTCCGCTTCGATGAGCCGGTGACCTTCCGCAAGCTCGTCCAGTTCGAGCACACGGCTGACGTATGGTTTCAAATGCCCCTGATCCACGAGCAACGCTGCCGCGCGGAGAATCTCGCCGTGACTTTCCAGCCGGACGCCGTACACAGCCGGCGCGCCCTTGAATTCGAAATGCAAGGTGGCGTTCAGGCGGAAAAGTTTTTGAGGAATTTTGTCCGACGGCATTCCGACGCAGGTGATCACATGCCCGTCCACGGCCACGCAATCCAGCGAGCGGTCAAACGTCCCGCCGCCCACGGTGTCAAACACCACATCGCAACCGCGACCGCCGGTTTCTGCCTTCACGCGTTCGACGAAATTCTCTTCGCGATAATTGATGACCACGTCCGCGCCGCACTTGTGGCAGAGCGAAAGCGAATCGTGGCTGCTCGCCGTGGTGATGACGCGAGCCAGATTCAGCTTGGCGATCTGGATGGCGACATGTCCCACACCGCCGCCGCCGGCATGAATCAAAATCGTCTGCCCCATCTCGATGCGCGCGCGTTTCAACAACGCCTCCCACGCGGTCAATGTGACCAGCGGGAGCGCGGCGGCGTCCCCGTGGCTGAGTGATTTTGGTTTGAGCGCGACAAGGCGCGCGTCCACACAGATGAACTCGGCGTTCGCTCCGTTGAGAATCAGACTCGGCGAGGCATACACCTCGTTTCCCTCGTAGAAGCCCTCGACCTTTTCGCCCACTCCACGCACGACACCGCTCAGGTCGTAGCCAAGAATGAACGGCAGTTCGCGATTTTTGGCGAACGCGCCGCGCCGGATCTTGAAATCAATCGGATTGATCACACACGCGTGGACTTCGATGAGCAGATCATGTTCGCCCGGCACGGGCATGGGCATTTCCCGGGCCTGTAATACTTCAGGACCGCCAAGTTGTGTGACAACGATTGCGCGCATGATGTTTCGCGCCCGATTGAACCAGCCGCTCCACGCACACGCAAGCCGTTGTCATCGGGAAAATAATTTGACCACGTGTTCAAACGAAAGCATTCAGATAAAACGGATGTTCATTATTGCGACGAACCGGGGAGCCGGCGTGTACTTCCCACCCGGGATATGGAATCGCGAAAGCCAACCGAACGAGTCTCACTGCTCACCATCAGCTTGTTCGAGCACTTGAAGAATCTTGTTAAAGGCGTCCCGAATCTGACTGTAGTCCCTGACATCCACCGTGAACCGGTTGTCCTTGTTGGGGCGTGAGGCTGTGTGACCATCCGAGAACAAAATGGTGGCGGATTTCTGCTGATGATGAGTGCGCGGTTTGACGTTGAATGCCGCGAGGTCATCGGGGCAAAGAAACAGGGTGTCAATGACCAGCGCGCGAATCGGCAGGCCGTTGCGGTTCAGGCCCAGGTTGTCGAGCCGTAGATTGGGCGGATTATTCGTGCCGGGGGCGTCGAACAATTCCGTATTGCCGCCGTGTCTGTAGTAATAGCTGCCTTGGGACTGGTAGGTACCGACCTTTGTCAACTCCGCGACTGTATCCAGAGGCTGATCCGTGCTTGGGCAGAACAGGACTTTGGGCTGGCTTGCCAGATGATGTTGAAGCAACAGCCCCAAACCAACGGGTGCGCCGTTCTGCAATGAGAGCAGGCTGGTGGGCGATCCGGTGGCAGGATAAAAGTTGGACGGATTGGTGAACGGCGGGGCTTTGGGTCCGAAAGGAATCCGACCGTCGTTGTCCTGTGCGTACATTTGAATGGCAATACCGATTTGTCGCACGTTGGACAGGCAGACGGTCCTGCGACCCTTTTCCCGCGCCGAGGACAAGGCTGGCAGCAACAGGGAAGCGAGGACCGCGATGATGGCGATGACAACCAGCAGTTCAATCAGGGTGAAGGCCTGATTGCTTGCGGGCCAGACAACGGGTTGAGTCTTTCGGGTGAACATCGCGAGTCTTCGTGCTACGGCAATTGCCGCGCCTGATAGAAACGCTGGTCGAAGTTCGCGGACGTGTCAATGAAGGGAACGTTCCCGGTGGTGTTGGTTACCGTCCCGAGGCTGATCCAATTTGTAGCGGGTAATGAAGTATTTGTGCTCGCGAGAATTTCAACCTCCTGCCCCGGTTCGCCCTGCAACGTGAATTGAAACTGCCCGTTCGTCCGGGTTGGATTCAACAGCGTGGGCGCGAGGATGGAGGACAGGCGCACATGGTCCAAATCCCAATAGCCGCCGGCAAGGTTGGAACTGACGGTGGAGAGGAATTGAATGCCAATATTCTGGCCGGACCACGGGTCACCTGCCCGAACTACAGATGTGGCGACTGTGAAATCCACAAACTGGGTGCGGTTGCTGAAATAAGCCGATGAGTAGGTTATTGTCGTGGCCGCGACGATGACCTTGTTGCTCGTTGCATCCCAATAATACAGGCTGGCCTCAAGGGGCGTCTCCGGGAGCATGTTGTAACCTCCGCCAATGACACCGACTGTGAGCTGGTAGGATTTGCCGGTTTCAAACTTCACGTCAAATGCGTGGCTTGGCGACAGGTCGTCCCAATCCACGCTGTCATAATCCTGAAACAGGCCCACCTCTGGATTTGCAAACAACCACGCCGCCTGGTTGCCATCGCAATTGTCAATATGAACGGCACTGCCGGGAGGATCGTTCTTGAAGATGCCGGTGAGATTGGTCCAGGGACCGGACGCATTTTCGTCCCAACCCGCCCACTGCGGCGTCCTTTGCCACGACTCGATATTCAGGGTGACAAAAAAAGTGGCCGGGGATTCAAAGGACGCGTTCGGCACCGCGATGGGGCCGCCGTGAGTTACGCCGAACCAGGATGACCAGGCGACAATTCCTGCATTGATCAAAAAACACTTCAACCGGCGCACAAGCTGGAAACCAGATTTGAACGCCGGTTGAGTTTGCTGAATCATCCCCACAAAGGAAACCGCGTCACGCGCGGCGACTTGAACGCGCCAGCAGCAATCCGCAGAGACCAAGTCCTAGCAGCGTAATGGTGGTCGGTTCAGGGACGGCCGTAAGGCGGACATTGTCAATGTCCCAGTTGCGGCCCGAGGTCAGTTGGAGAGGGATGGTGGATTCCAGTTGGATGCCGATGTTTTTGCCCGCCCATGCATCGCCTGACAGCACCGAGGGCACATTCACCGTGTAATCAATCAGATTCAAACTTGGTGTGTTCGTCGGAAATGCGGCCAGACTATAGGTCACAGTGGTTGAGCCAACGGTTACCTTGTTGTCCGAATTATCCCGGTAATAGAGGCTCAATTCAAGGGTCGAACCCGGAGACAGGCTGCTGCTGCCAAATATGCCAATGGTCAGGTTGTAAGACTTGCCGACCTCATATGTGGCGTTGAAATCGTGCCCGGGCGATGAGTTGTAATCCTGAAACAAAGTGACCTGTGGAAAGGCCAGAATGTATCCCGCCTGCGTGCCGACGAGATTGGCGTAGGGGTTGGGACTGTTTGGAGCAGTGCCTACAAACACCCCTGCCGTGGCGTACCACGGAAAGCCGCCAGAGACAAAGGCAAAACTGGCGGGTTCAGCAATCTTCTGCCAGGAATCAACAGTGGGGTTGGAGCCAAAAGGGAATCCTGCTCCCGACTGTAACTCGAACGAGTAGTTGGGGACATTGATCGCCTGGGCTTGCAGTGAATGATTCGTTGTCGCGATGGCGATCAATCCGATCCCGATCACTGCCAACCAACCGGGGGAAGAGGAGTTTGTGGTTGCTGACTGAAGTTTATGACTTGCTGAGTTCATATTTACGACTTTTGGATTTAGGTTTGGCTACATTCTGGTTTTGGTATGGCGAGGCACTCCATTGGCGGGTGCAAGGATTACGTCATCATAACAACATTCAAAGAGATATAACGAAAAACAGACGCCGGTTCAACTATTCTATTCAAACTCGAGGCTGTGAATAAGTCAGCGGGAACCAAAATGAACCCTGGTCCTCTTACCCGCGAACTGAAGCCGTCTTAACCCTGTCAATCCGTTCTGCAAGCGGGTTGCGATGAAACAAAGCATGAAGAAACAACTGCAACACATTCTTGGTTTCCGTTGGCTGTTAATCTCTGTGATTATCGTGGGTTCCCCATCAACGCGGCTTCAGGCTGCCATCTACAGCTTCCAATCGTCGCTTGATCCCGTCCAGGCAGGTGTGCCGGGAACGGGTGGCGGTTTCGCAACGCTGACCTTGGACGATGTTAGTGGGTTGGTGACTCTTACCAGTGGCTCGTTCAGCAATCTTTCGAGCACAACGACAGCAGCACATATTCACGGCTTGGCCGCGCCGGGTGTAGGTGCGGGTGTTCTGATCGGATTGACCATACCACTCGGTGCCACGTCAGGCACAATTTCCGGCAGTGGAACGCTCAATGCAGCTGGTATCGCGGGAATGTTGAACGGATTGACCTATGTAAACATCCACACATCCACCTTTGGCGGTGGCGAAATCCGCGGGCAGAACCTTCTGGTGCCGGAGCCTGGTTCGTTTGCTCTGGCCGGACTCGGAGGGCTGATCTTGGCCAGGTTTGTCCGCAAACAAAAATGCATTTCCTAAAGCAGAACAGCAGAAACTCACGAAATCAATAGCCCCAAAAAACAAATGAAAAAAATCCTCATCTCCGTTCTAACTGCATGCAGCCTGATCCCGGCTCACGCGGACCTTTTTCAATACACGGCCACCTTCAGCGATGCGGGTGAAGCCAATCCATCCAGCGGGACCGGTTTTGGCACTGTGGACTACAACAGCACGCTGCACACCTTGGCGCTGTCGGTTAACTTCAGCGGTTTGACCGGTCTCACGACGGCTTCGCACATCCACGCGCCCACGGCGGTTGCCGGGACCGGCAATACCGGCGTCGCCACGACAACCCCAACTTTCGTCGGCTTTCCGCTCGGCGTCTCCAGCGGGTCGTTTGCCAACACGCTGGATCTAACCCTGGCTTCGAGTTGGAATCCGGCTTTTATCACCGCACACGGTGGAACAACGGCACAGGCTGAGTTGGATCTGGTAGCAGCCATTGCGGCTGGCAAGGCTTATTGGAATATCCATTCGACGTTCAGTCCCGGCGGTGAAATTCGCGGCTTTCTGACTGCTGTGCCCGAGCCAGGCTCGCTTTCGTTGCTTGGTTTGGGTGTCGTGGCATTTTTTAGCCGTCGCAGTTTTTCCCAGAAAAGTTGAGTCTTGAGTCAGGTTGGGTGGCGCGAAGCCAGAGTCGGCTTCGCGCCATTTTTGTACCGGCATACGTCATACAGTTGATTTGTTTGAAATGAAACGCAGGCGATTTGAGGTTTTGTTGGTTGGCCCGACGTTGCTGGTAGTCTTCGTATGGATGAAGCTATCGGTTGCGATTGCGCTGCCGCCGCCCCAAATCGAATTCATAGAACCCTTCCTCACAAAACAGGTCTTGGTTCATTTCAACACGGAGCCCAACCGTGCCTATCTGCTCCAATATACTTCGTCCTTCAAGATCACAAACGGAGTCGTTTCGGCCACCTGGTCGAATCTCTACTCGGTGCCGTCGTTTCCATTTGAAGGCCATTACATCGTCCCCGACTGGCGCACGAATGCACAGCGATTCTACCGGCTCGTTGCCACCCCCTGATCCATGATGCTGCGAACACTTCTTCTTTCGTTCATCGGTTGTGCTGCCACTGTGTCGGCCTGCGATCTCTGCGCGGTTTACAATAAGGAGACTGTTCCGGGCGAATCCACATCGGGATTTTCGTTTGGAATCGCTCAACAGTTCATCCCTTATCGCACAGTGCAGTTGAATGATCAGAAACTGCCACCATCGGTGCTCGACGATCTGTTCGTGGACAGTTCCATGACCCACCTCGTACCGACCTGGAATTTCACCGACCGTTTCGGCGTGAGTGCGAATCTCCCTATCGTACACAAGCACTTCAAACGACTGCAGCTCACAAGTGCCGGAATTGCCTCCGAATCAGGAACGGAGGCGGGTATTGGCGATCTGGCGTTGATTGGTCGCGCCACTGTCCTCAAAGTAAATGACGGAAAAGGCTCTTTCTCGTTGAACCTTCTGGCTGGGGTCAAATTTCCCACGGGCGATGCGGATCGTGTGGAGGAGGAGGTCCGTGTCACACGGGAGCTTGATCTGATTTATGGTACGGGCCATCAACACGCCATAAGCGGCGTTCACCTGCGCGACCTGGCTTTGGGTTCAGGATCATTCGACGGTGTCTTTGGAGTTACCGCCAATGCGCGCATGGATCAATTCTTCTTCAACGTGCAATTTCAATATTATCTCCGCACACCGGGAGAAGCCGGTTACGAGTACGGCGACGAGTGGATGGTCTCAGGCGGTCCGGGTGTGTTCTTGATCTCCAAGAAACCGCTCTCGCTCGGCCTGCAATTTGTGGCGGTCTATGACGTCATGTTCAGCGACCGCGTGCTTGGGCGGGTGAATCGGAACACGGGCATGGATGCTGCCTATGTTGGCCCACAGTTCAATTTGGCAATGGGCCGCCAATTCAGCGCAAATGCCGGAATCGATTTGCCACTTCAGATCAGGAACAACGGACTTCAAAACGTGCCTGATTACCGCCTGCACGTTGGCATCAATTTCAGTTTCTAGTCTGAAACCTTTGTTGTTTGTGTCGTTTGATCGCTCCCCTCCTCGGAATTTCTTTACAGCATTCCGATTTCTGTCCAGACTCGTGTCCGTGCATCGGCGTTTCTCATTGACCGGCCTCAACAACGCAGTCTACTTAGCTCTTCCCAATCAGTACGGGCCGATCAATACCTCGATTGCCTGAAAGATAGACAGAATTCACCACAACCTAGAACGTCCATGAATCCGAATCCAAGTCAGCCAAACTCGAATCAAAGCAAGTCCAACCGACGGAGTTTTATTGCGCGAACTTCTGCCTCAGTGGCTGCGTTCAGCATCGTTCCCGGATACGTGTTGGGCACGCGTGGGCAGACACCGCCCAGCGGGAAGCTCAATCTTGCCGCAGTAGGCGTCGGTGGCATGGGGCGCAACAATCTCGCGAAGCTTGCCGACGAAAATATTGTGGCGTTGTGTGATGTGGATTCGGGTGAACGGGCGACGAAGATCATCAAGCTGTACCCGAAGGCGAAGGTTTATCGCGATTACCGTGAGATGTTCGAGAAACAAAAGGACATTGACGCAGTGATCATCGCCACCCCCGACCACACGCACGGCGTGATTGGCATGGCGGCGATCAAGGCAGGCAAGCACGTGTATATCCAGAAGCCGCTGGCACATTCCATCTACGAAGCCCGCATGCTTACGGAAGCGGCACGCCAGCACAAGGTCGTAACACAGATGGGAAACCAAGGCCATTCCGGCGATGGTACCCGCCAGATTTGCGAATGGATCTGGAGTGGGGCCATCGGTGACGTCCGGGAAGTTCATGCCTGGACGAATCGTCCTGTATGGCCTCAAGGCGTGGAAGTCGACCGGCCGAAAGATACCCCGCCTGTTCCGAATGATCTGGATTGGGATCTCTGGATCGGTCCTGCGGCGATGCGGCCATATCATCCCACTTATGCGCCGAACAAATGGCGCGCATGGTGGGATTTTGGCACCGGTTCACTCGGCGATCTGGGTTGCCATGTCCTTGATCCTGTTTTTTGGGCGCTCAAACTGGGCCATCCAACGAGTGTGGAGGGTTGCATATCCACCTACTGGCAGGAGTTCTGGCAACTCGCAGAGCCAAAGAATGAAACCTACCCGAGATCAACGATTGTCAGGTATAAGTTTCCTGCCCGAGGAAATATGCCTGCCACAAACCTGACATGGTGGGATGGCGGATTGTTGCCGCCTCGACCGGAGGAGTTGGAGGAAGGCAAGCGCATGGGCGATGCGGATGGGGGCGTTCTGTTCATGGGAGACAAAGGCGTTTTGATGTGTAGTTGCTATGGAAAAGATCCCCAGCTCCTGCCCGGAAAACGGATGAAGGAATTTCAGCAGCCTGCGCCAACGCTTGACCGCATCCCGGGCGGACAGGAAGGTCACGAAAAGGATTGGGCGCGCGCTTGCAAAGGTGGCAAGCCAGCAAGTTCCAACTTCGAATATTCTGGTCCGATGACG
>CAYSDO010000134.1:0-1968 GCA_964429665.1 uncultured Bifidobacterium sp.
TAAACCGCGCAGCGTTTCAGGACGCGTGATGTCGCCTGACAACGGTGTGATACCCGTCGCGCGCAAAGCGTCCGATGCCGAGCGTCTCAGGCCGGAAACCTGATGACCTTGCTGTGTCAGTTCCATCCCAAGTGGCAGTCCGACATAACCGCATCCTACAATCAATACCCGCATGGCCTGAGTTAATCGAAAAGCCTCGACATCGCAAAGCTTCATCGCTGCTTGCCTTGGGAAATCCTTTCGAAGAATCAAGACCGAGCAAAGGAATTAAAACGACAGTGATTCAAAACACCGTCGTCATCTGTTTGAGTCGCAGCCAGTCCGAGTTTTTGGCGCTGACCTGACCTCGGGACTGGCCGGCGAGATTCGAGGTTGGGTCACGCAACTTCCAAGTTTCGGCATGGCCATCTCCGAAGTTTAGGGTGAAACTTCGTTGATGCCTCATGCCGGGAAAACTGGCGAAGGGCTGGGAATCATCCATCGTCACCAAAAAATAGCCGTCATCAATCGTCAACTCGTGCTCATCGGCCAGATACCAGAGCGCGGACGCCCCCGATGCGGCGAGTTCAGTGTCCTTCATGAACGTCCGGTATTTACCGCCTCCTTGTGCTGAGTATGTATCCATCTGGCGACTGCCCATCCAGGAATTCATTGCGTAACTCCGCACACGCTGGCTACGTGCGATTGTTGAAGTTGCCTCTCCGTTCTGGGAGATGTCTGCCGGGCAATGGAACACGTTTAACTGACCGGCATAGGGAAAGAATTTGCTCTGTCGCAGGATCTGCGTGTTGGTGGCTTCGACGGAAACCTTCATGTTGCCGTAGGCCCACACGTTGGTGTCGGAGGAGGTCAAAGGACTATTGCGCGCAAGCTGGCCGCCGTTGTCAGCGGCATACATCGCGGACGCAAGCCCGAGTTGCTTAAGGTTGTTGACGCAGGTGATCGTTTTTGCGCGGTCCTTGGCTTTGTTGAGTGCAGGCAGGAGCAGCGCGGCCAGAATCGCGACGATGGCAATGACCACCAGGATTTCGATCAATGTGAAAGCACCGGCCCGGCGATGCACGCATGGCAACGTCGGCGATTGCGCGGGCGTTTTGTGCTTTCTGCAATTCATTGGAACGCTGCTTACTCTTAATCGTTAGATGGCTGGTTTGGTAGTGTGCGTCTGGCCGCACACCCGGTACATTTGTGCAATAGTTTAATGTTCCACCACCCGATAGAATCGCTGTGGCCAATGATTTGCATCAGCATCGCGCAACAACAACGAACCATTCGTCACGCTGAGGGCGTCCGGCAAAGTCTGCCAGTGAATCAGGTTTGTGCTGGACTGGGCTTCAAACAGCGGCAGGTCGGAGGGGATCAACTCTCCTCCATCGGCGTCGCGTGACGAAATTTCCAGGCTGCCGTCCGTGGCCGGGTGAATTGAACCCATTCGCTGTTGCACGATGACCTTCAGCACCGCGTTGCTGCTCATGACGCTGCCGCCAGCGTTCGAGGCTTGCACGCGATACGTCCCCGAACTGCGCCGGTTGACACCGGGCACATTGAGGAAGGTTTGCGTGGCGCCGAGCAGACTGTTTCCGTCTTTGAACCATTGATAACTGAACGGTCCCACGCCGCTCACGTCCAGCTTGTAGCCGACACTTGCTCCCGCAGGAAGGATCAGACTCGGCTCTGGCTGCCGAGTGATGACCGGTGGATCGGGCACGAAGAAAACTTCATCCAGCCAGCCTGCGTCGCGTCCGGCGCTCACGCTCACATCCTTTGAATAAATCCAACGCAAGACGTGAGCGCCGCTGCTGATGTGAATCGTGTGCTGTTCCCAATCTTTCTCTCCCGAAATGGCAAACAGGGGAGTGGACCGATTATCCGGGAGAGGATCCGGGTAGAAACTCAGAAAATCGAAACCTTCCTCGGACGATACCTTCCACCAGAACCTCAACGTGCCGGGGCCGGTGATCGTGGTCT
>CAYSDO010000134.1:1978-9826 GCA_964429665.1 uncultured Bifidobacterium sp.
GTCTGCAGGACGGATTGTTGATTGTTCGCAATCACGCCGCTTTGCGCAGCGACGTCGCCATCATGCGTCTCGCGATTCTGGGCGAACCAGGTGGAGGCGGTGCGACCGTCGGCGCTGCTCCAAAACCAATTGTTCGTGTTGAGCGCCGCCGCCAGATTGGTGTTGAACGACACCGTGATGTTTGCTGGCAGGCTCACAACCGTGCCCAACGCGTTCGAGGCAATCATCCGATACGCGCCCGTGTCCTTGCCGAGAACGTTGCTCAGGATCAACGAAGAGTTTGTGGCGCCCGGCAGCGGCAGATTGTCCAACAGCCACTGATATTGCATGGGCTGAACACCGACTGCGCGCGAGTGGAGACGGACCGTATTGCTCCGCTGCACGATCTGGCTGTAAGGGTGGAGCGTAATGTTCGGCGAACCGTTGCCGACCACCATGACGCCAAAACCCGATTGTACGCCGCCTGCCGCGATGGCGCTGATCATGTTGTTGGTGGCGATTTGGAAAATGTTGGCAATTCCCGACGGCACCATTGCACCATCCTGTTTCAAAATCATGTTTGTGCTAGTGCCTCCCATCGCGAGCGCTACAGCGTTTGAGACCGCGAGTCTGTTATCAGTAACCGGCTCAGGCAGGCTTGTTGATGAGATCGGCCAGGTTACTACGATGCCGTCCTGTCGCAGAGCTCTATTTGACATACCGCCGATCCTTGGGCTAGTCGCGACAGCAATTGCATTCGACAAACCCGACGTCACAGAAAATGTAGAACTCCCGGCGGACCACATGGTAACAGTCCCGTCCCGTCGAAGCGCGAGATTTTGCGATAGCCCGGCAGCAACCGCGACGACGTTTGTCAGCCCGGTTGGTATCGTGGCTAATTGCCCCCAACCTGTTATCGTCCCATCAGATTTTACCGCGTAGCTTCGAGACTCTCCTGCGGCGATGGAAACTACATTTGACAAGCCTGTCGGCACGTTGGTATGCGTGCCTGCCGAACCCCAGGCCACAACGGTTCCATTCGAGCGCAACGCGAGGCAATGGTCGTAACCACTTGCGATCGATGAGATATTGGTGGCGTTTGCGGGAATATTCGTAACTGCAGACGGTGAGCCGAACAGACTACTGACGTTTGCCAGCCACGTCCGCACTGTGCCGTCGGAACGCAAGGCCATCACGTGCGATCCCCCCGCCGCCACGGCGATCACGTTGGACAATCCCAATGGCGTATTGATGTTGTTTGCGAAGGGCGTGCCCGCGATCAAAACCTGGGAAACGTTTAGAAAAAACTTGGCGCTGTTTGTTGTTCCGAAAGAGTTGTTCACCTCCACGTTGTAATAACCCGCCTGATTGTATTGCAGGTTGGTCATGGTCAATGTTGTGTTGGTGGCATTGGGGATGTCCACACCGTTGAAACGCCACTGGTAACTCAATGGTAGCGAGCCACGTGCTGTAAAGTTGATGGTCACGCCACTACCGATCGCTGCCACGGCGTTGGTGGCGGTTCCTTGACCCGGAAGCGGGACGGATGGCTGCTGCACAATGTAGGGCGGGCTGTCTGTGACTGTGAGAGTGGCGGAGATCGTTTGCGTTGAGCCGTAAGCGTTCGCGACCGTCATGTAGTAGTTCCCTGAATCGGATGGTTGCGCATTGGGGAGTGAGAGGTAGGTGTTCGTTGCGCCGGGAATATCCGTGCCGTTGAAATTCCACTGATACAACATCGGCGGCGTGCCGCTGGCCACCGCCTGCACGGACACGGACGAACCCGCCCGCACTGTGGTTCCTGCCGGTTGCTGTGCGATAAACGGCGGGCTGATGACAATGAGCGAGGCATTGGAACTGATGACGGAACCGAAGGCGTTGCTGACGACAACCGCATAGTTTCCGATGTCGGAGAATTGGAGGGTCGAGATTGTCAGCGTGGGAGTGGTCGCGCCGGATACCCGGACATTGCTTAGATTGATCGGTGACCCATTGAAGAACCAGCGGTAACTCAGCGGCTCACGACCGGTGCCGAGAGCCGAGAAGATTACGGTTGAAGTGTAAGGCACGCTCTGGCTCGCAGGATTCAAAAGAATTTGGGGCGGGCCATCCGTTACCAACGCCAAGCTGTGATACCCGCCGGCGGCAATCGCAGTCACGTTCGACAAACCGCCTGGTACCGCCGATTGCCCATAGGTGTTGTTTCCCCAAATGGAAATTGTCCCGTCTGATTTGAGTGCAATGGCGTGGTAGAGGCCGGCACTGATTGCGACGACGTTTGACAAACCGATCGGTACATTGGTTTGCCCCCACGAATTGTTTCCCCATGCAGCGACAGTGCCATCAGATTTCAGTGCCAGGTTAAAATCCACTTGCGAGGCTATCGCGACGACATTGGACAAACTGGAAGGCGTATTTGTCTGGCCGGATGAATTGTCCCCCCACGCAACAACTGTCCCATCCGACTTCAACGCGAGGCTGTGGTTCCAGCCTGCCGCAACTGCGATGACATCCGACAAGCCGGCCGGGATATTGGTCTGACCATTAGAATTGACGTAAGGATTGTACCCCCACCCAATCAGTGTGCCGTCAGTTTTCAAAGCGAGACTGTGAAACGACCCGCTTGCTATCGCTGCCACCCGCGACAAGTCACCCGGCACATTCGTCTGTCCCCATGAATTGTTTCCCCAAGCCACCACGGTGCCATCCACTTTGAGAGCCAGATTGTGACTGTAACCAGCGGCAATCGCTTTGATGTTCACCAATCCGGGCGGAACGTTTGTCTGGCCTTGGCCGCCGTATCCCCATGCAACCATCGAGCCATCGCTGCGAAGCGCGAGACTGTGATAGTATCCACCGGCGATTGCCTTTACGTTGTTGACGCCCGCCGGCATCCAGTTTTGACCATACGGTATGTTACCCCACGCCGCGACCAGCGCGGCTCGACTGAGAACTGGAGCGCAAAGCGTGAGGATGATGGTTGCCAAAGCGGGAACGCTTTTCAGAAGCGCAGATGACTTTTTCATAAGCTGAGGTGAGGTTGGGTTCGCCGAACTGCTTCGCGACCCTTTTACCACAGACGGTATGCGCTGGGAACTGTGCGTCTCGCCGCACACCCTGTGCTTTTGATTGCACATCACCGTCCTTGCCGGATAATCCCTCTGCTGCCAGATGAAATCTCGCGCAATGAAAACTCCGGTTTGGAGTGCGCCCGTCCCCGGGCGCAGCGGCGTGAGCATTCCGAGGATGGTTGAACAACTTATGCGTCACAGCGGTTCCGTATTGCAGCGCCCGGGGACGGGCACGCTTCCGTCAAGGAGATCAACTGGAAGTGGCGGTCAACAGACAGTCCGGAGCGCGAGCGGTCCCGCGCTCGCTGCGCTTCGCCATGCATACAGACTCCAGACCTTCCAGAAATATCCTTCGCATCCACGCGCTGCGGACGAGGGACCGTCCGCGCTCCTTGACCGACGCTTCAAGTCGCACCGCCAATCAAGTTGGTCTGTGCTCAAACAGACTTTCAGTTTCGTAATGGCATTGCTCGCCGTGATTTCAACGGGCTTTGCCGCCCCGCAGGCAAATCACTGGCGCGCTTTTACCAAGGCGGATGGTTTACGGGAAAACTCCTGTGTCTCCGTCACCGTCGGTGCGGCCGGAAACATCCTCGTGCGCCACGCTAGACAAAACTCGATCTCCATCTTCGACGGCTATGAGTTTTCAACCTTCCCCGCGCCGGGAACGAATCGTGGACGATTATACGAAAGTCCCGGCGGTCAGCTATGGACGGTCACGCGTGATGGCTTGCTGGAGTTTCGCGAAGGTGAATGGTCGCCTCATCCCGTTCCGCAAGTTGCCGCGCACTTTCGCGCCGGGCGAACCAATGAAGTCCGCCTTCAGCCAATTCGCCAGGGGCGCGTGTTGATTTTACTTCCGGAAGAAACACTTCAGCTTGATGCGTCGGATCCCGAGCAGCCGCTGATTGAACCGGTCGCCAGACCTGCCATCACCAACGTCCTTTCCGGCGAATTGCGGCTGGAAGCCGCACAATTGCCCGACGTCTTTTCAGTCCGCCGGATCTCTGATGTTCAGGCTGAATCCGGGGGCGCGGTCTGGTTCGCAACGTCGGACGGATTGTTTCGTCAAGGCGGCGAGCTATGGGAAGCCGCCGCGACGCCGACGGGCTTCCTACCGCGCCCGCCATCAGTCACGACTTCCGATGTGCCGGAAGGGATCAAGTCGCACACAGTTTGGAAGACGCGATTTGATACGAAGAACGGCGACATCTGGCTCGGCGGCGCAAATGAGATAGCCTGGCGGCATCAAAACATCTGGGGGATTTTTTCCTCAACGAACCAGGTCGGTCCAGAGGAGGTGACAGGATTCGCGGAGTCGCCGGATGGGCGTTTCTGGTGCAGCACGCCGAACAAAGTCTGGGAATTTGACGGCAAGAACTGGCTCATGTTGCGCGGTGGATTTGAATCAATCAGCGCGCTGCATTGCTCGCGTGACGGCACACTCTGGGTCGCCACGTCGAATGGAGTGCATCGGTTCGCGCAGGGCATCTGGATCGTCAACAACACCGAGGATGGATTGCCAGCGGTGAACGTTTACAAAATCAATGAAGACGCATCCGGCGGCATCAGCATTGAGACAATTCATGGCTGGAGCGCGTTTCATCCAGCGGCAGACATTGCTACACCGCGCACCTACATCGTTTCAGTTCCGGCGGGCGAAGCGAGCTTTCGCGAAGGCGCGGTGGTGACGATTGCGTTTCGCGGTCGTGACAAGTGGAAGCAAACTTCGTCCGACCGGCTGCTGTTCGCGTATCGTCTCGACGAGCGTGAGTGGTCGCCGTTTCTGGACATGAAGGAGATTTCATTCGTTGATCTGGCGCTGGGCAAACACTATTTCCAGGTTCGCGCGCTGGATCGTGCAGGAAACATTGATCCCAAGCCCGCGCGATTGGAGTTCACCATCGCTGTTCCATGGTACCGGGAAACGCGTCTGGTGTTGATCCTCACTGTCGCGCTTGGGGTGGCGATTTTTTTTGCGGCACTTGCATTCAACCGCCACCGCAAACTTCAACATAGTTATGCCGAAGTGGAACGGCAGGTTGCCGAGCGAACACGCGAACTTGAAATCGCCAATCGCGAACTTCTACACAGCCAGAAGATGAACGCGCTTGGTTCGCTTGCCGCCGGAATCGCACACGACTTCAACAACATTCTTTCCATCATCAAAGGCTCGGCCCAAATCATCGAGGACAACGCTGACAAGCCGGATAAAATCCGGACGCGCGTGGATCGCATCAAGACCGTGGTGCAACAGGGGGCGGAAGTTGTGGACGCGATGCTGGGCTTCAGTCGCAGCACCGATCAACCTCCAGCCGCGTGCGATCTCAACTCAGTGGTCGATGAAACGCGAAAGCTGCTTGGCGACCGGTTCCTTCGCGAAGTGGAAGTGCGTTTCGAACGAGGTGAAGAGTTGCCTCAGATTTCCGTCCGCCGCGACTTCGTGCAGCAGATTCTGCTCAATTTCATTTTTAATGCCGCCGAGGCAATGGCCAGCCGGAAGCAAATCACCCTGACCACGAAATTTGCGACAACGCTGCCGTCGGAACTTTTTCTGACGCCTGTGGTGGCGGAAAATTACATCCTGGTTTCGGTTCGGGATTGCGGAAGTGGCATTGCATCGGACATCAAACCGCGAATCTTTGAGCCGTTCTTCACCACCAAGGCGCTCTCCACCAAAAGAGGAACAGGTCTCGGGCTTTCGATGGTCTATGAACTGGCCAAGAAGCTGGAGGCTGGCCTTGCCGTCGAATCAGTGGTGGGCCAAGGGAGTACTTTTACATTGATCCTGCCTGTGCGTGAACTTGAAACAACGACATGAACCCACCTCACCTGCTGATCATTGAAGATGACGATCTTCAATACGAAATCTACGAGGAATCGTTAAGCGGCTACCGGCTCACCCGTGCCCTCAACGGGAGCGACGCCCTCGCAAAAATTCCGCTAGGCGCGCCGAATTTGTTGATTCTGGATCACGTTCTTGCAGGCGGTGAACTCGGGCTGGAGTTTTTGCCCGAGTTCAAGGAAGTGCTGCCCCACGTTCCCATCATCATCGTCAGTGGCGCACTCGAAGTGCGCCAGCAGATGGCCGCATTGCAAGGTCCGAGGCGTGCGCACTACTGTCTGCCAAAGCCCGTGGACATCCGGGAACTCAAGCGCACCATCGTCACGGCATTGAAGGAGTGTGGTGATACGGAAATTGTGCGCCAATTTGAAGCACTGGAACGCGTGCGTCGTGTTGACGCCCAGGAATTATTGAGCCGGTCCACAGACCGCCTCAGCCGCCAGAATCGCATCATCGAGATCATTGGCAAATCGCGCGAACGCCCAAACATTTCCGCACTGGCCCGTGAATTCAAAGTTGCCCGCCGTACCATCATCCGGGACTTGCAGGAACTCATCCGTCGCGGACAGCTCAAGCCCGAGGTTTATCCCGGGTGGGAAATGCCAGTGGACGATGAAAGTTGAAGTTGAGCCGCTGGATCTATTGCGCTTTTACGCGGTAGAAACGGTTGCTTGCACCAAGTGTGTCGGTCTTTGAAGCGTTCGTGCCGCTGGCGGTCACGTCGCCCGGCAGATCGGTCCAGTTTGCGTTGGTGAGCGAGGTCTTGTATTGCACCCGGTAATTCTGGTTGCTGATCGAGGGCCAGGTGAGTGTGGCGACGCCGTTGGTCAGGCGGATGTTTCCAATCGTTGGGGGGATGAGTACGGCGGTGAATTTGCGGATCATGCCATCGCTCTTGCTCAGGAGATACAATTCACCGTCTGCGTCCTGCGCGAGACGAATATCCGCCCGTCCGCAACCATAGGGAAATCCCTGCGGATCGTTTCCACCTGTAGTCAGGCCTCCGCAGCCGCCCGGAAGCGCGCCGCTGGCAGAGTTGCCACCTTTCTGATGATACTTGTCTGAGAGGATGTCGAACACGCGTCGCTTGACGCCGTTGAAAATGATTTGCAACTCACGATTGGTAGCGGTGGTCAGCCGGTTTCCGTCGTCAGCGGCCAACATCTCGGCGAGGTCGCAATAAAACACACGCCCCGTGGTGATCTCGCCGTAAACATATTTGCCCCGGAGCGCCGGCATCAGTGAACCCCGATAAACAAAGCCGCTGCTGATGGCGTCGCCGTCACGATGGCTGTACTCGGCAACCGGATAGACCGGCGTGACCGAACTGACCAGGCCGGTGACGATGAGAGAATCAGAATTCGTTGGGAACGCGATTCCAACCTGACTGCCTGTTTTGCCGTCGTTTGCGCCCCCAACAAATAGTTGTTCTACGCCTTCCCGCTCGGCGTAACCATAGTTGCTTCCTTTGTGAATGATGTTCACCTCCTCCCAGGAATACAGCCCGATGTCATCTACGATCAGTGTGTTGGAGGCGACATCCCAGCTCATGCGGTGTGGATTGCGAAAGCCGTAGGCGAAAATTTCCTTTTTCAATCCAGCCATAACCAGCGAGACGAAAGGGTTCGGGTCCGGGCCGCTGGTGGGAATGAGATAACGTCCGTTTGTGCTGAGGGTGCTTATGTTCGTGCGCAACGCGAGGTCCGGCGTGATTCTGAGAATTTTCCCCTGTAACGCGTCCAACCGCTGTGGAGTCGTATGCTGTGCGCCGCTCGTTTCCCCAGCAGCACCATCGCCGCTGGCAATGTAAAGATTTCGATAGTCAGTATCTCCGGGCTGTGCCAGCGGATTGAAGATCAAATCGCCCAACGGATGAGAAGTATCGTTGAATCCCACCCTTAACAACTCGCGTGCCGTGCCCTCGAATGTTGAGTTGTTGATGTTCGTGTCTCT
>CAYSDO010000135.1:0-9805 GCA_964429665.1 uncultured Bifidobacterium sp.
AACACGCCCCAACCGTTGCCGTTCGTTCAGGACTGGTCAAATACAGGTCTCATTACGACCGAAAACGACTGGTCTGCCGTGCCGGGCATGACGGGCTATCGCGGCGACAGGCTCGCTGGCAAACCCGGGATGAATCCACAAACCATCACGGCCGATGGCGCATCCACACCCGAGAATGTCATTGCGAACCAAAAAAGCCCGAATTCACTTCGCACGGGCGGTGTGGTGGAGTTTGATGGCATCCCGGACCCGACCATCGCGCTGAAAGGTTCAGCAACGGCCGCCGCTCCTTCACTGGTGCTGAATTTGAACACCACCGGCAAGCAGAACATCGCTGTCGGCTACAACCTGCGTGATATTGATGGATCGGTGAACAACGCAGTGCAGCCTGTGGCGTTTCAATATCGCGTGCTGACCAACGCAAGCTATGTCGATATCCCGGGCGCGTTTGTTCCTGACGCGAGCACCGGTCCCAGCCTGGCGACGGAGGCGACGCATCGCGTAGTGATTTTGCCAGTGGAGGCAAACAATCAACCGCTCGTCCAGGTACGCTGGATCACTTGCAATGCGGAAGGGCACGACGAGTGGATAGGCGTTGATGACATAGCGGTGATTGGCGATGACATGGCAAAGCCTAGTGCTACGATTGAAGAAGCGGCTCCCGTGAAACAGTCCAAGCCATTGCGTGCCGGCAAGGACCCCAGTACAAACTGATCCGCATCACAGACCGCAATAAACATTGCGTCAACGGATAATCCTGCGATCATCCTGTTGTTGTCGGAGCGTAGCTCAGCCTGGCTAGAGCACTTGCTTTGGGAGCAAGACGTCGCAGGTTCGAATCCTGTCGCTCCGACCATTTTCTTTTCACGACGTAGTTTGCGGTATGGCAAACATTTCACTGAACCGTCCGGCTTTTGAACATTCCATCCCGGATCAGGTCTGACAAAGAGGCGTCAAACAGGCTGTCGCATCAGGATTCACCCCGCCATGGTGTGGGGCATAACTCCTGCGTTGCGGTGGGTCGGAGCGCATGATACTTTGCGCTCAATTGAGAGAATATCATGGCTGAAGACAATAAATTGAACAACGACAACGGGGCGAAACGGCCAAACGTTCCTCCGCGTACCTGGGTGGTGTGGGTGGCGATCATTGGCGGCATCCTCATGCTCGTGATGATGCTCGAAAAATCCAAGACACCCTCCTTGGAATTGTCGCAGGGCGAACTTTTCAAAAAGAAGGACACCGGCCAGATTGTTCCCGGATCGGGCCGGATCAACTACACGGCCACCGGATTGTTGCAGGACATCACAGGCAAGTATTGGAAGACTGACGCGGAGGGAAAGATCATTGAACAGGATGGCAAGCGGGAAGCAGTTGAGTTCCGTGTGCCTCGCGCAAGGCTGACCGAAAAGATGGAGGATCAACTGCTCCCGCCCAACGGTGATTTTGAGCCGCGTGAACAAAACGCGATGTTGTGGAGCATCGGCACCCAACTTCTCTTCTTCGCGTTGCTCGCCGGCTTCGTCTGGTTCTTTTTCATCCGCCAGATCAAGATGGCTGGCAAGGGCGCGTTGAGTTTTGGCAAGAGCAAGGCGCGGATGCTCGCCAAGGATCGCAACAAAACCACCTTCAAGGATGTGGCGGGTGTGGACGAGGCCATTGAGGAAGTTTCCGAACTCGTCGAGTTCCTGAAGGATCCAAAAAAGTTTCAACGCCTCGGCGGTCGGATTCCCAAGGGCGTCCTGATGATTGGCGCACCCGGCACCGGGAAAACATTGCTCGCGAAAGCCATCGCTGGCGAGGCTGACGCGGCGTTCTTCAGCATCAGTGGATCGGACTTTGTTGAAATGTTTGTCGGCGTTGGCGCGAGCCGCGTACGCGACATGTTCGAGCAGGCGCGCAAAAATACGCCGTGTCTCGTGTTTATAGATGAAATTGACGCCGTCGGTCGTTCACGCGGTCACGGACTCGGCGGTGGTAACGATGAGCGCGAGCAAACGCTCAACGCGCTGCTTGTCGAGATGGACGGTTTCGATACGCAGGAAGGCATCATCATCATCGCGGCCACAAATCGTCCTGATGTGCTGGATCCTGCATTACTGCGTCCGGGACGTTTTGACCGGCAGGTGACAGTCAATCTACCGGATGTCCGCGGACGCGAGGCGATTCTCAAGGTGCATGCCAAGAACGTGAAGTTGATGCCGGAAGTTGACCTTTCCATCATTGCACGAGGGACCCCGGGTTACTCGGGTGCGGAACTCGCAAATCTTTTGAACGAGGCAGCCTTGCTTGCCGCCCGCACGAACAAGAAGGGCGTCGGCATGCCGGAATTGGAAGAAGCGCGGGATAAAGTCCGATGGGGACGCGAACGCCGCAGCATGGCGATGAGCGACGATGAAAAGCGCGCAACGGCATGGCACGAAGCAGGCCACGCACTTGTCAACGTGATGCTCAAGCACACCCATCCGCTTCATAAAGTCACGATCATCCCGCGTGGTCGCGCCCTGGGCGTCACGATGTCGCTGCCCAAGGAGGATGTCTTGAACATGCGCAAGAAGCAGGCGATAGACACCATCATCATGACGATGGCGGGGCGTATCGCCGAAGAGCTTGTTGTGGACGACATTTCCAGCGGTGCAGCCAGTGACATTCAACAGGCCACAGCCATGGCCAAGGCGATGATCATGCACTGGGGCATGAGTGAACGATTGGGGAACGTTCTATACGGTGAGAGCCAGGAATATGTTTTCCTCGGGCGCGACATGATGCGCTCCAAGGATTACAGCGAACAGACGGCGCAGGAAATTGACAACGAGGTCAAGCGCATCATTGACGAAGCCTATCGTACGGCAAAGCAGCTCATTGATACCAACCGCGACAAGCTCGAACTCATCGCCAAGGCGCTGCTGGAATTTGAAACGCTCGACGGCGCTCAGGTGGCCGACATTGTTCGTAACGGAACATTTACTCCACCCAACAAGCCTCCTGGCGACATGGGGCCGCCCATGGGTGCGCCTGCCGGCACACCGCTGCCCGAAGCTCCACCAAAGCCAACGCCGCCCACGCTGCCCGGGCTCGGCTCCGCTGCACCCGCTCCGGCGGCATGACGGTGAAGATGGAAGATTGAGAATCGAGAATGGCATTCGCACCAACCCCATTTTCAATCTTCCATCCTCCATCTTCAATGGCCTATCTTGAGTGCGCATGATCATAGCGCCGTCGCTCCTCGCCGCTGACTACGGGAATTTCGCAAAGGACACACTGCGTGCCAGCAGGTCCGGCGCGGAATGGCTGCACCTCGACATCATGGACGGTCACTTCGTCCCGAACATCTCCTTCGGTCCGCACGTCGTGAAAACCATCCGTCCGCTGACAAAGATGTTTTTCGACGTGCATCTGATGTGTTCCAAGCCGGAAATTCTTCTCGAACCTTTCGCAAAGGCCGGTGCGGATCAGATCATCATCCACGTCGAACTGACCGATCGCGTGACACCGTTGCTATGGAAAATCCGTTCGCTTGGCATCAAGGTCGGTCTCTGTTTGAATCCGCCCACGTCCATCAGCCACGTGCAGCCTTACCTCGACAAGATTGACCATCTGTTGGTGATGACGGTCAACCCCGGTTTCGGAGGGCAGGAGTTCATTTACGAAACATTGCCAAAAATCCAGCAGGCGGCGGAATGGCGTTTGGAAAACAAGCTGTCGTTCACCATTGGCGTGGATGGAGGCGTGAATTTCAAGACGGTGGGCGATTGTGCGCGCGCCGGGGCGAATGCGTTTGTCAGCGGCACCGCGCTGTTCGCCCGGCGCAACATGAAGGCCGCAGTGAAGAAGTTGCGCCTGCTGGCCGAGGACAACGACCCGGGACTTGCCGATCTCAAGATGTAAGGCTCTCATGGCACAAATCAAATTCGGAACAGACGGCTGGCGTGCGGTCATCGCGGAGGATTTTACCTTCAAGAACGTAGCCCGCGTTGCACAGGCCACGGCGGACTTTTGGAAGGCCAACATGGTTGCCGGCGTGGATGGCAAGGTCATCGTTGGCTACGATCGGAGATTCTTTTCCGACCGCTTTGCGGAATGCACTGCCGAAGTCATGGCGGCCAATGGATTTCAAGTTGTTCTGACCCCCGCGCCGACACCGACGCCGTCGGTTTCCTTCGCGGTCAAGGCACAACGTGCGATCGGCGGTGTGATGATTACTGCCAGCCATAATCCACCTGCATTTAACGGATTCAAACTCAAGTCCTACTATGGAGGATCAAGCGATCCGGAAACGTGCAAGGGTGTGGAAGCTTTGCTCGACGCCCATCCGGTGAAGTCTGTTTCACTTGCCGATGGAATCAGATCGAAACAGATCAAGGTTCAGGATGTTCGGCCTGCGCATTATGCCGCGCTGAAGAAACTCGTGGATTTCAAACTCATCGCGAAGTCGAAGCTGCGCTTCGCTCACGAGGCTTTGTTCGGCGTGGGCGCGGGATGTTTCGAGGAGTTGCTTGCGGGCACGACGTGCAAAGTCACCACGCTCAACGGCAGGCATGATCCTTTTTTCGGCGGCATCAACCCCGAACCGGTCGAGGCCAACTATGGTCGCAGCCAGGCGTTCCTGAAGAAACACCCGCACGATCTTTGTCTCGTGACCGACGGCGATGCGGATCGTGTTGGCGGCATGGACGGGCGGGGTAACTACCTCACGACGCATATTTTGATTTGCCTGCTGCTCCGGCATCTGTTTGTCAATCGTGGTTTCCGCGGGCGCATGGTCAAAGCCCTCACCACGACTTCAATGCTGGACAAGATGTGCGCAAGCCATGGAATTGAACTCGTCGAGACTGGCGTGGGTTTCAAATACATCTGCGCCGAAATGCTCAATGGCAACGTCCTGCTGGGCGCGGAAGAAAGTGGAGGCATCGGTTTCCCCGGCCACATACCTGAACGCGATGGCATCGCTGCCGGCTTGATGTTGCTGGAAATGCTGGCCGTCGAGCGTGTTTCGTTGAACAAGCTGATCGCGAACCTCGAAAAGGAATTCGGCCCCCATCGGTACGGAAGAATTGATACGCATTTCCCGTTGGAGAAGCGCGGCGAACTGATGGAATTCCTCCGAACCCGGCCGCCGCCAAAACTTCTGCGCTCGTCATTGGCCGAAGTCAAATCCTTCGACGGTGTGAAGTTCATTGCGCAGGACGGTTCGTGGCTCATGCTGCGCGGTTCAGGCACTGAGCCGATACTTCGCATTTACGCGGAGGCAGATTCAGAGAGTGCAGTTCACAAGCTTCTCAGGCTTGGCGTTGAATTGACAACGCGCGTTTGATATACGAGTCACACCTTTCGTCCGGCGAGTCGAGCACTTTTTCCAAGCAGTGTTCAAGGCGGCCTTCAACCTTGCCGCCAAAAATTCGTTGGCGGGCTTGCGTGGTTCACGGTTCCCCTGTTCCAGACTCGGGCTGCCATCTCAACATCTGATGAGGAGGTGGAATTTACTTTGCAATCATCCCGCTGTTGCGCGCGAAGTTGAACAATCCGCCCGCATCCACCACAGGACGCACGTCGCCCAGCGGTTTGAATTGGTACACCTTGCCCGTGGCTTGTACGGTCACGCTGGCTTTGTCCAGGTCCACGGTTACGACGTCGCCGGTTTTGAGGATGTCACAGAGGCGGTCTGCGCATTCGCAGGGATACAGTTCGCCGGTGGCGACGCAGTTGCGGAAGAAGATGCGGGCGAAACTTTCCGCGAGCACGACTTCGCAGTTCGCCGAACCCATCGCGATGGGTGCGTGTTCACGGGAGCTGCCGCAGCCGAAGTTTTTGCCGGCAACAACGATCGGATATTTGCTGTCGAGTTGGCCGGCATCAACGTAGCGGGTCGGGTAAAGCGAGGCGGGCAGGCCGTCGAGGGCGTAGCTGCCGAGTTTTTCGTATTCCTCGGCGATGGTGGGGACGAGGTTCAGGTATTGCGCGGAGATGATCTGGTCGGTGTCAATGTTGTCGCGCACCACGTAAACCGGCCCGGTAAAAATAGCCTTCGTCATGGCTAAAGTGTGCGTCGGCGCAGGGGAGTTTTCAATCAGATTTCCAGCCGTCAACCGCAAACCTGCGTGCTGGAAGTGGAAATGCAGGTTTGACTCATTGTTGCGCGAAAACTAGATTGATTGCGCATGTTGGCTGTTGAGTCAAAACTTTCCCCGGTGGAGGATGCTGCCCGAGCGTGCGCGAAACCGCCTTCTTCCTGGAAACAAATCGTGGAGCCGGTCGAGCCGTTTCTCGACGCGGTTTCATTGCGGCTCGCCCAACAGGTCAACGCCTTCGATCCGGCACTCGCCCCGTATGCGGAATATGCGTTGACCGGCAACGGCAAGCATCTGCGACCCACGCTCGTTGCGCTGGCGGCCAATTCCCTCGGCAAGGTCAATGATTCCCATGTGACGGTTGCAGCCATCATTGAAATGGTTCACCTCGCCACGCTGGTGCATGACGATGTGATGGACGAGGCGGAGATTCGCCGTGGCAAACTCACGCTGGCTGCGAGTTGGGGAAATGAGATCGCAGTGCTGTTCGGCGACTGTCTCTTTGCCCATGCGCTGAAACTGGCCTCAAGCTTTCCCACGACTGAAATCTGCCGCGCTGTTGCCACGTCCACCAACACCGTTTGTTCCGGTGAAATCCTCCAGACGCACAATCGCCGGAACTTCGAGAAATCGCGGCACGACTATTTGCGGGTGTTGGAAATGAAGACGGCGGAATTGTTCTCGCTGTCGTGCGACATGGCGGCGGTTCTGGGCAATGCTTCGGCGGTACATCGTGCCACGCTGCGACAGTTCGGGCTCGCGTTCGGCACTGCCTATCAGATTTACGACGATTGTGTGGATTTGTTCGGTACCGAGGTGGCGGCCGGCAAGTCTCTCGGCACGGACCTCGCCAAGGGCAAACTGACCTACCCTGTCTTGTTGGGATGGGAAAGGGCGACGCCTTTGGAGCGTGTGCGGTTGGAGGACTCCATCAATGACTGGCAGCCGGGGGCGTTTGCGTTCGTGAACGAACTGCTTGCGCGGTACGAGACCTTGCAGCCATCCGTGGATTTGATTGAGAAGTATCTCGATCAGGCGCGTCAAAGTCTCCGTGCGTTGCCTGAATCAGATGGTCGGGCCGGGCTTTTTGGTGTCACCGATTACCTCGCGGGGCAGACAGCGACACTCTCACAGTGAGCCCCGATCCAACATGAGCGAGCCGACACCCGAACAGGACGACGCGGCGGCGGAATCGTCTCCAAAGGGGACGAGTTCGTCCCAGCCGATTGATCGTGCCGAGGAAATGACGTTCGTGAAACGTTCGCAGGCAGGCGACCTCGCGGCCTACGACGAATTGATCCGCCGCTATCAGGAGCGCATCTATGGCACGCTTTACCACATGACGTCGAATCACGAGGACGCGCATGATCTTGCCCAGGAAAGTTTCATCAAGGCGTATCAAGCCATCAAAACCTTCAAGGGCGGCTCCAGCTTCTATACCTGGCTCTACCGGATTGCGGTAAACAAGACGCTGAATTTTCTCAAACAACGAAAGAATCGTGTTCACATGAGCCTGAACGACCTCGATTTTGGCGCCGAGAAGGATCCCGATCTTATCGCACTGATTTCGGACAAAACCCCGCTGCGGGATGCCGGGCTTAAAGAACTCCAAAATAAATTGAACGAAGCCATGCAACGATTGTCAGAACATCACAGAATGGTTGTTACATTGCATGACGTGCAGGGTTTGTCGCACGAGGAAATCGCGGAAGTGATGGATTGCAATGTCGGGACGGTGCGGTCGCGGCTGTTTTATGCGCGGCAGCAATTGCAGGGTTGGCTGGCGGAATATCTGTCGTGATTCGCAAACAAACGTAAAGACACAAACGCAGGACGTAACCATGAGTGCAGAACAGCAAGACTTCGAGAAGCTGGGCCGGTTGTTGAAGCTGAAACAACACGAGCGACCACACCCCCGATACTTCAATGACTTTTCGTCGCAGGTCATTCAACGCATCCAGTCCGGCAATGCGGGTCAATCTCGATTGAGCTGGATCGAGCGCATATGGGAAACACTTAATGCCCGTCCCGCCTATACCGGGCTTGCTACTATTGCTGCCTGTGGGTTGCTGGTGGCAGGTGTGATTTATGTCGAAAGAAGTGACGGTCCGGGTGTCGTTGCGGACGCCCAATCTCCTCTGGCCGGACCCGCTTTGGCTGCGGGTGGGGGGTCACTGACGCCCGCGGTTACGCTCTTTGCAAACAGCACGAATCCTTTTGCACCCGGCCAGATCGCCCCTGGCAATTCACTTTTCGATAAACTGCCATTGGGGGCACAATTGAATGTGGAAAGAGTTTCCTGGCCGGTCGGTAATAAATGATTTGGTTGTTGAGTCTGGGTTGTTGGAATGGAAAAAGGCGCGGCTGGAAACAGCCGCGCCTTTTGTTTTCCGAAATCTACTGACACTTTCCTCAGTCAATCCTTACGAGTGCCAGAGCAAATCCGTCGGACGCCGTTACGACCAGTCTGGAGCCTTCGAATCTTGCCTTCCGGCGGTCAGTTCCGCCTTCCAGATCAAACTCGTAGCTCGTGCTGCCATCCTCCTTCCAGGTTCCTTTGAGATTCTTTGTAGTGTTGGCGCCGGGTGCTCCCGGCTGACCCTGCGGCATGTTCTTCAGGAACAATTCGTGCCCCGGCGCGGCAACCATCGTCACCTGGCCGAATCTTTCGCGAAAGTAGGCTTTCATCTTTTGCGCTTCGAGGGATGTTGTGTTTGGCTTTGCGCGGCGATACGCCGAGATTGTGGCTGAACTATCGTATACCCAACGGCCCAGCAACTTGTCCTCATACTTTACAGAAACGCCATTGCTGAGGTAGTTGCCGAGGTCAGCCAGGTCGGGCGTCAAGGTTTGCCAGAGAGTGCGAAGGAGTTCGGGATTGCCGAATACAGCCTGCGCACTTGGATTGTCCAGCACCTCCTGAATCGTTGCGCCGCGCAGGCGTGCCTCCGAAAAATTCTTATCCGACGCGATCCCTTGAAATTCCTGCCGCTCACCGAGCGCCAGCAATCCCGGGTAACGCAAAAGCCGTGCTTCCAGGAGCGGGTGACGATACAGCAGACCCGCAAGGTCCGCAGTGTCGTAAAACGCCTTGTCCAGCGAATCAATTGCCCTTGCCGCGCGCGTCATCTTGGTGCTTTCGAGATCACGTCCGAGCGCATTGACGACTCTGATCGCGCGCGGGTCGGTGTCTGCCGATGCCATCTGGATCGTGCAATAGCTGATGGCGTAGATCAGGAAGGAAATCAAAACCACGTAGGCCGTACCGTTCAAGACGCCGACACATGCGCCGAGACGGGTATTGATCCGCTCCCACAAGGCCAGACGCAGGTCGCCAGCCTTGTATTTGTAATAAACATCCACCTTGCGATGAACCACCAATCCGATGATTTCGAAAACGATGCTGACAAGAATGAACCCGATCAGCGGTGGCAGCGCCCAGAGCAAAACGGGGTTCTTCATGCCGAACGCACCGAGTAATGGCGTGGCGAGTTTGCCCACAATCGTTGCCAGGAGCGTGGCGAAGATGATTCCAACAAACGAAACACCCATGCGGATGCCACCTTGCGAGTAACCGATGGCCGCTGTGATGCCGATCACCACGATAGCCAGAATCCAGATTGTCATACCCGGAAGTTAAGAATCGGCGCCCGCAAAAGCACGAAGAAAATGCCTGCAATGATTACCGTGTCAGGGGTGGTAATCCACTAGAGCCAATTGCAGAACCGTGGTTTGCA
>CAYSDO010000136.1:0-9654 GCA_964429665.1 uncultured Bifidobacterium sp.
AAGACGCTGTTTGAAAAAATCGTCGCACGCGAAATTCCCGCCCAGATTGTGTTTGAGGATGATTTCGTCTGCGCGTTTCGCGATATCAACGCTCAAGCACCGACGCACGTTCTGATCGTCCCAAAGAAGCCAATCCCGCGCATTGCCGAAGCATCGCCGGACGATCACAAGCTCCTTGGTCATCTGTTGCTTAAGGCTGCTGAGGTCGCTGCCAAACTCGGTCTCAAAGAAAACGGCTACCGCCTCGTCATCAACAACGGCAGCGACGGCGGCGAAACTGTTCCACATCTGCACTGTCACATTCTCGGTGGCCGACACCTCCAATGGCCGCCGGGCTGAGGGCGTATCAAAAGCTGCTTCTTCTCTTCTTTATTCGAGCTTCATGCACCGTGGTCACCTACCAAGTGCAAAAGCAAAAAAGTCTTGTCGGCTTGATGCACTCGCATGATGCTTTGAATTATCAACCACTTTTCGAATATGACCGCCGTCACTCCCAACTTGGAAACTACCTCAGCTTGCTCGCGCATTGCGCATGATCTGCAAAGGCGAGTTCCCTCCGACCAATTCGACGACATTGCGGTTGAGCGCTGCGCAAGAAGGCAAAGCTCGGCTTTCACTTTGATCGAGTTGTTGGTGGTGATTGCCATCATCGCCATACTTGCCGCGCTGCTTCTTCCGGCACTGTCTTCCGCCAAAGAAAAGGCCAGACGCACCGGTTGTGTGAACAGTCTGCACCAGTTGGGACTGGCCTTGCACATGTACGGCGGCGACAACAACGACAAGCTTCCCCAAGGCTACCGCGATGACGGAGTCACACACACGATCTGGATCAGCACAAATACATTCAATGCCATCAGGCAATACAGCGCCACCAACATGAGCACTTGTCCGAGTCTTGGTGGAACTTTCCAATACTCTGTTGCCGGTATCGGCTGGGTTATCGGTTACAGTTACAACGGAGGCCACAAGAAGCCCGCAGCCGGTTGGTCGGGTGAACCGGCACCCCGCTGGATCTCTCCAAAGAAACTCACCGACAATCCGATGCTGACCCTGGCCTGTGATTTGAATGCGTGGGCTTCAGGTGATTTATGGGTGATCGCTCCTCACTGCCGGGGCGGAGCATTTCAGCGAGGAGGCTATCCGTTTGTTTACATGCCAAAGACGACCACCTCTAAAGAAGTCGGGGCTGTTGGCGGTAACAGCTTGTTGCTCGATGGTTCAGCAGGTTGGAGGAAAATTGGCAGCATGACCAACTATTGGGCTGCAGATGGTGGTGGATACTGGAACGCTTGGTGAAGTTAGACCGTCCAACAGCCCGCATTCAACTCAACATGAACGCTTCACTTCGTCGTCTCTTTTCTGTAGTCCTCGCCTTGCTCACAGCCTCACCAATCGTCGCCGCCGAATCTGGCCAGCCAAAACCAGCTCTCACGGTTGAGAGTGACTTGCTGCGCGTGATGATTGGCTCCAACGCACACACGACCGGGTTCACCGACAAATCCCTTGGCAACAACTACGCCACGCAAAATCCCACAGTCGCATTCGCGCGGGTGAAGAAGGCAGGAAAATACTTTACGGCAACGAAAGCATCATTGGCAGATGGCGACCTCCTGCTCGAATTCGGCGGTGCCGAGGTCAGCGCGGTACTCAAGCTCACCGGTGTAAAGCATAGCATCACTGTCGAGGTTCTATCTGTGGATGGCGTCGGTGTGGAGGAATTTGTGTTCGTTGACGTGCCGCTGACGTTGAAAGGTGCTCCAGAGGAGAAATACGCTGGATGCGCACTTGCACTCAATCTCCAGACAAACGTGCGCGAGTTGCCGCGTGCGTCAACGCATTTGGAGGCGATGTGCTATCCGCGATTTGGTTTCACGGGAGCCAAGGTTGCATTGATCGGTTGCCCGAAATCCGAATTGCGGCGCGTGATCCAGCAAGTCGTCACCGCAGCGCCGGACCTGCCGCATTCTCTAATTGGTGGACCGTGGGCTCTCGACGCAGAGATCAACCAAGGCTCCTACCTGTTCAATTTTGGCGACATGTCCGAGGACAAGGCCGATGAATGGATCAAACTCGCGCGCAGCCTGGGGCTCAACCAGATTGATTTCCACGGCGGCAGTTCCTTCCGCTTTGGTGATTGCGAGCCAAATCCAAAAACCTATCCACAGGGCCGGGCCAGCCTCAAGGCCGTGGTGGACAAGCTCCACGCCGCCGGCCTCAAGGCCGGTCTGCACACCTACGCATTTTTCATGGACAAGAAATGCCCGTGGGTCACGCCAGTGCCGGACAAACGATTGGCCAAAGACGCCACGTTCACGCTGGCAGAAGCACTCGATGCCTTCACCAATAAAGCTACGGTGTCCGTCACTGAACCAACGACGAACATGTCAGCCATCACCGGCTTCTTCGTACGCAACAGCGCAACTCTTCACGTGGACGACGAACTCATCGTGTACTCAGGAGCAAGCCAGACAGCGCCCTACGCGTTTACCAACTGTCAGCGCGGCGCTTGGGGTACTCGTGTAGCAAATCACGCGAAAGGTGCAAAGGTTCACCACCTCAAGGAATGTTTCGGGCTGTTCGTGCCGGACGGCGACACGGACATGCTGGCGGATGTCGCCGCGGCAACCGCACGGACATATAACGAGTGCGGCTTTGACATGATGTATCTCGATGCGCTTGACGGCGAAGACATCCTCGGCGGCTGGGAAAACTCCTGGCATTACGGTTCAAAGTTCGTCTTTGAACTTTGGAAGCGGCTCGAACGTCCGGCTCTCATGGAAATGAGCACGTTCCACCATCACCTCTGGTATGTGCGCTCGCGGATGGGCGCCTGGGATCATCCGACCCGCAGCCACAAACGTTTCATTGATATTCACAACGCCGCGAACGCAGATGGCGACCGGATGTTTCTGCCCATGCACCTCGGCTGGTGGGCGGTGAAGACGTGGACCGGTCCGCAAGGCGAACCGACGTTTGCCGATGACATCGAATATCTCTGCGGCAAGGCGATTGGCAACAACGTCGGCTTTTCGCTCATGGGTGTGGACCCGGTGAAGTTCGCAAAAAATCCCGCGCTGCAACGCCTCGGCAGTATTACGCGTCAATACGAAGACCTGCGCCACGCAAAGTATTTTTCAGAATCAGTGAAGGCGCGACTGCGTGTGCCCGGAGACGAGTTCACGCTTGATCAATCTCAAGATGGAAAGTGGCAGTTCAGGCCCGCGCAACACATCAAGCACAAGGTCGAAAGCCTCGATGACTGGACTGCAACGTGGACCGTGACGAATACATTCGCCGCGCAACCGCCCCGGGTGCGCCTTGAGATTCTGATGTCGGCTGAGCCTTACAATACCACCAACGCAATCACGGTCGCGGGATTCACGGACGCCAGGGAATTTCCTGACCGCACACAGGCAAACGGAGTCTCGGTCACACTTGAATCATCTGCAAATGTCGTGAAGGTGGGCGCATCGAGCGGAATGATTACAGCGACCAACAGCCGATCGGAACGCACTGCCACGTGGGCAAGTCTCGGAAAAACGTTCACGCCACCGCTTAATCTTGGGAGCGAGCGCGCAATGGGCGTCTGGGTTTACGGAGATGGCCAGGGTGAAGTGTTGAACTTTCAATTGCGCTGCCCGTCACACATTGTTGCCGGCACAGGCGAACATTTTGTCGTTGTGGACTTCACCGGCTGGCGCTACTTCGAGTTGATCGAACCTGTTGGCGAACGCCACGCGAATTATTCATGGCCCTACGGCGACTCCTACAGCATTTACCGCGAGACGGTGGATTACAAACAGATCGAGAAGTTCAGCGTCTGGATCAACAACCTTCCCGCCAACGGCACCGCGAAATGCTACGTCAGTCCCGTCCGGGCGACCTCATTGGTGAAGGCAAAACTTCGCAACCCGAGACTCACGATAGGCAATCGCACACTGGTTTTGCCGGTGGAAATGGAAAGTGGCAGCTATCTGGAATTCAACTCATCAGCTGACTGCAAGGTCTTCGGTCCGGACGGCGGATTCCTTCAGGATATAAAGATCACTGGCGAGACACCCACCCTGTTGGCGGGAATCAACCAACTCCGATTCGCGTGCGATGACACACCCGGACTCAATCCTCGCGTCCGCGTTACGGTCTCAACGATTGGCGAGCCGCTCGATCCTTAAGTCTATGGAGCATCTTGAGCAGAAATGAAGAGCTTCTTTGAGAACTTCGGAGAGTGCAACGGGACCGTGGACGCAGTTTTATGTCGGCGCGAAATCCAGTTGCACCGCAACCGGAATGGACCCGGGCGAGTTGTATTACTTCCGGGTGCGTGCCGTCGGCCCGCTCGGCCCCGGCCCTTGGAACGACATCGCCCATAAACGCGCGCCATAAACGGAGAGGTTCCGTTTTACCAGTTTCTCGACACTTGCCGCCCTGCTTGCTAGCGTGCGCTTGTGAATTTTCTGGTGACTGGTGGCGCGGGCTTCATTGGCTCACACGTTTGCGAGCAATTGCTGCAAACGGGTCATTCCGTCTGGGCTTTCGATGACCTGAACACCTTTTACGATCCACAACTCAAGCGCGCAAACATCCGCGCCATCCAATCGCTCGCCAGGCCATTTGAGTTCGTGCATGGCGACATCACCGACCGCGCGGCGCTTGATGATTTGTTTGGCGAAGTAAAGTTCGATCAGGTGATCCATCTTGCCGCGCGTGCCGGTGTACGCCCCAGCCTGGCTGAACCGGCGCTCTACCAGCGCGTGAATGTCGAGGGCACGGTCAACATCCTCGAAGCCGCACGCAAAACAGCCGTCAAGAAAATCACCATTGCATCATCGTCGTCCGTCTATGGCGTGAATGCGAAGGTTCCATTCAGCGAGAGTGACCCGATCTTCTCGGCCATCTCTCCATACGCCGCCAGCAAGCTCGCGTGTGAAGCGCTCGGGCACGTATATCATCACATCTACGGCCTCGATGTGGTGATGCTGCGCTTCTTCACGGTCTATGGTCCGCGCCAAAGGCCCGATCTGGCCGTTCACAAGTTTGCAAGTTTGATTCATGCGGGGAAACCGATCCCCGTTTTTGGTGACGGCAGCACTGCGCGGGATTACACCTACATAACAGACATCGTGGACGGAGTCATCGCCTGTACGCAAAAGCAATTCGGCTTTGAGATATTCAACCTCGGCGAATCCCAGACGGTCAGACTCCACGAGTTGATTTCCTTGATCGAGGCTTCGCTCGACAAGAAGGCGGTGTTGGATCGCCAACCACCCCAGCCAGGCGATGTACCAATCACTTTTGCAGACATTTCCAAAGCCCGGGCCAGCTTGGGCTACAATCCGCAGGTCAAAATTGCCGCAGGCATACCGCGATTTGTGGATTGGTTTCGGCAAACGGTTCAATAGACTATCGCCATGACTTCAGTTGCCATAACCAGACCCACTTTGACCGCCGCGCTCGCCGCGTGGAAAACGGTTCTCGCCGAACGCAAACTCGCCACCGAGATGCTTTGGATTTTCGAGGAAAACCTTTGCTTCGAGAAGAAAGCTGACGTGCCGGGCGGCATCCACATCGGATTCCAGACCCGCTTCTCACCGGTTCCGCAGGAATCGCTTGAGATTGCCTACGAACATTTCTGCGAGAACGACACGCGCATCGTCTTTTATCGCCTTGGCGAAAACAAAGGCCGCTCGGTCTGCATCCTTCTCGGCGACCCGTGGTTCGATGACAAAAAGGAAAGCGACGGCTTTGTCCTGCGCAATGAATGGGGCATCTCGCTGTTTCCAGGCCAGAAGATCGAGATCGAGGAAGTTACCGACATGCGCCGTTGGATCCGCCGGTTGAAACGGGAACGCCCGTTGCACGACGTGGACTTTTGCATGACGCTCGCCGCCGTGGATGAGATTCAAATTCACGGCCGGGTGTTGACTGCGGGTGAGCGTTACTCGGAAGCGATGCTCGGCAAACTGCGCCGCATTTTCTCGCACGCGCAGTGAATGGAACGGGGAGGGCCATTTCCGTGCTAACTGAGGCTTTTAAGCCGGCAGACCATGCAATCCGCGCTGAAACGCGTTGGAAAAAGTAACTATGACTCGCACCGAGAAACTCCTTTCCGAATTGATCGCGCTGCCCAGTGTGAACAGCGCTTTCCTACCCACCCGTCATCCACACGCGGGTGAAGGCCGCGTTGCTGAGTTTCTCGCAGCCAGTGCGGCAAGCGCAGGAATGGACGTGGAATTCCAAAAGGTCCTGCCTAGCCGACCCAACGTGCTTACGCGATTGCGTCCTTCCGGGAAAGTCCGCCAGACCATTCTGCTCGCGCCACATCTCGACACGGTAAACGTGGTGGATGACTTCCAGTTCAAGCCCGTGCAGCGCGGTGGAAAATTGTTCGGACGCGGAGCCTGCGACACGAAGGGATCGGTGGCGGCGATGTTCACCGCGCTTTGTGACCTGGCGAAATCCAAAACCCGCCCGCGTGAAACAAAAATCATTTTCGTCGGGCTTGTGGACGAGGAATTCGGACAGAGCGGCTCGCGTCATCTGGCGAAAACAAAATTCAATGCCGATCTTGCCATCATCGGCGAACCCACAAGACTCGTTGCGGCCACAGCGCACAAAGGCAGCGTTTGGCTGGAGGTCCAGACCCGCGGCAAGTCTGCACACGGTGCGACTCCCTGGTTCGGCGACAATGCCGTTCACAAGATGGCCCGCGTGGTGGATGCGATTGAGACGGAATACGCGAAGCAGTTGCAAAAGATAAAACATCCGGTGCTGGGTCAAGGATCGGTGAGCGTGGGCACTATTCGCGGCGGAACGCAGACAAATATTGTGCCTGACCAGTGCGACATCGGCGTGGATCGTCGCATCCTGCCGGGAGAAACCGAATCTGGAACGCGCCGCTCTCTTGAATCATTTCTTCGCGCACGCAAACTTGATGCGAAAGTCTTCAACGCAAAACTCAAGCCGTGCCCACCGATGGAAACAGATGCGACATTGCCCTTGGTGCGCGCATTTCTCCGCAGTCTCGGGCAATCGCGTCCTGCGGGCGTTCATTACTTTTGCGATGCAGCCGTGCTGGCGGACGGCGGAATTCCGAGCGTGGTGTTTGGCCCCGGCGATATCGCCCAGGCGCACACGGCGGACGAATGGATTTCTCTGGCACAACTGAATCGCGGCGCGGCCATGATGCTTCAATTCCTGAAATCACTTCCGTGATTGTGAAATGGGCTCGCGCGGCGGACGAACAACACATCGCAACCGCGGAGATTGAAACTTTGAACCTTGAACTCAATCTTGGTTTGCTCGCACCCTGACCTTGTCATGAAGGATGTGCTCCGAAAAATTGAATCCGACGCGAAGGAAAGACTTTCGCTTGCGGACACGCATCCTTCTGAAACACCCCTCGCCCGGTGCAAGGCATTTCTGAAACGGGAAACGCATCGCATAAAACTCGCGCACCGGAACGGTGGTGGCGGATTGGAAATCTGCAGGGCGCGCGCAACGGTGATGGATCACATCATCCGCCATCTCTGGCAGGTTGCACGCAGTTCGCTTTCCGCACAGGCGCAGAAGGAATTTCCACCGATCGCCCTCGTGGCGCTCGGTGGTTATGGTCGTGGCGAGTTGAATCCGTTCAGCGATGTTGACCTGATGTTTTTACACGATGGTCAGGTGGCGGGTTATCTGAAACCGCTGCCCGTGCTTGAAAAGGTGATGAACGGTGTCTGGTTGCCGTTGTTTGATCTCGGCCTCAAGCCGGGCCATTCCGTGCGCACCATCGCCGAGTGTGTCGCGGCTGCAAATGACAAGGATGACGCGCGCAGCGTTGAGACCCGGACTTCGCTCATTGAGGCCCGGCTGATCATCGGTGATGAGAAGCTCTTTGCAAAGTTCCAGAAGATCGTCCTCGCGAAATGCGTGACGAAGTATGTGGATAAATACATCACCGCGCGATTGAACGATCAAGCCACGCGCCGCACCAAATTTGGCAACTCCGCCTGCATGCAGGAGCCGAACATCAAGAACGGGAGCGGCGGCCTGCGGGATTTTCAGAATTTGCTCTGGATGGCGTTTTTCAAATATGGGACGCGGTCGCTCGCGGAATTACAGAAACACGAACTCGTGGTGGGCCGCGAACGCAAACAGCTCGAGGAAGCCTATGATTTTCTGCTGCGAGTGCGGACGGAATTGCACTATAACGTCAGCCGGCCAACCGACGCGCTCACAAAAAATCTCCAGCCTGCCGTGGCCCACGCGCTCGGCTACACGGAGCGTTCGCCCAGCAAGCGGATCGAGAAATTCATGCGCGACGTTTACACGCACATGCGGAATGTGCTCATCATCACGCGCACACTCGAACAACGCATGGCGTTTGTGCCGGAGAGCCAGCAGCGGATGCTGTTGAGGATGTGGCTTGGAGCGGGAAGAAAGGCGGCCGTCTCCGAACCCGTGGACGGCTTCAAGTTCATCAACGGCGAAATCCACGCCACATCGAACCGCGTCTTTCGCGACCAACCACGCCGGCTCATGCGCGTGTTCCTGCACGCACAGCAGCGCGGAATACGATTACACCCCGACCTTGCGCAACTCATCCGCAGCCAGGTCTCGCTTGTGGACAAGGAGTTTCTCAATGACGAACGGGTCGCCGAGACATTTCTCGAAATCCTCAACCAACGCGGCGGCGTTGCCCCGATTCTGCGCGCGATGCACGAGGTGGATTTGCTAGGCAAATACATCCCGGAGTTCGGCAAGCTCACGTGCCTTGTTCAGCACGAGTTCTATCATCAATACGCAGCGGACGAGCATACGCTGATGTGCCTCGAACAACTGGATCGGATCTGGGAGGCAAAAGAGCCACCCTATGACAAATACACTCCGTTGTTCCAGGAATTGGAACATCCGTTTCTCATCTACCTCAGCCTGTTGTTGCACGACACCGGCAAGCCGGACGGCCACGGCAAACATTCCGAGGTCGGTGCGAAACTTGCGCAGCGCGTGGGCCGACGGCTCGCATTGGAAGCACCGGCAATGCATACGCTCGAAAAAGCCATCGAACATCACCTGCTCATGGCCATCATTTCCCAACGTCACGACATGGATGACACCTCGGTCATCCGCAACTTTTCCCGACAGGTTGAATCGGTTGAAACGCTGAAGCTGCTGACGCTCGTGACGTTCGTAGATGCGCTCGCCACGAGCGACAAGCTCTGGAATGGGTTCAAGGATTCACTGCTCTGGCAGTTGCACCAACGCGCCCTCCCGCTGCTGACAGGCGGCACGGAGTTCGTCCGGGTCGAAGAATTGCAGCGCGAGGAGTTGCGCCTGGAAGTAAGGGCGTTGCTGCCCGTGGCGATTGACGACGAGGAACTGCGGGCTCACTTTTCATCGTTGCCGCCACGTTATTATCAGATCCACACGGCACAGGAAATCCATGACGACATTGTGCTGGCGCACCGGTTCATGCGGCTGCAGATCATGCGTGAGGACAGCCCGCTTGCACCGGTGGCAAACCTCCGCAATGAGCCGGATCGTGGTTACAGCGCGGTGCGCGTCTGCACCTGGGATCGCGCCGGTTTGTTTTGCAAGATGGCGGGTTCGTTGAGCGCGGTCGGACTGAACATCCTGAGCGCGCAGATTTTCACTCGAAGCGACGGCATT
>CAYSDO010000137.1:0-9638 GCA_964429665.1 uncultured Bifidobacterium sp.
CGCCTCGCAAGGGCCATAGAGCAGTCCAAGCTGGCTGCAAAAGTTCGCGTTCAAAATCTTTGTGCCCATCGCCAACAAACCCGGTCTGTGGTCCTTGACTACGAAGTTGAGTCGCTTCGGCATGAAGTTGCGGAGTCTGGTGAACGGCAGTCTGATTGACCCGGCCCGACCGTGGACAAAGACGCGCAACCTGCCGCCAATCGCGAAGCAAAGTTTCCACGAATGGTGGAATGAGCGCGAAACAAATCTGAAATCCGAATGACGAAATCAGAATGGATTCAGTTTGAACCAACCCACAACCCGACTGTCCAACGCCAATGATTGTTGAAGAATCGCCCGCACAGGCCGCTCCCGCCGACGAAAAGAAACAAAAGACCTCGTTCTTCCGCGACAGCGGCTGGCTCATGTTCGCGAACTTCGCGATGGGCGGGCTGATGTGGTGCGTGCATTTCTTTTCCAAGGTCATTCCCGAAAAAGAATACGCCGTGCTCGGTTCGCTGCTCGCGCTGACGATGATCGTCCCAGTCGGCCCGCTGCAATTGTTGATCGCCCAACAAACGGCGTCCGCGCTCGCCGCCGGGCGCGTGAGGCAGCTAGCGGGATTGTTCCGGATGACCTGGACCTGTGTCACGCTGATCTGGCTCGTGGCGGCGGTCGTTCTGCTGCTGTTCCAGAATCAACTCATTGCAAAGTGGGGGCTCGTGAATCCCGCCGGACTCTGGGTCACGTTGCTGGTGTTGCTGGCAACCGCCTGGTTGCCGCTTTTCTTCGGTCTGTTGCAAGGCCGGCAGGATTTTCTCACGTTCGGTTGGATGATGATTTTGAACGGCGTCGGGCGGATTGGTGCGGCGGCGATCATTGTGCTGGTCTTTGCCGGTCAAGCGGCGGGCATCATGGCTGGAACTCTGGCCGGACTCTGCGTCGCGTTGGGGCTGGGCATCTGGGCCACTCGCTCGTTGTGGAGCGGGCCGACCGAGGCGTTCGACCGGAGGACATTTCTCGCGCAGGCGATTCCGCTCGTGATCGGCTTCGGCTCGTGCCAGTTCCTGATGGCTGCGGACACAATGGTAGTGAACGCATTCCTCAAGGAGAATTCGCAATGCTACGTTGCAGCGGGAACGCTCTCTCGCGCACTTGTCTGGGCCGTCGGACCGTTGGCGGCGGTGCTCTTTCCGCGCATCGTTCAAAGCGCGGTGAAGTCGGAAAAAAACAATCTTTTCGGCGTCACCTTGGCTACCACCGCCGTGCTTGCGATTCTTGGAGCCGTTGTGCTCTGCGTATCAGGCCCATTGATCGTACGCATCGTTTCCAAACCGAGTTATGTGGGAGTGACCACCCAGCTTCTCCCGTGGTATTCTGGCGCGATGGTGCCGTTGTGTCTGGCGAACTTGCTCATCAGCACGTTGCTGGGGCGGCTGGATTTCCGGGTGGTCGCGCCCGTCGCGGCGCTGGCGGGCGCATACGGCGTCACACTGCTGTTCATACACGACAGTTTCATTCAAGTGCTGCAACTGCTCGGCGCATTCAACCTCGCGCTGTTGGCGGTTTGCGCGTGGTTCGCGTTCAGAAAATCTGAGTCCACTGCAGTGAGTCTGCGGTCGTAGTCGGGCAGGCGGAATGTCTGCTCCAATTACAAAGACTTGAGGGCAGCTATTACGGGCAATCGCGCGGCGCGGATGGCCGGGAAGAAGCTGCCAAGAATTCCCACGATCACGGCGAATATGACTCCTTGTGCCATCAACATTGGCGTGATGCGGAATTGAAAAATCACTTCGCTGAATGTGTTAAAGCTCAGCGTGCCGAAGCGTACACCTAACGCCACACACAACCACTGAGCCAGCAAGGCCATTCCACAGCCGAGCACGCCGCCGAGACCAGCCAGAATTGCCCCCTCAAGGTTGAAGCTCGCGAGGATTGTCCGGCGACGAAAGCCGAGCACCCGCAACGTGCCGATCTCCCGCGTGCGCGATCCCACGCTCGCATACATAGTGTTCATCGCAGCGAACACGGCACCCACGGACATTGCAATGGCGAGAAATTCGCCGAGAATCTTAATCGGTAAAGCGGTCTTCGTTTGCTTCGCGTAATATTCCGTTTCCATTTCGGCCCGGAGCGGCATCCGTTTTTCCAGATCAATGCGTTTGGCGAGGGCGGCTGCGGCGTTGGTGCTGCCGACCCGGGCAAGAACACTTGAGTAACTCTCTCGATCAAACGCTGAGCGGGCTTCGTCCGCGTCCATCCACATCTCGGAATCAAAAGCGCTATCGCTTGCTTCGAACCAGCCCACCACGGTCAACTCGGTCGGTCCGGTTTTGAACTTCTGGCCAAGATCTGTATTGGCAAACCGTTTTGCCATTTTCGCGCTTACCACCGCCTCCCGTTTGCCGGGAGTGAACCAGCGTCCGCTCACAAGTTTTACTTGGGGACGCAATTCGATGCCCATCGGTGTGACCCCGCGCATGGTGACGTTCGCTTCACCCGCGCCTTCGCGACGCGGCAGATTGATGATGATGGCGAGGTCGGCGGAGACAATCGGGTGGCCCTGTGCATCGCGTTCAATCTCCGGCCAGTATTGGAGAATTTTCAAATGCTCGCGCGAAACCTGGCTGCTGGACTCGGCGGTTGAACCCTTGCGGACGATCATCACATTGCGGGGGTCCCCGGTGTTCTGGCTTGAACGTTCCAATCCGGCGGCCATGGCTTGCATGAGAACGAAAACGGTGACGACCAGCGCAATGCCCAGGACTGTTGCCGCAGTTGCGCGCCAGCGGATGAAAACGCTTTTGAAATTGTATAGCGCAGGAATCGGTGACGTGATTACGGCGTAAAGAAGCCAAAGCGCGTAACCAGCGATCGTGAGAGCGAACAGCCCAAAAATAATTGTGGAGGCGTTGATGTCCATTCTTACTTAATCCAATGTCTTTAACCCCTCCGTTACGCTCATCTTCGCCACAGCCAGCGACGGCATGATGCTCGCAACAATTCCCAGCATCGCTGCGACCAGAGTACCAATGCCAACAATTTTGCTGGTGACCTCAAAGGATGGGAACAAGCCGTTCGTCAGCTTCGCCACATCACCGTAGGTGAACAGCACGTAAGCGCCGCCCACGCCGATCAATGCGCCCGCCATCGCCAGGCCGAAGCTCTCCGCAAGAATAAAGGCGAACAGTTCCCGGCGGCGAAACCCGATGGCCTTGAGGATGGCGAGTTCGCGAAAGCGTTCTCGGATGGCCATGCTCATGGTGCTCGCCGTGACAAGCAGCAGTGTGAACACGACTGCGCTACAGACCAGGGTGACAAGCAGCTTGATGTTGCCCCACATGGAAATAAAACCGAGCTGGAATGCGCGTTCAGTTTCAGCGCGGACTTCTGCGGAAGTGTTTGCAAACTTTTTGTTGATGGCGTCAATCACACCCGGCATTTCCTCAGCCGAATTCACTCGCAACCACCACATGCCCACCATGCCTTCCACGCCGCTCGATTCATCAAGGTAATCGTGCCGAAAGAGCATGTTTCGGTCGTCCGGTGTGCCTGAGTAGATGCCGACGATTTTGAATTCCATGGTGCAAGGATAAACCGTGCTTTCGAGTGTGATCTTGTCGCCGACTTTGAGCTTGTACTTCTCGGCGGAGATTCTGCCAATCACGGCGGCGTCCTTTTCTTTTTCGAATGCTTCGTAGCCGGCTTCGCTCATCTTCGTTTCGCCGAATACCGGCCTGAGCTTTTTTGGATCCATGGCAAACTGGGCGAAAGTCATTCCTTCCTCGTTCTTATATTTGCCGCCGTACCATGTAAACGGCGTCACTGCCGCGATGCCTGGGATGCGTTCGATGGCGGCGAGCTGGCGCGCGGGCAGGAGGTTCGCTATGGAAATTTTGTTCCTCACCGCCACACGCAAGGCCGCCCCGACATCTTCCGCCGGCAATGTGATTTCGCGAAGTGCAACCAGAAGCGTGACGAGCAGGAACAAGCTTACGGCAACGCTGAGAATGGAAAGTGTTGCCCTGCGCTTGTTGCGCAATGCGTTTTTCAGAATGAATGTCGGAATCGTCATCGCCTAATTGCTCAATTCACCCTTTTCAAGATGAATGCTGCGCGAGCCGAACGCCGCCGCCTTGGGATCATGCGTGACCATGATGACGGTCTTGCCCGCATCGCGTGCGAGCAGTTGCAACACCTTTAAGACTTCCTGCGCGCTGTGTGAATCCAGATTGCCCGTCGGCTCGTCCGCCACCACGAGCGCGGGATCCGTGACCAGCGCACGCGCGATGGCGACGCGTTGTTCCTGTCCGCCGGAAAGCTGTTTCGGCAGATGTTTCATGCGATCTGCCAGTCCAACCAAGTCGAGCGCAGTTTCAACCTGCTTACGCCGCTCGCCCCTGTTCAGTCTGGTGAGGAGCAGGGGCAGTTCGACGTTTTCGTATGCCGTCAGCACGGGGATGAGATTGAACGTCTGGAAAACGAATCCGACATTTTGATTCCGCCAGTCGGCCAGTTGCGATTCATTGAGTTGGGCCACATCAATGCCCTGCACGTGACACTCGCCATTCGTGGGCCGGTCAATGCCCGCGATGATGTGAAGCAGCGTGGACTTGCCCGAGCCGCTCGGTCCCATCAGCGTGAGAAATTCACCCGCTGCGATGTCGAGGGAGATATTGTCCAGAGCCGTCACGTTGATTTCGCCCTGCTGGTAGATCTTTGACAGGTTGCGGATCGTGACAATGTTGCCGTTCGACTTCATAAAGCTTCAAAGAAATAGGCGAAGGCGACGGAGAATGCAAACAGCCTCTCAGCGTTGGTCGAATTCCGTCCAACCGGGAAAAGTTCAGGCGGTGAAGAACATTCTTGCGGCGACTTTGGCTCAACACGAACATGCCTCGCGCCTTTTACGCGATGAACATCCGAGACAGAGCAGCCCCCGCAGAAAACAGCCCGCGCAACGTGCCGGGTTTGTGGGTCGTGCTTTTGTGTTGTGTGGTTCCTGCGCTGGCAATCAGCAGCCAGAGTTACTGGATTGACGAGGCGCTGACGGTGGTGAAAGCGTCGTCGCCCACTCTCGCAGCGTGGTGGGAGCGGATGGCAACGGAGAAGGCATCCGATTTGCAGATGCCGCTTTACATGCTGACGACATGGGGCGTGGTGCAACTGTTCGGCAACGCGGAATGGGTGTTGCGCGCCGCGAACCTGCCTTGGTTTGTGACGGGGTTGATGGCATTCGCGTTTTCGTTTCGAGGACGGCAAAGAATGTTCGCGGCGGCAGTGGGCGCGTTGTCGCCGTTCGCATGGTTCTATCTGGACGAGGCGCGTCCTTACGCCATCCAACTCGGCGCGAGTCTGCTTGTGGCGGCGGCAATCCGCCACTTGACGAACGATGCGGAATCGGACGCAAAGCCCGTGACCTGGCTTGCGCTTTTTTCCATCGGCATCGGTGTGCTGGCAGGAACGAGTTTGCTGGGTGTGATCTGGTGCTTTGCTGCAGTGGGGATGCTGGTCTGGATCAAGGGTTGGAGCGGCTCGCTTCAATTGCTCAGGTCTGCGCGTGTTGCTTGTGTGTGTCTGGCGCTGTGGCTTAGTTTTCTGGGAGCTTACTATGCGTGGACGTTGAAGGTCGGCGCACGAGCATCCGCCATGGCGACGACAAACTGGCAAAGCCCTTTGTTTATTATTTATGAATTGATGGGGTTCGGCGGCTTGGGGCCGGGAAGATTGGAAATCCGCGCCGCAGGATTTTCGGCATTCAAATCGTGCCTCGTGCCGTTGGTGTTTTATGGGAGCGTCATTGCTTCGGTAATGATGGCGGGCGCTTCGGGTTTGTGGCGACGAAGCCGGAACGAAACTTTCAAGGTTGGCCTGGTTATGATTGCCACACTGTTGTGCCTCGTGGCCGCAGGACTACTGCTGCACTTCCGGGTGTTGGGGCGGCATTGTGCGCCTGCCTTGCCTGTCGTGCTGGTGCTGTTGATCGAAGGTGTTTGGATCGTCGGTAAATGGCGCGGCGCGGGGATGATGTCTGTGATGGTTGTCCTCACGGCTTCGTGTCTTTCAGCGCGGTTTGCGGAGAGACACCTCAAGGACGATTACCGCGCAGCAGCAGCTCGCGGTCGGGAGGCGGCTGCTGCGGGGAAAACTGTCTGGTGGTCGGCGGACGCGCAGGCGGCGGAGTTTTATGGGCTGAGAATCGCCGCAGAGCAGACGAACGGTGCCACGGTGAGGCTGGTTTTGAATCCCGACGATGCTGCTCTTGCAGATGCTGCGCTGCCAGACATGGTGATTTGTTCCAAGCCGGATATCTACGATGTCCACGGAGCGCTCGGGCGGAAATTGGCAACGGGTGGTTTCCTGGAAACGACGAACCATCCCGCTTTCCGGGTTTTGCAAAGGGCACGGAGCAAATGATCGACTGATTGATTGCACGAGTTTCGGTTCAGGCAGGTGAATCGCCTTTACCTCTTTTGATGTGATGTGCATTTTGATTCGGCGACCCGTTGGGATCGCAGTAACAACCGGATCAATGACAAAAGCATTTGCAGTAAGCACATTCATGGATGGCATGTGTCAGCATGGGCTGGGCGGGTTACATTTTTATTTCAACTCACGCTGATGAAAATGAATCGAGAGAAGCTGGACGGTTGGTGCGAGCGCGGCATTCTGGGATTGGTGCTGGCGATCCTGTTGTTCGGGCCGCTGGCCTTCGGCGCGGTGCAAACGGAATTGTTCGTAGTCATTCAATGGCTGACGGCGGGAGTGGTTGTTTTGTGGGCGGCGCGTTTATGGATGGCTGATCGAGCAAGGTTTTTGTGCCCACCCATCTGCTGGGCGGCACTGGGATTCGGGTTGTATGCCATTGCGCGTTATTTCACATCCGACATCGAATACGCTGCTCGCCTCGAACTTCTGAGGGTGCTGGTTTACGTGTTCCTGTTCCTTGCCATCATCAACAACCTTCACCGTCAGGAACACACGCAGGCGGTGGGTTATACCATGATTTTTCTGGCGCTGGTTCTTTCGATGTACGGCGTGTGGCAGTTCGCCACGAAATCAGACCGGGTCTGGTGGGTATCTTCGGGCTTTGTCGGACGCGCATCCGGGACCTACATCTGCCCGAATCACCTGGCGGGATTCCTGGAAATGCTACTGCCTTTGGCGCTGGCTTACACCCTTGTTGGGCGGAGCAAGGCCGTGATGAAAGTCTTTCTAGGTTATGCGGTGCTGGTGATGTTGGTTGCAATTGGTGCAACCGGTTCGCGCGGGAGCTGGGTGTCGTGCGCCGTCGCGTTATTATTCTTCTTCGGCACGCTGGCATGCACTCGCGGCTACCGGTTGGCGGCGGGGATAGGATTCCTGGTTCTCGCACTGGCGGGCGGCTATCTCGTCACCAAGACGAACATTTTCAAGGTGCGAATTGAGGGAACGGCCACCGGTGGAAATCTCGACATGGCCGTGAGGATGGATTTGTGGGACGCCGCAGTCCGCATGTGGCGGGACAACCTATGGTTCGGAGTCGGTCCCGGGCATTACGACTGGCTCTATCGAGCGTACCGGCCAGCGGCGTTGCAGTTGCAGGCGGACAGGGCGCACAACGAATACGTGAACACACTTGCAGACTGGGGTGTGACAGGAACGGTAATTGTGGTTGCAGCTTTTGTGTTGCTCGGTTGGGGTGTCGCACAGTGCTGGGGGAGCGTCCGGCGTAGCAGCGGCGAATTTGGCTCCACCTTGAGCAACAAGTTCGCGGTGGTGATCGGCGTCGCTGCCGGAATGGTCGCGCTGCTGATCCATTCGTTCGTGGACTTCAACATGCAAATTCCGGCGAACGCTGTTCTGGCAGTGACCATGATGGCGGTTCTCAGCGGCCACTGGCGGTTCGCGACGGAGCGGTTCTGGGTCTCCGGTGGCGTTGCTGTAAAGGCGGGCGTCAGTTTGATGCTGGTGCTGGGCGCGGGTTATTTGACTTGGCAAGGCATCGGGCTGATGCGTGAATATGTATTGCTGAAACGAGCCGAACGCGCGCCGTTGTTTTCAGCCGAGCAGGCGGCGTTGTACGAGAAAGCCTATGCCGTGCAGCCCCAGAACGTAAGTCCCGACGAGACCCATTCAACGACGTACGCCATCGGTCAAGCGTACCGCATCCAGGGTTCGGAGGGGGACTTGAAGACCACGCTCGCGCTTACCGAAAAAGCCATGATCTGGTTCACGCGCGGCATGACGAACAATCCCCACGACGGTTACAATTACATGCGTTATGGCATGTGTCTGGATTGGCTTGAACGCCACGATGAAGCGGAGGCGTATTTCATGAAGGCGGACAAACTCGATCCGAATGGCTATTTTACGGCTGCGCACGTTGGATGGCATTATGTGCAGGCGAAGGATTACGCTTCGGCACGGCCCTGGCTTGAACGTTCGCTAAGTTTGCAACGAAAGAACAATGACGTTGCCCAAACACACCTTGATCTGGTGAACCAGCGACTGTTTGAGGGTGCGGCCGCAGGTGAACACCGTTCGTTGCTCGAAATCCTCCGTGCCCAGCCAGCGTCCCGGTAACGCCTCAAATCAAGGCAGGGGATGATGCGCCGGGCTAGCCGGACTGGCCCAGGAATTGCAAATAACAGCCGGAAAAAATATAAAGATTCCTCGTTGACATGAAGCGGCATAGTCCTAGACTTGAAACGAAATAAAAGAAGTCGTTCCGCACAAAACATTATTATTTATGAAAAGAACGCAAAACTCCCTCTCGTGGCTACTCGCAGCCGTTATCACGCTGGCGGGCATTGCTGGCGCAGGTGCTGAATCCGCCAAGCAGCGCACCGGTAAGGTTGTGCGCATCAAAGGCGCAGCACGTTACTCCACCGGTGGCAACGTATGGCAGCCGCTCAAAGTTGGCACAATTCTCAAGTCTGGCACGGTTGTGCAAACCGCGTCTGACTCGTTCGCGGATATCGTTTTGAACGAGGATACGACTGCCAAAGCCGCGCCCCAAAGAGTTTCATCCGCTGCCATCTCGACGGCCACGATGGGTTATCGTCCGGTAGCCGAGCAGGACCTCGTCCGTATCTGGGATGACACCGTTCTCGCGTTCGACAGACTCAACGCCACCGAAACCGGTGCGGACAAAATCACCGAAACCGAACTGGACCTCCGCAGTGGTCGCATCTTGGGATCCGTCAAAAAGCAATCCGCCGCCTCGCGTTTCGAGATCAAGATACCCAACGGTGTTGCTGGTATTCGCGGTACGGTTTTCTACATCAGCGCCACTGGTGAGTGCGCCTGTAGCGCAGGCTCATTGATCGTTGCCTTTACAAAGTCCGGCGGTGAAACCGGGACGCAACCTGTTGTTGGCGGCTTCATGTTCAATATCGTAACCGGCCAATTGACTCCAATCCCTCCCTCGATACTTTCCATGTTGACCGACTGGGTTCAGGGCCACGGTCAATTGGATTCGCGCTACCGCCTTACTTATGTTTGCGACGACACCATTCATCCGGTGACGAACACAAAGCCCCGCCCGCCTCCTCCGGCAGGTTGATAATAACGAGCATCTTCAAAAACCAGAGCAACGTATGTTGCTCTGGTTTTTGTTTTTATACCATCTACCGATAATAATCGGTATAATAAGTTTGCAAGAACTTGATGGGTCT
>CAYSDO010000138.1:0-9588 GCA_964429665.1 uncultured Bifidobacterium sp.
GGACGTGAAACTGGACGGCGTGAGCCTTTCCATACTGTCGGGTTCGGGCACGGTCAAGGGACTCGTGATCGGCAATCCGCAGGGTTACAAGACGCCGTCGGCCATCAGTGTTGGCAAGACGAGCGTGGCGGTGCAATCCGGCTCGGTGTTGTCTGATAAAATCGTGGTGAAATCCATCCGCATCGAAGAGCCGCAGATCACATTTGAGATTGGACCGGGCGGAAACAACTTGAAACAGATTCAGGAAAATGTCGCCTCTGCGACTGCGAGTGCCGACAGCGCGCCGAAGGAAAAGGATTCCAAGCCCGGCAAGAAACTCCAGGTGGATGACATCGTCATCACCGGCGGGAAGATCACGGTAGGTGTCGCTGCGCTTGGCGGAAAAGTCAGCACTGTGCCGTTGCCCGAACTGCATTTCACAAATCTCGGCCGCGGCCCGGAAGGCATCACGCCTGCCGAACTCACCAAGAAAATCCTCGGCGAAATCACTGCTGAAAGCGTCAAGGCTGCCGCAGGCGCCGTGGCGGATCTCGGCAAGGAAGCTGTCGGTACCGCAAGCAAAGCTGCAACCGAAACTCTCGACAAAGCGACAAAGGGAGCCACAAAAGGCATTGGCGATTTGTTCAAGAAGAAGCCGTAAGCCGGGCGTGACGCGCTCGTTTGATGAGCAAGAACAAGAACCACGTTTCTTTCTGGTTTTGGATGTTCGCGCTTTTTGTTGCAGCGATACCCTGCATCGGATTTGTCATGATCATCGTCTGGGCCATCATGGGCGACAATGAATCACGAAAGAATTATTTCCGGGCCGTCCTCGCATGGCATTTGATCATCTTCGCACTGATCGCCGCGCTCTGGGTCGCCATCATGGCTCTTGGTTTATCACCCGAAATCCAAAAGCAGATTCAGAAGTGGCAGCAAAAGGCGTGATGAAGCCGGAGTGCGGAGAACCTTGCCTGCGAGCTCACAGCTTTGATTTATGGACGTTGGCGATCCAACCTTTCATGAACATCTCATCCAAGATTGGCAAACACACCTCCGCCTGTTAAACAAACTGTATGTCGCATTCAAAAATGTATCTCGAACAAGCCGCGCAAATCGCCGCCTCCATTGATCATCAGCTCATGGAGCGGATGGTGGATGAACTTGTTTCACTCCGTGCGCGGGACGGCCGGCTGTTCCTCCTTGGCGTGGGCGGCAGTGCCGGCAATTGCAGCCATGCGGTGAATGATTTCCGCAAGCTTGCGGGCATCGAAGCATACAGCCCGTGCGACAACGTGAGCGAACTCACCGCACGCACCAACGACGAAGGCTGGGCCACGGTGTTCGAGGCGTGGTTGAAGGTCAGTCGCGCGAATTCCAAGGACGCCATCTTCATAATGTCTGTTGGCGGCGGCAACGCGGAGAAAAATGTCAGCCCGAATCTCGTCAAGGCTCTTGACGAAGCCAAGAAGCGCGGGATGAAAATATTCGGCATCGTCGGACGCGATGGCGGCCACACGAAGAAAGTTGGCGACTTCGTAGTTGTCGTGCCGACGGTGGACGCAAATGCAGTCACTCCACACTCCGAGTCATTCCAGGCCGTGGTCTGGCATGGGTTGGTGTCTCATCCCAAACTCATGCAGCAGGCGAACAAGTGGGAAGGCCTGGAAAAGAAGTGAGCCTGAATCGTGCTGTTTTTCTGGATCGCGACGGGGTGTTGAGCCGTTCGTTGCTTCGCGATGGCAAACCCGTTGCTCCCATTACCGTGGCGGAGTTTGAGATGTTGCCAGGTGTGGTGGACGCGGTGAAACAGTTGCACGCTGCGGGATTCGTTCTTGTTGTCGTCACGAATCAGCCGGACGTACGGACAGGCGTGACGAAACTGGAGGCAGTCGAAGAAATGCATCGTCGTCTTCGCGACTGGCTGCCGGTGGACGACATCAAGGTCTGCCTCCATGTGGACGCTGACGGTTGCGATTGCCGCAAGCCAAAGCCGGGCATGTTGCTCGCGGCAGCGCGCGAACTCAGGATTGATTTGAAAAAATCGTGGATGGTCGGTGATCGCTGGCGCGATGTGGAAACCGGCAAGGCCGCAGGCTGCAAAACCATTTTGGTTGAGTGCGACTACGCCGAACGCAAGGCTGAGTCTCCTGACTTCACAGTGAAATCCCTGCCTGAGGCGGCAGAAATCATTTTGAAAAATCCACCGAGCGTGTAGCCTGCACCGCGCAACATGAAATTGCCGGCACAACTGAAGGTAAAGATTTTCGCGGACGGTGCGGACTTAAAGGGCATCGCCACGCTCGCTGCCAATCCGATCATCAAGGGCTTCACCACCAACCCGACCCTTATGCGCAAGGCAGGTATAACCGATTACCGTGCGTTTGCTCTGGATGTACTTAAGATCATTGGCAATCGACCGGTCTCCTTTGAGGTTTTCTCCGACGATTTTTCCGAGATGGAAAAACAGGCCCGCGTCATCGCAGCGTGGGGCAAGAATGTTTACGTCAAGATTCCCGTGACGAACACGAAGGGCGAGTTCCCGGCTGAACTTATACGCCGTCTGGCAAAGGCCGGCGTCCAGTTGAACGTCACCGCGCTCACGACGAACGACCAGGTCAAAGCCGTGCTGGATTGTCTCTCACCCGAAACTGCGAGTTGCATCTCTGTTTTCGCCGGGCGCGTGGCGGATACGGGGCGCGATCCGCTGCCGCTGATGGCTGAGGCGGTGAAAATAATGTTGTCAAATTCCAAGGCCGAGTTGATCTGGGCCAGCCCACGCGAGTTGCTGAACATATTCCACGCGGAACAGATCGGTTGCCACATCATCACGGTCACGCATGACATTCTGGGCAAGCTTGCGCTCGTCGGAAAAGATTTGGGGGAATACTCGCTCGACACGGTGAAGATGTTTCACAACGATGCCACGGCTGCGGGGTTCAAAATTGAGACGACATAAGGCAGCGGGTCGCCCGTTTTTCTTCCATCAACACGCCAAACATGGCGGACAACTTGCTTGAGATTGCGGTGTTATTGAATCGTATGAAAACAGGTCTGAAAGTTTTGGCGGTAATTGTCGTGGTGATCGGGTTGTTTCTTGGCGTGAAGGCCATGAAGTCCAGACAATCCACGCCGCTTGAACCCGGCGCTGAGATTCAAACGCTGGTGACTGAAAACAATGCATCCGTTCCGAAGCAGTCCAACCCTCCTGCCCACATTGCAAATCCTGCTGCCGTTACTGCAACAACTCAAACCGGCGTGACACCCACAGCCGCCGTGACGGACACAAACGTCATCGCCGATTGGGAGCAAAAGATTGATGACGCGCTTGCTTCGGGTAAAGACGAAGCAGAAACGGCGAAGACAATTCTCGGGATGTTCCCAAAGATGCCACCCGAGGGACAGATTTCTGCAGCGCAGCACATCGTCAATCTTCTCGCTGATGAGGACTTTGGTTCGTTCGCAGGCAATTTGACCAACAGTGCAGTCTCGACCGACGTCCATGAGATTATTTTTGCAGACCTGCTCAACCGCCCCAACAAGATCAAGCTGCCGATGCTTCTCGAAGTTGCTCGCAACGGCAAACCTGAGCAAGTAACCGAAGCGAAGGATTTTCTCGAAGTGTTCGTTGGCGAGGATTTCGGCACCGATTGGAATCTGTGGCAGACCAAGGTGCAGGAATGGTTGAAGGAAAATCCCGACGAACCGACTCCGGATTCAAACGGAGCATCTGTCAGTAAATGAAATCGTTTTCACGTCACGCCAACTGCCCTATCTTGCACCCGAAATTTTGAAATAACGAAAGCAAAATCATGTCAGAAAAAGTTCCCTACCTCGATCTTCCAGCCCAACTCCGTCCACTGCGCAAGGAAATTGATGCCGCCATCGCCCGCAACATTGACGCTTGTTCGTTCTGTCTTGGACCGGACGTCGCTCAATTTGAGAAAGATTTTGCGGCGTATTGCGGCGCGGAACACGCACTGGGTTTCAACAGCGGCACATCCGCGCTCCACGTCGCCTTGATGCTGCTCAACGTCGGTCATGGTGACGAAGTCATCACAACACCGCACACCTTTGTTGCGACAAGTTGGGCGATTTCCTACGTCGGAGCAAAACCCGTATACGTGGACATTGACGACGCCACATTCAATCTCGACCCGAAGTTCATCGAGAAGGCCATCACGCCCCGCACCAAGGCCATCATGCCTGTGCATCTCTACGGTCATCCATTCGATGTGGATGCCATTCTCGCCATCGCGAAGAAGCACAACCTGCCGCTCGTTGAGGACGCTTGTCAGGCGCACGGAGCAAAATACAAGGGCAAGACCGTTGGTGCTTTCGGCGAAGCAGCGGGCTTCAGTTTTTATCCTGGCAAGAACCTCGGTGCTGCCGGTGAAGGAGGCGCGCTCGTGACAAACAACCCTGCACACGCCAAGCGTGCCCGGTCATTGCGCGAACACGGTTCCACGGTTCGCTACTACCATGACGAAATCGGTTTCAACTATCGCATGGAGGGAATTCAGGGCGCAGTGCTCGGCGTGAAACTCAAGCATCTGAACACCTGGACTCGCGAACGTCAGCGTGTTGCTCATCGTTATGCTGAATTGCTCAAAGACACGCCGCTCCAACTGCCCACCCAGGCCTCATGGGCAGAGAGCGTCTGGCATCTTTACGTGGTGCGACATCCCAAGCGCGACGCTCTCAAGAAGCATCTTGAAGACAACGGTGTTGGTTGCGCACTGCACTATCCGCTGCCGCTGCATCTTCAAAAATGTTACGCGTTCCTCGGCCACAAGGAAGGATCGTTCCCGATTTCAGAAAAGGCCGCGCGCGAATGTCTCAGCCTGCCGATCTACCCGGAACTGACCGAAAAACAAATCCAGCGCGTCGTTGAAGTCGTCAAAGATTTCTTCAAGAAGTAACCGGGGCGGTGGAGGCTGGGAGACAAACCGGGCGTCAAACCTTCGGTGGCTCTTCGCCGCGTTCTTTGAACCACTGACGCAAGAACACCAGATCCCCCGCGTCTTTCTCACGGTGCGTAACCACCTTCATCCGCCAGAGCAAACGCGGCGAGGCGAACGGAATCGGCACGCCGTCCAGCTCATGCACGACGACATCTTTTGCCGCCTCGGCATAATCAATCCCTCCTGCCGAGCGCAACAAGTCCACCATGATTTCATCACCGACACGGATGACGTTGTGTAGTTGCAGTTCCCCGGGTTGAAGTTCATGCACGGCGTTGTCGGGCAGGGTCGAGAGCGCGGAAAACACCTTGGCCTCATTTTCCAAATCCGCAGCCACCATCAAATCTACGTCAGTGGTCATCCGGGGACGCCCGGCGGCGATGATGGCCAGTCCGCCAATCACCACATACTTTGCACCACGTTGATTCAATTCCCGGCACAGGCCAACCAGGTCCGACTGTGTCGGTGGACGGCTGATCAGGTTTTCGGCAGCCCGCTCCGGGCCAGCATTTTGGTCATCCATGCGTCTGCCTCCTCGTGGGTTTTGAAACGATAAACGCCCTTGGGCATCCAGCGATGCTTGAAAGTCTTGTGAAGTTGCGCCGCCGTCTCCTGCAACTGCATTCCCGCCTGCAAACTGTCCGGCGTCTTTGTCCGCCTGCCGACGAAGCGGTCAATCTTTTCCTCGACGTTGATGAAGGGTTGTTTCACGACGTGGCCAGCATAAGTTGTGACATCCGTCAAAGCAAGCGGCTCGTCCGGGGCGCGGCCCCGCCGTGCTATGAGTTTGTGACTTTGCGTTGAAAGGGGAACGCGGGTTGCGACGCGGAGACGCCGGCTCGCCGGAGGATTTGCGTGTGGAATCAAGTCAGCGGAAAAATCTTCCCGGAGATGATTTGCAGCCTGTCTTCGTATTAGCCCACTTGGTCACTCCAACTCCATCACTGCCTCCACAAACACGTCGGGAGGCTGATAGCCGTGCACTTGGACGTAATGGCAGATCAGTATAGGCGCCGCGTAAGCACTTCCGTCGCGACCGACAACGCGCATCTCTGCCGCACTGACAACTTCTGCCGCCTTCAGACGCTCAAAGTAAGCATTGACGGCTGCTTGATCTTGCGCTGCTGGCGCTCGACCAAAGTCACAGAATTGGCAGACATGAAATCCGCGCATTTGATTGACCGGATGGAGCGCAAGCTTCCGAAGCCGCGCCACGAAACCGTCAGGCACAATGCCTCGCGCAAACGGATGTGCTGAATCCAGCCAACCCACGTTCAGCGCGGATGGCTGTCCTTTCCGATATTCGTAGGGTGTTAGGTCTCGGAAATACACAGACGCGCAATGTGGGCTAAAATCGAATTAGGGCCTGCATTTTGCAGCCTATCTCGGTTCATGGAAGCCACATTATTCCGGTCGCAAAGAATGTCCAGAATGCTTTTGATTCGGGGACCGGAGCTTATCAGGCAGAGACTTCAAACGGTGTCAGGACAATTCTTTTTCAGCAGCCTCACATTGTCGGGAGTTGCAACCCTATTGGCTCTGCTTGGCCCGTCCAAACGTCTTTGCCGAAGCAACCGCAGCCAGTTCAACCTTGGCTCCGCGCTCAAGCACCCTGGCAAGGTAGCGCAGGTTGGAATCGCCTGGATCCCTCTTGAGGCCGGCGTTGACCTCGCGCAAAGCTTCTTCAAATCTTCCCGCCTCAAGTGCGGTATTGATGGCAGTCAAAGTTGTTGGAACAACTGGTGTCGAAGATTTTTGTGCGAGTGAGCCGGCTGGAAACGCACTGTATCCAAGTTCCTTGGATGTGGCGCTTTTCAAATGTGCCAGCAACTCCTCGTTCACCGGTGCGTAGGTGTTGAAAACAGAATGAACATCGTTTGATGAAAGGCTGGCGAGGATTGCCCGCTTCTCCGCAGGTGCAAGGGCCAGTTGCCGGGTGCGTTCGTCAAATCTTTCAAGAAGCCGCGCCCTTGTTCCGATATAGAACGCTTCGGGTGCGGTGTACTCCAGTATCGGATACAGGTCGCTTTGTATCTGTCCTGGTCCTCCGATCGCGAAGCCTGTCCGTTGGGATGCCAGTTGACGGGCCATCAGCGCTTCCGGTGAATGAATGCCTACGGAGGCGAGATCGGCCCGCACGCCTTCAATGGCAAAAGCATGTTGGAATGCATCCGGACCGCTTGGCCAAGGCTGCATCGCACCGAGCAGCACGATGTCTCCTCCACAAGTGTCCCACACTTCAACGTAAGGATAGACGGAGCTGAAGGTTCGCATGACAAGAGCCACGATGCTGTCGCTCATCTCATAGATGTGAAACCATTGCGCCACCACGCCACCGGGCTTGAGACGACTAGCAGCGAGTTCGTAGTACTCTTTACTGAACACGCTCCCGACACCGGCCGTCCATGGGTTCGATGGTTCCGTGATGATGACATCGTAAAGTTTTTGGCTCAGTTTGAGCACGGTTCGCGCATCTTCACGCCGCACATGTGCGCGGGGTTCGTCGAGCACATTGCGATTCCATGGCGCAAACAGCCGTCCTGCACGGAGGACTGGAGCGCAATTTTCGGCAATGACAATGTTCTCGACAGGGTAAGGAAGCAGTGATCCTGCTGAAATGCCCGAGCCGAATCCAAGAATGAACACGTCCTTGGCTGCAGCACCGCGCGCCATCATGGGCAGATGCGCCAGGAGCATCTGCGTGCTGAGATCACCTTGCGTGGATGCGTCCGGCTTGCCGTTGATGCGCAGACCTGTGATCGCTGGCACAACTTTGCCGTCGCCACGTTCCACAGAAACGGTCGCGTCGGGTGCGTCCTCGTAGAGCAGGATGGACACGTGATTCTTGCGCACCGCAAGAGTCAGCGGATTGAACTCCGTTTCGTGAGCGCGAAAAACTCCGGAACTCATCACGTGCCGCCAGCCTTCGCCACCAAACACAAACAATGTTCCCGCCAGCACACAACACATGGCTGCGCCGATCACCCCGTGTTTAATTCGGTGACGCCACGCAGTGACCAAGGCAACTGTTGCTAAGGCCAGGGCGAGCACGCCAAATGCGTTTCGCAAGTCTGCCATCGGCATGATGAAGAACCCTGTTGCCAGCGAGCCGCCCACTGCACCAAGCGTATTCCAGGTCAGCAGCGAGCCCACTTTCGCACCAAGCGGAGTGCCTTCCCGCGAGACTCCGCGAATCATCAAGGGCAGCACTGCGCCAATGAGTGCTGCTGGTACACCAAGCACGACAAGCGAGATGCCCGCTGCAAGAAACTGGTTGAACACATAGCCCGTGTGAGTCCGTCCAAGGCCGGTTCTCACGATCCGGTAAAAATCAACCCAGCGTTCGATGTTGAACACAAGCAACGTCACCCACACGGCTGCGGCACAAAGCAGGACGATGATCAATCCTTCGCTTGCGCGACTGCGTCTGCGCGATGACGCGATCCACGCGCTGCCAAGTCCGATGCCCAGGATGAACGAAATCAACACCAGCGCGAACGATTGAAGCGACGATCCAAAAATCAGCGCCAATGACCGCGATGCCAGAATTTCCAAGCCCATCGAAACAAATCCTGTCGCTGCCACGATCGCTCCGGCCCAGCGCAATGTGCCGGGCGAGGCGGCATCCGAAGAGTCTGTGCCTGTTGCCTGTGGAGGCGTCGGATCTTCCACCTTGCAACTGTCACTCAGCAAAATGGCGATGGCGCCAACCAGCACATTCAAAATTGCCGTGGCTTGCAGCGCGAGAACCATTCCGAGATTTTGAACCAGCCAGAAGCCGGCAATTGCCGAGCCTCCGACAGCTCCGAGACTGTTCACGGAATAGAATCGCGCCAAGGAGCGGCCGGCATCAGTGGATGATTTTTGAAGCCATGCTGCGAGCAAAGGCAGCGTGCCGCCCATGAGAATTGTCGGTCCAAGCAGGAGCGCTGCGGCGAGAGAGCCCTTGAGCGCCACCAGGAGCACTTCGCGTTCGGCAATGCCGGTGCCGATGCTGATGAAGATTTTATCCGCGAGCTGATTCAGTGTTGGGAAAAAGAAAGCGTAGAGCGCGATGGCAATTTCAATGTAGCCATACACACCGATTGGTTTTTTGAAGCGATCCACCCAACGACCGAATAATTTGTTTCCCAGTGCCAGGCCACCCATGAAAGCTGCGAGCACCACGGTCTGCGCGTAGATCGTGCTGCCGAACATTTGCGACAGGAATTTTGACCAGACCACCTCGTACACAAGCGCGGTTGCGCCCGAGCAAAAGAAGAGGAACAAGACAATCCACCCACGGTTACGGTTCAGCATGACCGCATTTCAGCATGTAATAGACCATCCGGCACTGTGATGGTGCTTGGTATGAGTTGTTCACGCGCTGGGTTGGCAGAATCAAGTCCGGGTCGCCAATCTGGACGTTGTTGGTCCAGTGTGAGACAGCGCCGTTCCGCGTGGGACAGGGCCGCAACTGCAATTACAACAAGTGCCCCAGCTTTTGTTTCTTCGTCTTCAGGTAGCGCGCGTTGTGGGGATTCGGCTTCACGCGAATCGGCAACTGCTCCACGATCTTCAATCCGTACCCCTTGAGCCCGACGATTTTTTTCGGGTTGTTCGTCAGGAGGCGAATGGTTTTCAAACCGAGGTCGGTGAGAATCTG
>CAYSDO010000139.1:0-3586 GCA_964429665.1 uncultured Bifidobacterium sp.
GGCTCGATGAGGCGGCTCGCACTCGTCCAGTTCTTCACATGGCTTGGTCTGTTCTGCATGTGGCTTCATTTCTCCAACGCCGTTCCTGTCATCTTTGGCAGCAGCGATCCGACCTCGGACTTGTTTAAGCGCGGTGCGGAATGGGCCGGGGTTTGTTACTCGGTCAAAGACGCGGTGACTTTTGTGGCCGCGTTTGGATTGATGGCTGCATCTCGTCACATGGATCGCCGCCGCATCCACGGCATCTGCCTTGCGCTGGGCGGACTCGGTTTGCTCGCAACCGGTTTCATCCATGGCGAAGAACAGAAGTGGCCGCTCGTTGGCGCGCTGGCGCTGGGCGGCGTTGCGTGGGCTTCAATCCTCTCAATGCCTTACGCGATTCTGTCCGGCGCATTGCCGGCGGAACGGATGGGCGTTTACATGGGCATCTTCAACTTCTTCATCGTCATCCCGGAAATTCTCGCCGCTCTCACCTTTGGCCCGGTCGTCAAAAACTGGCTTGGAGGAAATCTGGTTCACGCCGTGATGGTCGGCGGTGCGTGCATGTTGATTGCTGCCTTGCTCGCGCAGTGGGTGAAGGAATCTCCTGCCACCCGCGCCGGTTGAGTTGATTCCGGGCACATGCTTGTGGATTCATTATCATCCAACATGAAGGGCTGGGAATGATTCGCGGGCTTGCGTAACGCCGGGCGCGGCTAAACACTATCTCCATGTTCACGCCGCGCACATTTCGCGGATCCACCCTTATGGCAGGATGGATTTGTGCTTTCATGCTGATCGTCAACACAGCCACGACGCGTGCGGCCGTTCTTTGGAGCGATCCTGATCCCCGCGTGATCCACAATACGCCGGTCGGAAGTGACATCCTTGGCGGCGCCGTGAAACGGGATGACAAGGCGAGTGACGCGCTCTACTTCAAGTTCCGCGTGGACCCGCTTTCGGATGCTGCATCCGAGCCATACTACGCCGTGTTCCAATTGTTTGAAGGACACAGTCCCCGTCTGGCCGTGGGCAACGCACCGGAGGCTTGGGGGTACTCTGCCTGGTACGTGGCAGGCATCGGACCATCGAACAAACTGGATGGCGAATACAACCTGGCGTCTTCACAGCCCGAGGCAGCCGGCCTTGGTGTATTCAAACCTTACGAACTTCCCAGCCACAACCAGGAGCGAACCATCGTCTTCAAGGTGCAGTTCGTGCCCGACGCCGACGACCTGATAACCGTCTGGCTGAACCCAGATCTGACTCACGGCGCAACCGAGGAAAATCAACTGCCGGCGCTTGTCACGAAGTTCAAGGCAAACGCCACATTTGATCAGTTCCGTCTCCGCCACAAAGGAAACGGCAATGGCTGGATTTTCAGCGACATGGCCATGGCGACATCGTTCAACGACTTCGTGGTCGTACGTTTCTGGCAGACGTGGTGGTTCATTGCCGCCAGCGCAACGGTGTTGCTGGGAGCCGTCACCACCATTGTTCGGTTGGCAGAAAAGCGGAAATATCAGCGCCGCCTCCGTCTGGCCGAACAGGAACGGGCATTGGAACGCGAACGCGCCCGCATTGCCCGGGACCTGCACGACGACCTGGGATCGTCCCTGACGAGGATCGCGCTCTTGAGTGATTTGCTCCGCGCGGAGAATCAGTCACTCAAACAGGTGCAGGCTCACGCCGAAAAGGTTTCACAGGCTGCCGCGCACACCGTGAAAGCCCTGGAGGAAATCGTTTGGGCCGTCCGGCCTGGGAGTGATTCGTTGCAAAGTCTCGTGGAATACATTGCACACTTCTCGAACGAAATGTTCGGCGGAGCCGGTACACGGTGTCGCCTCAACCTGCCACACGATCTGCCGCCAATGCCGTTGCCGCCCGAAATGCGGCACAACATTTTTCTTGTCGTGAAGGAGGCGTTGACGAATGTGCTCAAGCACTCCAAGGCACGGGAAGTCCATGTTCACGCCAAGGCAGACGCGAACACTCTGGAATTCATCGTGCAGGACGATGGTGTCGGTTTTACCCCGGGACAGACCGACGTGAACAATAAACGCAATGGTCTGGCCAACATGCAACGACGCGCCGAAGCCATGAATGGAAAATTGACGGTGATAAGCGTCCCTCTCCCCCCTTCCGGCTTCCCCCCCCTGACCCGCCAAACAGGTGAGCGGGGGGAAGGGAGACTATTGAACAGCACTCAAAAAGGCACGACGGTCACGCTACTGGTGACAATCCTGCCTGCCACAAGGCCGATGAAATCATGAACCCGTTCCGTGAAATCGCATCATCATGCGGTTGTGAATCGTTCCGATGTCGGCGATTCATTAAAACGTGAGCGCCAGCCTGGACACACAAATGCCAATCAAGGTTTCAATCGTGGATGACAACGAGGGACTACGCTCCAGCCTCGCAACACTCATCCGCCGAGCTCCGGCGCTCCGCCTCCTTGGCGAATATCCTGACGCCGAGACTGCGGTGAAGGAAATCCCCGCCAAAGTTCCAGACGTGGTTCTGATGGACATCAATCTGCCCGGCATGAACGGTGTGGATTGCGTGCGGCAGTTGAAAACCGCGCTGCCCAAGGTTCAGTTCCTGATGCTCACGGTGTATGAGGACAGTGATTCGTTGTTCCGTTCGCTTAAGGCCGGAGCGAGCGGTTACCTGCTCAAGCGTACGGCGTCTTCACGATTGCTCGAAGCGATCGAAGAGGTAAACACGGGAGGTTCGCCGATGACGCCACAGCTTGCACGGCGCGTCGTTCAGTTTTTCAATGTGCCACCGCAAAGCAGGGAGGATTCTCCTTTGGCGCGTCTCACACCCGGCGAACGCGAATTTCTCGACCAGCTTGCGAATGGTTACGCCTACAAGGAGATTGCCGACCGCATGAAGATCAGCATTGATACCGTGCGCAGCTACGTGCGGACGGTGTATGAAAAACTTCACGTCCATTCGCGAACCGAGGCGGTGGTGAAATACCTTCGCGCTGAAGGAGGACGCTGAAGCATGCCGAAAGGACCTGGTTTGTGGAGTGGAAACAATTCAACCGGTAGCTTACGGGAGGCAACCCATTTTGCGCCGACAAACGCGAATTCTCCTCAAAATTCCCTTTTCGGGTGACATGCCATAATTTAGATTTAACCTGTTCCATGTGGTCGTTACTCAAAGAATTCTACCGGTACTCAAAGCAGGAGAAAAAAATGTGGCTTGTCCCGCTCATTATTCTGCTCGTGCTGCTGGGGGCCATCCTGATTTTCACCGCCAACTCCGGCATCACCTGGGCGCTATACCCGTTTCTTTGAGACATGCCAGGACCGCGCAACATCCTCGGCGTCTCTGCTTATTACCATGACGCCGCCGCCGCGCTGGCGTGCGATGGGAAAATCATTTCCGCCGCGCAGGAGGAACGATTCTCCCGCAGGAAAAACGACTCCGGGTTTCCCCATCGTGCGATCCAATTTTGTCTGAGCCAGGCGAAACTGACGCCGATCCTGCTCGACGCGGTGGTTTTTTATGACAAACCGATCTTGAAGTTTGTGCGCCTGCTCGAAACCTATCTCGCCGTGGCACCAGGCGGATGGCGTACATTCCCTGAAGTCTT
>CAYSDO010000139.1:3596-9555 GCA_964429665.1 uncultured Bifidobacterium sp.
GAGAAGCTGGATCTACGAAAGGCGATTCGTGCGGAACTGCCGGAGCTGCGCCCCGATTGTCAGATTCTTTTCACCGAACATCACCGGTCACATGCGGCCAGCGCGTTTTATCCGTCGCCGTTTGACGAGGCAGCCATTCTGACGATTGACGGAGTTGGTGAATGGGCGACGACGACCATCGGTTACGGGCGCGGAAGTGAAATCAAAATGCTCAAGGAGCTTCGCTTTCCGCATTCTCTTGGGCTGGTCTATTCCGCGTTCACCGACTACTGCGGCTTCCGAATCAATTCCGGCGAATACAAGCTCATGGGACTGGCACCGTATGGCGAACCCAGATACGCCGACGCCATCCGCCGCGAATTGCTGGACATCAAGCCGGACGGTTCGTTCTGGCTGAACATGGAGTATTTCAATTTTCTGCGCGGTACGACGATGACCAACGAACGGTTTCATCAGCTATTTGGCGGGCCGCCGCGCGGGCCGGAGGACAAAATCGAAAGCCGGCACATGGATGTTGCGCGTTCGATTCAACTGGTCACGGAGGAAATCATGTTGCTCCTGGCACGCCATACCCGCGACGTAACCGGCCAGACAAATCTCTGCATGGCAGGCGGCGTGGCGCTCAACTGCGTGGCGAATGGCCGCATCCTCAATGAAAAAATCTTTGATCGCATCTGGATTCAGCCCGCAGCGGGCGACGCCGGCGGCGCCCTTGGCGCAGCCCTGGCCGCGTGGTATGAGCACAAGGAGAATTCGCGCGTTGCTGATCCAGCGGACTCGATGCAGGCATCACTGCTCGGCCCGGAATATTCCGAGGCTGAGATTGAAGGCGTGCTGCGCTCGCACAACGCCGTATTTCACAAAATGGAAACAGGCGCGATGCTGGATTTCACTGTCGAATTGCTCAAAACTGAGAAAGTCATCGGCTGGTTTCAGGGGCGGATGGAGTTTGGCCCGCGCGCTCTTGGCAATCGTTCGATCATCGGCGATGCGCGTTCACCAAAAATGCAATCGGTGATGAACTTGAAGGTGAAGTTCCGCGAATCATTCCGACCCTTCGCGCCGATTGTGCGGCGTGAACGCGTGGCAGATTATTTTGAGTTGGATGCGGATTCTCCGTACATGCTGATGGTTGCACCAGTCAGAAAGGAATTGTGTATTGAATCCGCATCCGGGGCAAAAGGCCTCGACCGCCTTAAGGAAATCCGTTCGACCTTGCCTGCCATCACACATGTGGATTCTTCGGCGCGCATCCAGACGGTGGAACGCTCCTGCAACCCGCTGCTCTACGATTTGCTGCTGCGCTTCGAGCAGGCGACCGGCTGCGGGGTTCTGGTGAACACCTCGTTCAATGTTCGCGGCGAGCCGATCGTATGCACGCCCGACGACGCGTTTCGCTGCTTCATGAACACGGAGATGGATTATCTCATCTTGGGTGATTTTGTGATCGAGCGCGCAGCCCAGCCGCAGCGAAAAGTGGAACGGCGCATCCTGCCACAAGTGGATTGAAATGAAACTGAACTTTAAGGAAGACCCGAAGGAGTGGCGCAAGTCCGCGCTGATGAGTGTGCTTGCGCTGGCGATTATCAGTTCGTTGCTGCGCTGGCGAAAGCTCTTGCCCCCAAACACGTGGCACGTAGTGCTCGTCGTGCTTGGAATCGTGGCGATCAGCGCGGTCATGCAACCGCGCTGGTTCAGAGGTTACTACCGGCTTTCACTTCGGCTTGGATTTTACTCCAGCCAGTTCATCGGTCGCTGTGTGCTGTCCGTGCTTTTTATTCTAATCGTGACGCCGCTCGGATTGGTGTTGCGGCTGGCAGGCAAGGATTCACTCCAACTCAAGCGCCCGCAAGGTGTGGCGACCTATTGGCATCAAGCCAAAGACTGCGGTTCGTTGGACCGGCTTTTTTGAACCTCGCATCTTGAGACAAGAAACCGCCAAAGCATAGCATGGGAGAAATCATTGAAGTCTAAAGCACAAAAGCAAAAAGCTGTTTCATCACCGGTGGTGAAATCCAGTCACACGACAGCGGCTTCAGAGGCCGGTAAGCCGACACTGACTCCCGGACGCAAATGGTTGTTCCGTTTCGTGGCTTTGTTGCTGCCATTTCTGGCGCTGGCGGTGCTTGAGCTCGGCCTGCGAGTCGCGGGTTATGGCTATGACACGGCATTTTTCAGGACGGAGCGGGATGCCGCCGGCAAAAATTATCTGATCAACAACGACCGTTTCACATCCCGTTTTTTCCCGCCGGAACTCGCCCGCTGGCCGGGCACATTCAAGATCGAAGCGGAAAAGCCCGCGGACGTGCAACGCATCTACATTTTTGGCGAGTCCGCCGCCATGGGCGATCCGCAACCTTCGGTCGGCGCATCCCGTTATCTTGAAATCCTCCTGCGCGAAAAGTTTCCGGGCAGGAAATTTGAAATAGTCAACCTCGGCATCACCGCCATCAACTCGCACGTCATCCTTCCCATTGCGCAGGACGTTGCCGTGTACGGCAAGGGCGATATCTGGCTGGTTTACATGGGCAACAACGAAATGGTTGGCCCATTCGGCGCCGCAACCATCTTTGGATCACGCGCGCCGCCTCTGGCAGCTGTGCATTTGAACCTCGCAATCCAGAAAACCCGCGTCGGCCAGCTTGCCGTCAGGTGGCTGAGAAATCTGGGAGGCAAACCCGCCAATGCGACCTGGGGTGGAATGAGAATGTTTCTCCAAAATCAAATTCCCCCTGACGACGCGCGACGGGAAACGGTTTACAAGAATTTCACGCAAAACCTGCGGGACATCATTCATGCCGGGCAGCGAAGTGGCGCGAAGATTGTTCTCAGCACCATGTCCGTGAACCTGCGCGATTGTCCGCCGTTCGGCTCGATGTTGAACAGCAACCTTCCCGCATCAGATCGGGCACAATTTGAATCGCTTTATTCAAGTGCGCTGACACTTCAGACCAATCACCAAACGGAGGACGCCGCGCAGAAGTTCGAGCAGGCGGCAAAGCTCGATCCCAAGTTCGCCGAGCTGCAATTCCGCTGGGGCCAATGCCTGTTGATTCAAACCAATACAACGGCGGCACGTGAACGATTTCAACTGGCGTGTGATGTGGACGCGTTGCCGTTCCGGGCGGACACGCGCATCAATGCTGCGATCCGCACTCTGGCCTCCGGACTGGTCGGAAACAATTTTGCGTTCTGCGATGCAGAGACTGCCCTGAAGGCTACGACCACGGACGGCATCACGGGCGATGAATCTTTCTTCGAGCACGTGCATTTCAATTTTGACGGAAACTATCGCCTCGCCAAAACCTGGGCCGAAAGCATTGCACGATTGTTGCCAGAGGAACAGCAACGTGGGGCAAAGACTGAATGGGCTGGTCAGGATTTTTGCGAACGGTTCATCGGATTGTCAGATTGGAACCGCATGTTCGTCCTTTCCTCCGTGGTATCAAGGATGGCACTACCGCCGCTCGCAGGGCATTTCAACAACGCGATTCGCGTGGAAGTGTTGCAGCGCGAGATGGCCCGGTTGAGCGAGCGATTAAAACAGACCAACACAGTGACACAGGCACGCGCAGATTTTGAAACCGCAGTGAAGCGTTCTCCCAATGACAACTTCCTTCGCGAGAATTATGGAAACTTTCTTGAATCCATCGGCGATAACAAAGGTGCGCTCTTCGAGTATCTGAAGCTTACGGAGTTGTTGCCGCATGATTTCTACGGCTGTCTTCAGGCTGGCCGTATGCTCCGCGAGTCAGGTCGGATGGCAGAGGCTGAACCGTTGCTCCGGCGAGCCGTGGCGCAACGTCTCTCGCTGCCTGAGCCGTGGTTTGAATTGGGGAAGGTCGTTATTGCAAAAGGTAACTACATTGAGGCGCTCGCCTGTTTCGAACATTCGGCACAGATGCGCCCGTCCGACGGCAGCTACCTTGCGCACAAGGCGATGGCACTTTCAAAATTGAATCGCCATCCGGAGGCGATCCATGCTTATCGTGAGGCCATCAAGTTATACAGCGGCAGTTGGGAGGGGCACTTTGAACTGGCAGGCGAACTGGCTGCGGCAAACGAAGTTGCAGAGTCCATCAAGGAGTATGGCGAGGCAGTGCGGCTCAATCCGCGCCATGCAGTCGCGCGCGTGAATCTGGGCGTGATGTTGGTACGTCAGAACCGTTACGACGAAGCCGTCCAGCAGTTTGAGGCCGCGCTGGTTTTGGAGCCAAACAACGTGGCGGCGAGAGATTACCTCCGCCAGGTCAGCGCGCGAGGGAATCAAAGACGGTAACGAATCACTTTAGAGCTATTGCACGCTCAATCGGAAGAATCGAACTGCATTGCCCGGGTACCAGTCAATCTGCCAGATGCCATTCTGGTTGATAGGCGCGTTGGTGACCGGCAACCACGTCACGGGCGGACTCAGGCTCGTCGTGCTGCGAAGTTGCATCACGCTTGCCGAGTTGGACCAGGACAACATCACGTTGGAGGATGAAGCGCTGGCCGAGAGCCGGGGAAATGGAACGGGAACACTTGCCTGATTAGATGGAGCGCCTTCCCCGTATGAATTCACGGCTGTGACAACGTAATGAACGGTCGTGCCGTTGGTGACCGTCGTATCGGTGTAAATGGTGCCAGAAACACCTGTGGCAATCGTCGTGTAAGATCCGCCGCTGTTGGTGGAGCGTTTGACCTTGTAGCTCAACGCTCCGGTGACCGGGCTCCAGTTTAATTTTGCCTGGGTGCTGGTGGCTGTTGCGACCAGTCCTGTTGGTGACGCCGGAGACAGGCTGTTGAATTGCAGCCAGTGGAAATTGAATCCAGCGGTGTCCACCACCACACGTAAAGAAGTTGCCGGAGCCATGTTGGTAAACAAACGCGGCGCGAGCGTGGCCCATGTCTGCCAGCCGCCCGTGGCCGGGACGTTGATGAGGCCGGTGACATTGCTCCCGCCCACCTCGACATAGAATTTTCCGCCTGCGCTGTTCGCGGCGACGCGGGTTGAGATGGAAAACGGTCCCGCCGGGATGGGCACGGTGTATTTCGTCCAGTCGCCGGGATCAAGATAGCCGAGATCGTAACCGAGGGTTGGCGCTGAATCGCTGCAAACCTCGATGTCCACCGAGTCATTGCGATAAGACGAGCCGCTGTTGTAGGTACCGTTTGTGGTCTGGTCGAAGTAAGCCTCCCCGGAACGGCCCAGGTCATAATCAATCGCGAAGATGACTCCGGGCACCGTATTGTTCTTGAACGACAGCGTCAGGCCCTGCGTCTCCGGGCGGATCAAGGCATCAATGACATCCGGGCGCACGATGCAGTTCTCGTATCGGGCGGCTTGCGCCAGAGCGAGCAGTGAGTTCAAGGCGTTGTTTGTGGTGGGACGCGGGCCGGTGCTGCGCCAGTAATCGAGTATGGCCTGATAACCGGCGGGCCTTTGTATGATGGTTGGTCCCGCGAGCGTTCCAATCTTCTTCCACGGCCACCAGGCCCAGCCGATGTTGGCCTGCTCGGCGTAGCGAACGACATCGCGAAACCACTCGTTCGAGTTCTCGCCGGATTCACCCAGCCACACCGGCATGTTCCATTGATTCCGCTTGTCCACCCAGGGTTGAAATGAGGCGGCGGTCGGCGCGTCCCAGTATTTGTGGAAACTGATCACAAGGTTGTCGTCCCACGGCGGCAGAATGCCACTGTAATTTCCGGCCCAGCAATTGCCTTCGAGAATGATGATATGATTTGTGTCCACCTGCCGGATCGCGGCGGTGATATCCATGTACAACTGGCGCATTGGAGCGTTGGTAATATCCGAGCAGCCGTTGATGTTGGTGTTGTTCTCGAACGTCCAGTTCGGTTCGTTCATGAGGTCGTAACCGCCGATCCATGTCTTCGTGGCGTACCGCGTCGCGAGTTCACGCCAGAGTGGGACGAGTTTGGCGCGGTTCGTTGAACTCTCCCTCAGGGAGGGCGCGGG
>CAYSDO010000140.1:0-4063 GCA_964429665.1 uncultured Bifidobacterium sp.
GAACGGCCGTAATTCATGTACGGATTGAACGGTGAAAGCTCGTCAAACAAATGATCGGGGTGAGGATTGCAACCACAGGGGGAGTTTGAGGATACGATGACCGCGCGTTTCAGACCGGTGCGAATGGCGGCGTCGAGCAGAATTTTTGTTCCATCACGATTGATCTCGTAAAACTCAGCCACACGCTTTGGATGAATGATGCCGGCGGTGTGAAAGAGGATTGCGCCTTTGGCGTCTGCGCAAAACTTTCCGCAATCGGCCGGACTGCGAACGTCCCCGGTGACGATTTCGACGCGATCAGAAATCTTTTTAAGGAACGCCGCATCCTGACCGGGCAAAATCAACACACGGATATGCAGGCCGCTGGCGGGCGATTTCAATTCATCGTGCTCGGGCAGTCCGCGCACGAGGGATTCGACGAGTCGCGAGCCGAGCCATCCGGCTGCTCCGGTAACGAGGACGAGGTTGGTATTGAGATTCATGATTCAAAGTTTGCCAAGGAATTTGAGCGTGTTGCGACGTGCGATCGCCATGATTGAGCCTTGGGGGTTTACGCCGGGCGCGGTGCAAAGCAGGCTTGCATCGTTGATGAAAAGGTTTTTGAACCCGTGAACCCGGCCAAAAGAATCCGTCGCACAGCGCGACTGGTCTTCGCCCATCGGGCAGGAGGAGAACAGGTGGATCGTCATGAGGTTCGCAAGCCCATCCGGCAACACGTCGGGTAGTTTGCTCAGACAGCCCTCGCAGCGCAACACCGGGCCGCGCGCGAGGCTCGGATGAAGCTCCGTCGCGCTCGAAGCGAAAAGTATTTGTGCGAGCTTGCGCAGGCCGTCGGAGAGATTGCGCCGGTCAGTTTCAGTGAGCGCATAGCGCACGAGCGGATCGCGAAAGCCTGGCAACATGCGAATGCTGCCACGACCTTCGCTGGTGATCATCGCGTAGTAAATCGCCTGTTGATGCCATGTGTTTGCAACCTCGCGCGCTGCGTCAGCGTGGTCAATCAAGCCGAGCGCAAGGTAGGCAGGCGAACTGATCGAGCAACCAAAGCTCACTCGGGGCGCAAACTCTTTTACCTGATGAACAGGAACACCCATGTCGGCGGAATTCACGGATTCTGGAAAGCGGGCAACGATCTTGACGGTTGGATGAACCTGGAATGAATCGCCGACGTTGCTCGTGATGCCGCTGCGGCGGAGCAGCGCCGGTGTGTGAACCGCACCTGCGCAAACAAAAAGCGTATCAGATGCGATGCGGATTTCACCGTTAGCGATGGACTGAGCTTCAATCAACCAGCCGTTGCCGTTTTGGCGGATACGGTTCGCCCGCGTGCTCGACAAAAGCTTTCCGCCTGCTTTGAGAAAACGCGGAATAAACGTTTCCGTCATGGATTGGCGTTTTCCAGGGCCATGACTTTCGTGTCGGAACCATCTCGGCACTTCGATGGATTTCCACCCGAGCTTTGTTGCGCCATCATGGAGTTTGATGGACGCAGTCGGTGCGGCGTGTGGGAGCATCGAAACGGAAACATCGCGTTCGCACGACTCGAAGTGAGAGGACAAATCATTCTCGTTCAGGGCCTCGACTTTGAATTCCCTTCGCCAGCGTTCGAGAATCTCCGGCGGTGTGCGGTGATACAGCCCGCTGTTGATTTCGCTACCGCCGCCCACGCAACGACCCTCGACATAAGCGATCTTGGTTTTGCCCATTGCCACTGTCTGGCCACCGTTACGATATTTCTGTGACATCTCGTCCATCGTGAACGGCGTGCAGGAACTCAGCGGCAGATGCCGGCCTTCCTCGATCAACAGGACATTTCGACCAGCCTCAGCAAACAGGCATGCGGTGATCGCTCCGCCAGGGCCGCTGCCGATCACGACGATTTCGGCGCGGAGTTCGTTCGGTGGAGCGCCGGTCTCCGAATCGGCCAGTTGACCAATCGGATCGAGCCGAATCGGAGTTCGGCGCTCCGATTCCCGACTGTAAAGTGCAAGCGTTGCCAGACTCTCAAAATAGCGGATCAAGTCGCGTTGAAAACTGATGCCGGATTTTTTCCACGCAGCGATCTGTTGCGCGCGCTTCTCGGGAGACTGCCGATGAAATGTTTTTCCGCCGCGCAAAATGCCAAGCGCATCAAAACCCAACGTGGCTGCGAACATCGGCGCACGGAGGTAATCGGGCATCTGCGCATGCTGTGTGATGACGAACTGCGTGAGGTCGTTGTGCGGTGGTTGAAGTTCTGTGGTTTGTCCATGCGGTTGCGCAAGGGAGTACGCCAGTGCTGAGGCGGCATCGTGAAACCATTGTTTGCCCGGCAAATTCATGCGTGAGTCAATGTCCCGTGGCCAGCCACATGACCATGAATGTCAACGCCCCAATGAGATAACTGGGCCAATCCCTGAGCGCGAATGCAGTCGGGTCAGCGTTCATCTGCCCCCGATGGGCCAGAAACCAAACCCGGGCGATCCAATACAGCAGCAGCGGACAGACGAGCAGCAATTCGACCGGGTGCTTGTACAGAAGTTGAACTTGCGGACTATTGACGTAAAGCGCCAGCACCAGCACGGCAAGCGAACCGCTGACCAGTCCGAGTGTGGCAACGAGTTCGAGATCTCCAGCCGTGTAACCGCGACCCCGCACGTCCACTTGATTTAATTCACGGACCTGCCGCAATTCCTGAAATCGTTTCATCAGCGCGAGGCTCAGGAAGATGAACATCGAGAACATCAGCAGCCAGGAGGAGAATTCAATGTTGGTGACCAGATGGCCAGCGATGAGGCGCGACGTGTAGAGACCGGCGAGTATAAAAACATCCAGCAACGCCACGCGTTTAAGTTGAAGTGAGTAGGCCGTGGTCGCGATTACATATACCAACAACAGCCAGACCAGATTTGCCGTCAATACGGATGCAATGAACGCACCGCAAAGAATCAGCGCCGGCGACAATACCAATCCCACCTGCAACGGAAGCTGTCCCGCTGCAAACGGACGCCTGCGCTTGGTCGGATGCTGACGATCCGCGTCCAGATCCATCAAATCATTCAGCAGATAGACTCCGGATGCGCACAGGCAGAACGCAGCGAACGCGCCGAGCGCCCCCAGCAGCGGCCAGAACGTCAGTTGATGCGAGGTGATCACCGGCAGGAACACGATCAGATTCTTTACCCATTGATGTGGCCTCAGCACGCGCACGAGTGCGGCGAATGTGGATCTGTTGTTAAGAAATGTCGGGCCGAGTTTTGTGCACTGCCCTGCGCGTTGCGCAAGGCTGGCGTTTGCGTTGACAACAATGGCCTCTCTCGCTCCCGGCCAGACGCCGAGATCGACGGACGAGTTGCCGGCGTAGTCGAAACCACGAATGCCGAACTTCTCTTCAAGCGCAAGACGCTTCGCATTGTCGCGAAGGTTTGTTTTGCCGTCGCTGGCCATGACTTCGTCGAACAGGCCAACGTAATCCGCGACGGGCTTTGCCATCTTAACGTCGGACGCAGTTGCCAGAACCAGTTTGCGGCCGGCGTGCTTCTGTTCGCGCAACCATGCGAGAAATTCCTCGTGATACGGGAGGGCGGCAGGGTTGACCTCCACGCGCGCGGCGATCTGTTGTTTTAAGTACGCCCGTCCTCGCATCCACCAGACAGGAAAGAGCAAAGCGGAAAACGGTTCGTGACGAAGCAAACGAGCGAAAGATTCCCAAAGCATGTCGCTCCGAATAAGCGTGCCGTCCAGGTCCACGGCAAGCGGGACTGGATTGATTTTTGGTTCGGTGACAGCGTCGGCCATGCGCGTTGCGTCGAACAAGATAGCCAAAGAGCGCTACAGGTTGCAACTGCGGCGGTACGCTATCGTGTGATCCATCCGCCGCCAATCACCAGATCGTCCTGATAAAAGACCGCCGCCTGCCCGGGCGTGATGGCTCTTTGAGCCGTATGCAGCATCACACGCGCGCGGCCTTGTTCCATCGGAGTGACTGTGGCAGGCGTACCGGGATGGTTGTAACGAATCTTCGCTGTCACTTCGATTGATGCAGGCGGGGCATCGAACGGAATCCAGTTGCAGTTTTGCACGG
>CAYSDO010000140.1:4073-9512 GCA_964429665.1 uncultured Bifidobacterium sp.
CATGAAGATGACGTTTGAACATGTACTTGTCGACGGTGAATTCGTCACGATCCAACGCTGAATCGTCGCCCACCACCACGCGATTGTTCTCCGCATCGAGTTCGATCACATATAGCGGCTGCGGCGATGAGAGGCCAAGCCCCTTGCGCTGGCCGATGGTGTAAAACTCGATGCCGTCGTGATGGCCGATTACCTGACCGCGCATATCCACGATCTCGCCGCGATGCTTCTGAACGAGGTTCGCCGACTGGAGAAAACTGCCGTAGTTGTTGTCCGGCACGAAGCAGATTTCCATGCTCTCCTCCTTGTCGGCGGTCTTGAGATTGCATTGCCGCGCCACTTCGCGCGTATCGCTCTTGGTCTTTTCACCGAGTGGAAACATGGATCGCGCCAGTTGATCCTGGCGCAGTGAGAACAGGAAATAACTTTGATCCTTGCGCTGATCATGGCCGCGCTTGAGCAATACGCGTCCATCTTCACGGCGTTCCAGTCGCGCAAAATGTCCGGTGGCGATAAAGTCTGCACCCAGTTGATCTGCGCGATCAATGAGCCGCCCGAACTTGAGATTCTGATTACACATCACGCAAGGGTTGGGCGTGCGCCCGGCCTTGTATTCGTCCGCGAAGTATTGGATGACGTGCTTCTGAAATTCCGCCGACTCGTCAATGAGGTAATAGGGAATCCCCAGTTTGTGACAGACCGAACGCGCGTCTGTAACTGCCTGTGGTCCGCAGCATTTGTCCTCGGCGCGGTTCACGCAATCCTGCGGCCAGAGCTTGAGAGTGATGCCCACCACGTCAAAACCCTGTTCTTGCAAAAGCGCCGCCGTTGCCGAGGAATCCACTCCTCCGCTCATGCCACAAATTACTCGCACTCGCTTTGTTTCAGACACAAGAACGAAGTATATCTTCCATCCCCCAAGAGTAAAACGGATTGTCACACCCGACACAATCCATGTGCAGACATTGGTTCACTGTTGTGGCGAGGAGAGATCTCCCCTACCTTGCTCGGTATTCCAAATGAAGCAATTTTACCAGGTCACCCATTCCCCGCTGGGAAATTCAGAGGAGCACTCTCAGTTACGTCATGGTGCATTCACGCTGATCGAACTGCTCGTTGTTATTGCGATCATTGCGATTCTCGCCGCCATGCTGTTGCCGGCGCTTTCCCGCGCGAAGGGCAAAGCCTTGCAGACTTCTTGCATGAACAACCTGCGGCAGATTGGCATGTTCATGCAGTTTTATACCGATGAGAACGGCGACACTTTTCCGGCGCACCGAAATCAGGGAATCACTTCAACGGATCACAGCTTCTCTCTTCTCAATTGGTGGGGCACAACCATCGTCAGTTACGGTGGCGGCCGCAGCAATCTGTTTCACGATCCGGCCATCGCCGGAAAGCGTTTGGACAACGGCATCGCGTGGGTTTGGAACTTCGATTGCGATCTGGTGGGTTATGGTTACAACGGATATTTCCTTGGTCGTCATCCCTACGGTGGAGCGAGCCTGACGGTGGGCGGCGTTGTGTTCAACACCACGGAGACATTCAAGCGCAGCAGCGTTCTCCGGCCATCAGAAAACCTCGTCATCGGCGACAAACAGCCGTACGGAAACCCACCGCTTTGGAGCAGCAGTCTGTGGTGGGAATCCTCGTGCATGAATCCGGCAGTGGTCGTGAGAAGTTCCTTCCCAACCTATGAAGGTGTTGAGCCGAGACGACATCTTGGACAGGCCGTCATATCCTTTAACGACGGCCACTCGGAAGCACGCAAGAGCGAAGCCATCAATCCGCCAGCAAATCCCGCTGACCGCACAGCTCAAGCATTGATCAACTCGCGTTACTGGGATCCGTTGCAACGCGGCGGCCAGCAATAGCACCGTTCATTTGCACGGCAACGCCGGTGACCGACCATCCTGTGATCTTTTTTGATTTCTTGGAAGGCAGAGTCCAGGCATCTACATCCACGATAGCTCCTTATAAGTGGCCAGTTCGTCTTTCTTTTATGAACCACTACGAGCAAAGAAGCAAAATCTGGAATGTGAATGACAAGTTGAGGTGAGCCGAACTCTGGCTGGAAGGAATAATCCTCATGTATCGCTCTGAATAGATTCACGAGGCTTGCGAGATGTTGAATTGCGGTTTGTAAGCGGAAAAGAATCGAGTGAGTCATGAATGGAACCAGCCCAATCTCGAAATATTCCAGTGAAATACTGCCTCCTGGATTGTTGACGGGCCGAATCCGGCTGCTGAGAATCTCCACGGCGGTACTTGCGCTGGCATGGACACTGGTTATTTCCCTGGCACTCGTTTCAGCTAGCCGCCATGAATCCACATCATCGCTGAAATCGGCCACTATCGAAGCCAAGGCAAGCGTTCAAAAGGATTTGGTTTACCGGCATTGGATCGCAAGTCACGACGGTGTTTATGTGCCGGTAACGGATCAAACACCCTCAAACCCCTATCTGACCAATCATGTCGAACGTGATGTCACTACGATTTCCGGGCGCAGTTTGACTCTAGTGAATGCAGCCTACATGGATCGCCAGATTTACGAATTGAGCAAGCGATTCGGCGTGCCGGGAATCCACCTCACGAGTTTGAAACCGATCCGACCGGAGAATGCTCCGGATGGATGGGAGATAAAAGCCTTGCAAGCCATAGAAGCAGGCCAGCAGGAGATCAGTTCCGTGGAGGATTATGATGGCAAATCGAGCCTTCGATTCATGAAGGCCCTGGTCATTGACAAAAGCTGTCTGAGCTGCCACGTCACCGAAGGATACAAGGAAGGCGAAAGGCACGGCGGCATGAGTATCATGGTGGACATGTCGCCCTTTCAGGCCATTGCACGGACTCACAACCGTCAGGATATAATCAATTATGCAAGCTTGTGGGTGTTCGGTCTGTGTGGTTTGGGTTTCGGCCACTTGATCGTTGGACGGCGCTTGCAAGACCATGACGCGGCGGCCTCACGCCTTCAAGCCGTTGAAGCGGAACTGGCAGATTTCTATAATCATGCGCCTGACATGTTCCTGCTTATAGATGCAGCCATGGGCAGAATTCTGTCCTGCAATGTCAAGCTGCTTGAAAAGACAGGCCGCACCCGGGAAAAAACTATCGGACTTCCATTGATAGGCCTGGTCGCGCCCAATGAAGCTCTACGGATCATTGCAGCACTTGAGGAATTTAGGCGCTCGGGCGAAATTCGTTTGCTGGAATTTCAGATGCCTGCGGCGCAAGGCTCGGTTCTGGATGTCGAACTAAATGCCACTGCCATTCTGGACAAACAGGGGCGAATGGTTCGGGGACGGGTGGTGTTGCGAGACATCACGGAGCCGAAACGTCTGGAAGCCGCGCTGCATGCGTCGGAGGAACGATACCGGCTTGTGTCTGAGAACACTGTTGACTGGGTCTTCTGGCTTCGTCCGGACGGAAAGTTTCTTTTCAATTCGCCTTCTTGTCAGCGTGTCACCGGTCATGCTTCGGCTGAATTCGTGCATGATCCGACATTGCTTGAAAGGATACTCTTTCCTGCGGATGTCACGTTATGGGATATTCATCGTTGCAAGGTCGCGAAGGATTGTGTCCCATCGAACCTCGAATTCAGGATTGTCCGCCCGGATGGGGAAATACGGTGGCTTCGTCATGTTTGCCAACCGGTGCATGACAAATCCGGTCGTTTCCTTGGCACATGCAGCAGCAACGCTGAGATTACAGAACAGAAACGCGCAGCCGAAGCGCTCCAACGACACGGCGAAATCCTGAAGGCTGTAAGCACCGCGGCGGAAAGATTTCTGTGCGTGCCGGACTGGCGAAATGTCATCAATGAAGTGCTTGAACAATTGGGCAAAGCGGCAGAAGTCAGCCGCGTAGGGATCTTTGAGCGGCATCCTGAAACAGATCTGGAAAACTTCGTCTCGCAGATCTACGAGTGGGCTGCCACTGGTTTAAAGCCTCGCACAGAAGATTCCTCCTGGAAAAAAGTCCCGATGCGCGCGAGCGGCTTTGAGCGCTGGGTGGAAATTCTCCGTCGTGGAAACAGTTTGCACGGGACCGTTCGGGATTTTCCGACCAATGAACAGAGTATCTTGATGGATTACCAGATCCGCTCCATCGCCGTGATGCCCATCATGGTCAAGGGAATATGGTGGGGCTTCGTCGCCTTCGAGGAGTACGTCACAGAACGCGCGTGGCGAACAGAAGAACTGGATGCTCTAACAGCGGCGGCCAACATTCTGGGTGGAACAATCGAACGTCAGAGGGCCGAACAAGAATTGCGTGATAGCGAGGACCGGTTCCGAACGCTTGTCGACTGTGTGCCAGCGGGTATTTTTGTGGTTGCGAATCGCCGTTTCGAATACCTCAATGAACAGGCCATCAAATCTTTTGGCGCCGACTCGCCCGGGCAATTGATCGGAAAGAATGTGATGGATCGTGTTCATCCGGATTTCCACATCTTGGTGACCGGGCGAATTCAACGCTTGGAAACAGAGCATGACTCCGTTCCATTGGTACAGGCGAAGTATTTGAAAATGGACGGAACTGCCGTGGACGTTGAAGTGGCCGCAAGTGCGATCATCTTCAACGGTAAATGGAGCGCGCTGGTCATTTTCCGGGACATAACAGAGCGAAGAAACATTGAGATCGCTCTACGCGAAAGTGAAGATCGCTATCGGTCGCTGGTGGAAGGGTCTCCCGATGCGATCGGCATCTATCAGAATGACCGGCTCATTTTTATCAATGCCACCGGCACGGAGATGTTCGGCGCCAAGTCTTCCGCGGAATTGATAGGCAGGAGAAGCAGGCAAATAATTCATCCCGCGGACCACCCTGCAGCATTGAATCGCATCCGACGCCGGCTGGCCGGAGAGGAAGGTATTTACCCGGTGGAAGTTCGCTATCTCCGCCTCGACGGAGACTCGCTTCCCGTCGAGGTCAGCATCACTCCCATCAACTTCGGTGGGAAGGCTGCCGTGCAATTTATCGCCCGTGACATCACAGTCCGCAAGCAAGCAGAGGAGCAATTGCGCAAATTGTCACGTGCCGTGGAGCAAAGCCCGGCTTCAATCGTTATTACAAACACCAGAGCGGAGATTGAATACATAAATCCAAAATTCACAAAAGTTACGGGTTATACCTTCGAGGACGTTCGCGGCAGAAATCCGCGCGTGCTAAAGTCGGGCGAAACCCCCGATGAAGTTTACCGGCAGTTGTGGCAGACCCTTCAGCAAGGCAAGGAATGGCGCGGCGAATTTCACAATAGAAAAAAGGACGGCAAACTTTTCTGGGAGTTCGCATCCATCTCACCAATCCTGGATGACGCGGGACGCATCACCCATTTTCTGGCAGTAAAGGAAGACATCACCGAGCGCAAGCTGCTCGAGATTCAGTTGCGCCAGGCGCAAAAAATGGAATCCATCGGCTTACTGGCTGGCGGCGTTG
>CAYSDO010000141.1:0-9489 GCA_964429665.1 uncultured Bifidobacterium sp.
AAGGACAATTTGCAGCTTGGTGCCGCCGATTTCGATGCCGATCCGGAGATTCGAGTTAGACATGCGACCGGTATTTTTCCGGTTTCACTGCGTTTGCCAATCACTTTCAGCAGCACTGAAGCGCTTACTGGGTTTTCTCCGGCTTCAACAGTTCGGCGAGGTTGTAGTGAGTGTAACGTGCGTGTGCCGCGGGATTCTTGGAATCCGCAATGGCCACCCAAAAGTCGAGCGACTCCGGTTCAAACAAAACCGAATGGATGTTTGATGTCATACACACGGGACGCTTCATCAGATCGCGTGCGCCTTCAGCATCAAACTTCCCATGACCGGTCTTCACCCGGCGGGCAAGCTCTTCATAACGATCACCCGCAGACATCAACACGGAATCTTGAATGCCGTGCGGCAGCATCGGATGGGTCTCTCCGGGTTTGATGACTTCGAACTTGGTCGGCGTGGCAGCGATGCCCACGGCGCTTTTGGTCTTTGCATCGGCGATGACGTAATAGTATTCGCAGGTGCGAGGCCCCTTGCGCATGATCGCTACAGCTTCATCCAATGTGTTCGCCTTCTCCATCACTTCGCGCACCAGTTGGGCCATCGGCTTGCCGTCCCAGTTGCCTTCGCCGCGCCCTCCCATTTCACCGATCGAAATATGCTTCTCGTTCATGGCTGTCACCGAACCAACAAAGCCGGCATAGCTGATGTTGACCCACGCGTTGCCCTGGTCAGGTTGCATCACGATCACCATGGCGTTCTGCTCAAGACCAAGACCTCGGATGTAATCGAGGATGCGACCGTGATACATCTTTCCGCCCTCGGTCGCTTTTCCGAACAATGCAAAACCGCTGCAATGAAAAAGCTCGGGAAAGAAATTCGCCACCCGCAGCTCCTCCCTGGGCAGGCCCGCCGCCAATGCCATCGAATCCATTTCACGAACGTAACGCGGGTCGGTATAGGGCATGAGCCGGGTTTGCGCTGACTCAATCTCGCCAAAAAACCAACGCCCTTTCTCGAACGAGCTGCCCACACCCACTCCAAACAGCATGTGCTCCACAAGATCGGCGATTTCCTTTTTCAACAATGTGCCATGCTGCCGGCCCATCTCCTCCGGCGTGCCCTTGAGATGAAGCACGCGCGTGCCATCAATCATCTCCAGCCGTCCGTCGCCTTCCCGGGCCAACACACGTCGCTCACCGGTGGGCGGCCCAAGCGTCGGTATCTTCTGCCCCAGCATCGCAACGGAAATTTCGAGGAAACGGGAGACATGGGACTGCGCCACCGTTTCAACCACTTCGCCCGAGCCCGCCTTCAACCGCCATTTCTCCGCCTGCCACGCTGCGACGAATTGAGGCTTTTGAAGTTCCACTTCCACATCGGTTTTGCCCTGGCGATAGGAAACGCGCGTCAGCAATGAATCACTCTCCCGAATCCAGACATGGATCGTCGCATCCGGCAATTTAAACGCCTCAATGGCTTCCGGCATCAGGGTCGCCTTGATTACGCGACACGCGCTGCCGCCAATGATTTCATTCGGCAAGGCCACAAGCTTCATCAGCATGGGTACGATCGCCAGCTGATCCTTGTCCACCGGAAGTTTGATGGGCGCAAGCACGCTGTTATCTTTTGATTCGGGTACATTTGAGAACCGGGCCACACCAGGCTTTCCCACGACGCCAAACTTTTTGGCCGGAGCGTACACCCAAAGTTCCTGAACGTTGCGTCCGAGCACAAAATCCTCTCCCTCCCACTTGGCGGCAATGCGCACATGATCCGGCGACTGGAATGCCAGCGCGATTTCCCGCCCGACCAGTTCCGTGGGCAGGCCATCCGCTTTGAGTATCTTCAACGTGGTGGTAAAGGTTCGCGGTGCGGCGTCTGCGGGAGGATTTACAATTTCTACAAGTTGGTTCAGGGCTTTCGTGAAAACCTGAGCCGTGTTCGTGTCCTGCGCAAAGATTGGATGCAGGCAGAGCGGCGACAACGCGAGAACCAGTGAGAATGAACGGCGAATGATATTCATGATCTTGTCGGCGATAGACTGCCGCAGCCGCAGGCGGCTGTCACCAGCAAAACCTTGAATATCCGCTCCCGATCCGTGCAAACTAGCGTTTGCCGCGACAGCCACGCGCCCGAGCCGATGGATTTTGGAAGCGGTAAGGTCGCCACGATTTTTCCAGAGTTGATGTCGGAGATGATGATCTCCTTCTGTTTCTTTCGGCAATAGGCGAAAAACTTGTCATCGGGCGACCCATGGCGCAAAAGATTCAAGCCTCGACGGGTCGGCTGGCAACCGACACAGACCGGCTAGTGTTTCATGGCTTGGCGAGCGAGCCTGCGTCTTCGGGCTCGCTTGGATTCGTGCCTGCCCTCGGTTTGTTCGATTCTCTGAGGATGTGCGGTGGGATTAAGCTTCTGAAATCGGCTACGGAGGGTAAATGTCAGTGCTTTAAGAGTAACCTCAGATGTCAGGAACGGTTTTGCAATAAGATCGTTCCCGCCGCATGTGGCCGCTTGAACCCGAGTTTTGACATCTCCCTGACCAGTGACAAACACGACCGGTGTGCTGTGGTTGATGGGGGTTTGACGAATCTTTGAGCAAACCGTGAACCCGTCCATGTCGGGCATTTGCACATCCATGAATATCATGTCGAATTCTCTCTGTGTTGCCAGGATAAGTGCTGATTTTCCATTCTCCACGCTCTCCGGTTTTCCAAAAGTCATCTGAAGCGCGCAGGTGATTGCACGACGAGATACTGGCTCATCGTCAACCACGAGGATCTGAATCGGGGGATTAGACGCGAAATCGGCGTTCACCTTGGTGGTGCATAAATCACTCACTAAATCCAAGGCGTTGGCTATGGTTTGCAACACGGACATAGTCCAGTGCTTCGGGTCCTCAAGAATCTTCCTGACCAATCCTTCAATCGCAGCAATCACACGCAACCCAGGATGACCTGTGGCAGGACCAACTTTTGGAGTCAACGCATGAAGTCCGAGGTACAGATCAGCCAGCATCTCATGCCGTGCGGTCTCATCCATGGTTTCAGGTGTTTTCGGAATTAGTCCTCTCAACGTGGCAAGATGCGTCGAGACCCGTGCGAGGAATGCCTGTTCGAGGTCATCAGCGGGCAGGTCGTCAGACCGCGCCGCTACTTCCATGTTCAAGTTGCGCATTGCCAGATTGAGTTGATCCGTGTCAGCAGTACGTCCCGGCGATCTCCAAACCGAACTGTCTTGACCCGCACTTTCAGGGGTGATCGGAGTGATTGCAGATTCTTTCAACAAGGCTGGGTTTGGCGAAAGCGCCTCGGCACTCGTGACTACATCACGGTCGGTCATGGTCTTGTCCTTGGATTGAAGGCGTCGGGCAAGGGCAAATGTCAGCGCCTTGACGGTGATCTCGAATGTGAGAAATGGTTTGCCCATCAGATCACTGCCGCCACTGAGTATGGATTGAGCCCGCGCGTCAAAATCACTCATGCATGTAATGAAGATAACAGGCGTGTCCTTGTTGAGCGAGATTTCGTGAATCTTCGAGCAAAGTTCAAATCCATCCATCCCAGGCATTTGAACATCGAGGAAAATCGCGTCGTACACATGTTTAGAAGCAAGCCCGAGTGCCGTTTCACCACTGTCCGCAAGTTCGGGTTGATTGAATGCCTTCTTCAACGCAAGAGAAACTGCCGTGCGGCTTATCATGTCATCGTCCACTGCCAGGAACCTGAGTGGCGGATTGGACAACAGATCTGTTCTAACGCCGGGTTTGCAAAGTTCTTCCAGCAGATCCACAGCTCCGGCGACGGTTCGCAATGTGGAACGGGTGGTGTTTCGAGATTTGCCAGCAAGCTGTTTGAGCAATCCTTCCAAGGCGGAGGCCAGTTGCCAGGCCGGGAGAAAATCGGGCGAACCAGCTTCGCCTTTGAATGAGCTTAACTCTCGCCGCAAATCGGCCAGCATCCGATGACGCGCTGAGTCATCAATGGTGCGGTTGATGTCTTGTAACAGCTTGCGTTGTGTCGCGAGGATTTGCACAGCCCTGCTGGAAAAGCCCGTGGTGATGTCTCCTGCCTCTCCTTGGTTGCTGTTATTCGCCGCGTTGCCACTTGGTGAAGCGATTGGCCCAAATTGAAAAGTAGCCATGAATTCTGAAAAGGCGTCATCTTCATCGCGCACTTTAGCAGCGAGACTTGTTACCGGTCGCAGAGAGCCGGACCATGGAGTTAACTTCTTGATCCAAGTTTTGAACAATACTGGAGCAAGTATTCGGAACGTCAACGTCCCGGTCAAAATGCACAGAACAACGAGAATAATTCCTTGGAGTACGATTTCTTCAGAATCACTTCGTTCCTTCGCCGCGATTGCTTTCGCGTTTGCCGGTTGTCGTTTTGGAAATGCCATCGGCACATCATCACCTACGGCATGCTCGATAGGCACGCGCACCCTAAACTGCTCCTGTTGTTCTCTGGCGATACGTTGGTTTTTTTCTTGTTGATAATAATCAGGGTATAAACGCCTTTGCTGCTCAGGATCTGCCCCGACTAATCGAGAAGAGAAGCAAACAACGAAGAGTAGCATCAGACTTAACCGGATCACATCATTCGCACGGATGATCTTTGGCGCTCCGCAATAATCGAGAAGAACAATGAATACCGCCTTCGTAGGCAGCCTTGGCTGTCTACGAGTCATCTGCCCGACGATTACTGAGGTCGGTTCTTTTTTCTTGTTCATGCCTCTTGTATCGTGCAGGAGGTGGTCTGTTTGATACCTAAGGAACAACCGAAACGGAATTCTGGTTTTCGGCCACGGTCGCCCATTTGCCACGGGCGACGAATTGCAAACTTGGAGTCAACGGCGGCAGCTTGGTGGGATTGTTGAAATTTAGATCATAAGTGTAATCCCGTTTTGGAGCGCTATACACACCCGTGCCCCATCTGTTGGTGGCGTACCGACTCGGGAACATCTTCACCAACGATCCATTGTAGGTGTAGGATACCGCTGGTGAGGAAGGCGACCAGTCCTCGAGAAAGCGCATGAAATTTTCCATGCCACCGCTGAATGCTGCCGCAGTCGTCGGCACGTCACCGGTCAGAATTGCGGCGTTCACCGTGGTGGCTGTCGCGGGTCGGGAAGAACTCGCAGTATACGTATCATTCCATGACTTGGAGAGAATCGTGATAGCGTCGCTCACCAGCGAAGCCGGCAGGGTGGTGGTGGTGTTGGAGGTTCCAAGAAACCCTGGAGTAGGCTGATTGTAATGCCCAAGCACGAAAAGCGGTCGCGCGGTGGCCACCGTAAGTCCGTTTGAGGGTAGATTGGTACCGTTGATCAAGCGCACGGCTCCCAAGCTGGTTCCAGGCAATGTGCGCCGATCTAAAACATATACAGAAGAAACATCTTTGGCCCCAAGAGCAGCTCGCAGATTGGAGTTTGTTCCGCTCCAAGCCGTGAGAGCGGCAATGTTAATTTCAATGGGCCGGACAGTTTTGCTTTCGCGAAAGTCCGTGAAACTTTTATTCGTCGTGACGATCACGGCCAATTCGTTGCTCGGAATCAAGGTTGCAAAATTATTAAACCTTCCACTAGTTGCTGTGATTCCTGAATTGGAGACCGTAAGAATCATTTGCGCCAGATTGTAAAACCGCAACTGGCCGAGGAGTGAATTGGGATCTTCGCCAGATGGAGGGGGTTGAATGATTTCCCGAATCGCAAGCGGGGTGTTGTTTGTGCCGATGGGAAGGTTCATGGCGGGGACGGGAAATGTTTTCCCAGCCTGGTAAACCACTGACCCGCTGGGATTGCCGCGCGGGTCCAAGGGATGTCTGTCAAACAAGATGTCACTCACGGCGGTGACATCGCCTTGGAACGTCAGGATGCTGTCCGGCCCGGCGTATAATTTCCCGTTGGCATGAACTCGTCCCTTTTGGGTGTAAGGTTCGGCACAGCAGGTCTCCATGTAGTCCGAGGAGAAAAGGGCGAACTGGAAAATCGGGATGCGAATGATATCTATTGCTTCAAGGACTCCACCCACCACCGGCTGCACGGAGGCGGTGTCGCGGGCATGAGCAACCACCGTGTAGGTGGAAACGAACGCCCGCAGTCCCGCGTAAGATGCGGTCAGGACGACAAAATTGGTTGAGCTGGTACCCTGAACATAGGTTCGGCCATTATTACCGGTGGCGTCGTTGAATTCCCATTGACCCCAGTAAGCAGAGTCCGTTGTCGTCGGCACATTCGTGCGATAGCTGTCATTATCCAGGTTCACTTTTACCAGTTTCTCACCCCCGCTCAAAAAGTCCCTTGCAATCCGAGTCAGGACCTTCTCAGTGGCCGCCTCTGCCGCCGCGACGGCTCTGACGTGTTGAATGGAACGATGCGTCTGCTTGGTGTTGCTGGCCGACCACGCCATCGCACCAGCAAGAATTGCGAGCGCAATGCCGGTCATGACCATCGTGAGCATTAGTGCACTCCCGACCTGATTTAGCTTTGGGGGTGGGAGATTGAGTTTCATGGCATCGAGTCTCTATGTCGTGGATCAGGGAGTAGCAGCCACCGTGTTACTGCCTGGAGGTACAATAGCCCACTGACCGCGTAAGACTTTCAGAAGGCTTGGGGTCAGGGGCGGGAGTTTGTTCGGGTCGTTGAAATTTACGTCATAAGCCCAGTCACGTTTTGGAGGATCATAAACATTCGCTTTGCCCCAGACATTTGTGGCATAAAGGCTCGGAAACATTTTCACCATCGAGCCGTTGTACCGTAACGCATTTGCCAATCCCCACGTTTCCAGAAAACGCGGAAAGTTCTCCATCCCACCACTGTATTGGCCAGAAGTTGTTTCAACGACGCCCGTAAGTATGGCGGCGTTTACCGTGGTAGGCGTGGCATTTCGTGAACCAACTGCGCTGGTGCTGTTGGCATCGGTCCAGGATTGAGAAAGAATTGTGACCGCGTCGGCAACCAGGGAAGCCGGAAGAGTGCTGATTGTATTGGTGGTTCCAAGATTGGCTGAGTTAGTTTGGTTATAGTGTCCCAGAACGTACAGCGGACGTGCTGTGGAAATTGTAAGTCCGCGGGATGGCAGGTTAAGACCGTTGCGCACGCGAACACCTGCGAGGTTTGTGCCGGCCAATGTACGCCGGTCCAAGACATACAATGAGGACAAATCCCTTGAACCAAGAGCGACCCGCAAACTGGAGTTGGTCTGACTCCAATCCTTGAGGGCCGCTATATTGATATCGAGCGGGCGGACTGTTTTTTCCTCACGCGCGTCACGGAAACTGTTTGTGGTTGTGAAAATGACCGCCAGTTCGTTGGATGGAATAGCCGTCGCAAAATTGTTAAACCTGCCACTGGTGGCACTGATGGATGAGTTCGAAACCACGATGACCATGTCCGACAAGTTGTAGTAGCGCAACCGGCCCAAAGGGGAGTTCGGGTCTTCGCCGGTTGGCGGAGGTTGGATGATTTCGCGAATTGCCAGAGGAGTGTTGGTGGTTCCAATCGGAAGCGTCATGGCCGCGACTGGCGATTCCTTTTTTCCTTGGTAAATCGTGGACCCAGTGATTGCGCCGCGTGTATCCAATGGATCTCTGGCGTTGAGTATGTTAACAGCGGACGTGACTTCGGATTGAAACGTCAGGACATTGCCCGGCTCCACGTAAAGAGTTCCATTGGCATGGACCCTTCCCGTGATGGTGAAAGGTTGACCGCAGCTGATCTCCATATTGGCCGAACCGTACATGGCAAACTGGAATATCGGAATGCGGGCCAGCTGGATTTCTTGAAGCACTCCCCCGACCACATTTTGCGAAGATGCAGTCGATCGGGCGTGGGAAGCCACCGTAACAGTGGAGACAAACCCACGCAGCCCGGAATAGGCTGAATTCAAGACGACGTAGTTGGTGGTATTAAGCCCCTGCACGTAAGTGCGCGCCACATCGCCCTGCGCATTGTCGAATTCCCAACTGGTCCAGAATGGCGAATCCGATGCCGTGGGCACGATCTGTCGATAGCTGGCCATGTTGTCCGAAACGCTTTTTTCGCCGCCCGACAAAAAATCCCGCGTGACTTTGGTCAGCACCATTTCTGTAGCTGCCTCCGCCGCCGCAACCGACTTGGTGTACTGAATGGCGCGATGGGTCTGCTTTGTACTGCTCGCTGACCAGGACATCGCACTCGAAAGTATGGCGAGCGCGATACCCATCATTACCATTGTGAGAATCAGTGCGTTGCCCGTTTCGTATGGGCGCTTTAAGCGTTGAATATTCATGATTACTCCAAGGCCCGGCGCGTCACTGAGGTTTCCAGTTTGTAGTAATCCGCTACCTGCATGTAACGGGGCGGCTGGTAAAACTCCAGATTCAAGTGAATTACGCGGTTGTTCTGGCGGTTGGTGAGGATGTTCCCAAGATGATCCTGCGAGCTAAAAACCAGGGAGTTGGTGACTGACTCAGCCAAAATAACTGCCGAGCCTGGTGTGCTCGTCGTTCTCCGAAACGTCTTGTCAGATGGATTGACAAAATAGAGAACGAATTTGGCAGTGTTCGTGGTTGGATAAATCATCAGTCCGCTGCCCTGTTGCTTCTCCCCGTCGAGCTTGCCCACGAAAGTACCACTGGTGATGTTGCCGACCAATGTGGATTTGCAGGTACGGATTTCGTTCGCCATTGTTCCGATCACTTTTCGGGCGTCAGCCGTGGCATTGAGCTTGGTTTCAGTAATCCGAAACATGCTCAATCCAAAAAGATGAGCTGAGACAATCCCGCTGATTAAGAGGAGGAAGATAGAAATGGCAATAAGAAGTTCGGGCAAAGTGAAGCCTCCATTTCCTCGGGGCGGGCTTGTCCGTTGTGAACGTGTGTTGGAAAAGTTCGCTTTCATTGATCCGGTGCTCGACAGGTTTCGATTGTGTTAGTAATGGTTTCCTTGCCTTTGAAATTCCAGATGCAATCCACGCGAATCCGCTTGAGGGGCGGGTTTGTCGCGATTTGTGTGATGCTGGTGTTCAATGTGGCGGAGACAATCCCAACACCCGAACCCGATAAATCTAGTGTGACAACCTTGCTTGGGAAATTTGTGGCAACCAAGAGATCCACCGGTGGTGAACTCGCCGTGTCCCATTTGACGCTCCTTGTCTCCTCCAAACGTTCCATCGCCCTTGCATTGGCAACGAGATGGTAACCCGCTTTTTCCGCAGAGGTCGTGCAATAAATATATCCGGTGACGATGCCTCCCACCGCCAAGCCCGTGATGGCCATCGCCACGGCCACTTCGGCCAGCGTCATACCCGATTGAACACGAGAACGAATTTTTCCTAAATCCCGATTTAGCAGCTTCATTTTCATCTGGTTGCCGGTTGCTTGCCCACACATCACATACCCTAGTGTACGGCAGAACTTGATCTACCTAGCAATTTCCCGGCCCAATACAGCGACTCAAACTCCAACTACCAAATCCGGAACGCTGGTTAAGGCGCGTCTGGCAACGAATGAG
>CAYSDO010000142.1:0-9485 GCA_964429665.1 uncultured Bifidobacterium sp.
CGGATTCCTTCTCATTCAGCATTCGAATTAAACCGTCCGAGAAGCTGGATCGGGCAATCATTCTCCACCAGTCCAGAGCCTGGACGGATGCAGGAAGTCGCGGCTTCGAACTCACGCTTGATCATGGAAAACCATTTTTCGGCATCATCCACTTCTGGCCTGGAAACGCCATTGCCGTACGTGCGAAGAAGGCACTGGAGACGAACGAATGGTCGCACATCACGGCCACTTACGACGGCTCCAGTCACGCGGCAGGAATCAAACTTTACCTCAACGGTGCTCCTCTCGAAACAGAAGTGGTGCGCGATCACCTCTACAAGGACATCAGCTATTCAGGATCATGGAAGGATCGCTATTCCGGGAACGACTCACTCAAACTTGCCGCGCGCTTCCGCGACAACGGCTTCAAGAACGGGCTGATTGATGACCTGCAAGTGTTCGATGCCGCGTTGACGCTGGCAGAAGTTGAAACTTTGGCGGCGGGTGCCACGCCTGTTCCCTCGCTTGATTACTTCCTCGCACACAACCACGAACCTTACCGTGTTGCGCTTGCCGGGTTGAAACAGCTTCGCGAGGACGAAAACAAACTCGTCTATGACATTCCTGAAATCATGGTCATGGAGGAGTTGCCTCAGCCACGTGTAACGCATCGTCTCAATCGGGGCGCATACGACGCACCTGCCGAAGTTGTCGGGCGCGAGACGCCCGTGGCGATATTGCCGTTCCCCACCGACCAACCGCGAAATCGTCTCGGCCTGGCGCGTTGGATGGTTGATCCAAGAAACCCACTGACTGCGCGCGTCGTTGTGAACCGCATCTGGCGGATGCATTTCGGACGCGGCATCGTCGCGACCCAGGAAGACTTCGGCAGTCAGGGCAAACTGCCCACACACCCTGAGTTGCTCGACTGGCTGGCAGGCTGGTTTATGGACAATGGCTGGGACGTCAAGACGCTGCACAAACTCATCGCAAGTTCCGACACTTTCAAGCAATCATCACACGCCAGCGGGAAGGTCCTTGAACGGGATCCAGACAATCACCTGCTCGCCCGCGGACCAAAGTCGCGTCTGCTCGCAGAGCAAATCCGCGATGGCGCCCTCGCTGCGAGCGGCCTGCTCAATCGCAACATCGGCGGACCGAGCGTGAAACCCTATCAGCCCGCCGGATTGTATGAAGCCGCAGGCACGGGCAAATCCTACACGCAGGACCACGGCGACAAGTTGTACCGTCGCAGTCTTTACACATTCTGGCGACGGACTGCCCCGCCACCGACGATGTTGACGTTCGACGCGGTATCGCGCGAAGTCTGCACAGCCAAACGCGACCCCACCGCCACGCCATTGCAATCGCTCGTGCTCTTGAACGATCCACAATTCCTTGAGGCCTCTCGCGTGCTGGGTGAGAAACTGGTGAAACAGTTCCCGAAGGACGAAGCCGCGCGCAACCGCGAAGCGTTTCGTGCGCTGACCGGTCGAATGCCGGACAAGTTTGAGGCGAAGACCTTGGAAAGACTGTTCAACGAACAAAGAGATCTGTTTGCAAAGGACGTTGAGGGTGCAAAGAAACTGTTGAGCACGGGCGAATCAAAATGGGATGAGAGCCTGCCAACCGCCGAGTTCGCCGCGATGACCACCGTGGTGAACACGATCATGAACTTCGATGAATTTGTGGTGGAGAGATGATGAACCTATGAACAACCAGATTTGCACCGGACCCATTCCTGCCGCCGGACTTTCGCGCCGCGGATTCCTGAATCGCTTCGGCATGGGCCTCGGCGGGATTGCCCTTGCCAACATCATCAACCCGGCTGGCGGGTTTGCTGCCGCTGCAAACAGCGGCGCGGATCGCGGCATCCTCGGCGGTCAGTTGCACTTTCCTGCAAAGGCCAAACGCGTGATTTATCTCTTCATGGCGGGCGGTCCGTCACAGATCGAGACGTTCGATTACAAGCCGATGCTGAATCAACGCAACGGCGAGCAACTGCCCGACTCCGTGCGCCAAGGCCAACGGCTGACCGGCATGTCAGGCAATCAATCGTCACTGCCACTCGCAGGGTCAAAGTTCGGCTTCAAACAATACGGGCGCAACGGCACGTGGGTCAGTGATCTCCTGCCGCACACGGCAAAGGTGGCGGATGAGTTGTGCGTGGTGCGCTCGATGTTCACCGAGGCCATCAATCACGATCCGGCCATCACCTTTCTTCAAACAGGCTCGCAGATTTCCGGTCGGCCAAGCATCGGCGCATGGGTTCACTACGGCCTCGGCAGCGACAACGAGAATCTTCCGTCGTTCGTCGTGTTGATTACACCGGGCAAGGTGGATCAACCGCTTTACTCACGGCTTTGGGGCAGTGGATTTCTGCCGGCGCAACATCAAGGCGTACAGTTTCGCAGTGGAAAGGAACCGGTGCTGTATCTCAACAACCCGGATGGAGTCTCGCCGCAGAGCCGCAGGCTGTTGCTGGATCGTCTGGCGGATTTGCACAAGCACGCGGCAGAAAAACTTGGCGACGCCGACGTGGACGCGCGGATTGCACAATATGAGATGTCGTATGGAATGCAATCCAGTGTGCCGGGCGTGATGGATTTGTCGGCGGAGAAACCAGAGACGTTTGATCTCTATGGGCCTGATTCACGCAAGCCGGGCACGTTTGCATCAAACTGTCTGCTGGCACGGCGGCTTGCCGAAAAGGGCGTGAAGTTCATCCAGCTTTACCATCAGGGCTGGGATCAACACGGCGGATTGCCCAAGGGAATTTCAGTTCAATGCAAGGAGACGGATCAAGCCAGCGCGGCGCTCATCACAGACCTCAAACAGCGCGGCCTGCTGGACGAGACGCTCGTGATCTGGGGCGGCGAGTTTGGGCGCACCAGCTACTCGCAGGGCAAGCTGACTGCGGACGATTACGGGCGCGACCATCATCCGCGATGCTTCACCGCATGGATGGCGGGCGGTGGAGTGAAAGCCGGCACCACTTACGGCGAGACCGATGACTTCAGCTACAACGTCGCGAAGGACGGCGTTCACGTGCACGATCTCCATGCCACGATGCTGCGATTGCTCGGCGTGGATCACCAGCGACTCACCTACTTCTACCAGGGCCGCCGATTCCGATTAACGGACGTGCATGGGAAGGTGGTGGAGGATTTACTGGCGTAACGCGCGCGCCCTGCGCAATGAGGAACAGTGAGCGCTAGTGGCGCAAAGAGGTTCGAGGCAAGTCTCCGAATTAATTGGATGATTCAACGCAATACATTTGTCGAAACCTCAAATGTATCACTCTTAACGTCAATGTAGTCAGAGTCATCAAGCGGAAACATTTGAATAAAGGCAGACGAAAGTTTCCCGGCTCGATTCCAAATTCCCCACTCTGCCAGATGCGTGTATACTCTTAACCTTGAACTCGCTCCACGAACCGGAACGGTACAATTCCATGTCCTGGTTGCTGGAGGTAGATAAACACGAATGCGTACACTGGCAGCTGGCCAGACAACGGTATCCATAGTTGTCCTAACCCAGGACTCGTAATTGGTTGCTCCTCCTTGTGTGGTCGCTGAGACCGAGTAAAACGTGCCACCAAAACCAGCCACGTACGTCAACGCTGACATTCCGGTATTTGTCAGCACGATAGTCGCCACGACTGAATCCCTGTCAGTTCCGTAATCTACAAACTGGATTTTGGCCGACGGACGACCGGATGGCTGGCGTGCCGAATGGTAAACTATACCAACCACTATGATAGCGACGCCTGCGATCAAGGGAAACCACTTGCGCACACACCATCGTTTGAGTTGCCCCCAAACTATGCAGCTAATCTCGTCATGTGGTTCCACAAACTCTTGGCCCTTGTGACGTATCTGTTACTTACAGCCATGCTCATCTCACACCTGCGAATACCCCGTCGGCCTTAGAAATACACTCGTGATGTTGGTCAGGATTTCCGGATTGGTGTAGCCCGGTGTGGTGCTCAGTTTTTTCCATCCAGGATCAGAAACGAACGTTCCCCAGTTCTTGTCGCGGGCGGCCATGTCGTCAAACACCAGCATGTAGGTCAGGTGAGGCAGATTCCTGCCGATAAGTCCTTCGCCGAAGAACACGGGTCGCAGTCTGCACCGGCGGAAGATTTCGATTTCGCCGACGTTGAACATCTCCACCTTCTTTTTGTTCGCCTTGCGGCTGTGCGCCTCGTAGGTGCGCAGTTCGAAGATGCGTGATTTCTTTTCCGCGACATGCGGCGGAATTTCCAGCTTTGGAATTCCAGTGAAAGCCAGCAACAGGGAACTTTCCTTGCGGATGTAGCCCGGATCCGTAGGCGGCACGCTGCTGAACTCTGATTTTGTCACCGCATCGTCGGCTTCAAACTTCTCCCTTGCCGCTGCCACTGCGTCCCATGACTTGAATGGAAGCAGCACGTACTTGGTCGGCTGATCCGGCCCGATCATCACATCGAACACGCCGACGGTCGAGACTCCCGCGCGATTCCAGGCAGGCAGTGCCACATCGCGATAGAAGTCATCAAAGCGCTTCAGCATCGGTCCCTGGCGGAGATGATACTGTCGCAATTCGTAGAACTCCTGACCGGAGCCGGCATTTTGATCAGCAGCAGCGGCTGATGTCGTCGCGGCAGCGGCACTGGCAACAAGGGATGTTTTGATAAATTCTCGACGTTTCATGATTTGTAGCTTCATTGTGATCCTAAGCCGCCCACCGCGCAACATTGTTGCTGGGCTGATTTTGAGCTAGGACCAGCATCGAGCCCCTGTAGCAAAAGAAAGATTTCACTTGCCCGGAAGACCGCAAACTGGAGAGATGAAGCGCACATGACGATTGCCGCCATTGGAACCAACAAATCAGCAACCCTACGACGTAAACGGAGCAAACATGACTGATCAACTGGCCATCCCGGGTTTCGTGGACGTGCAGGTGAACGGTTATGTCGGCGTGGATTTTTCCAGTCCCGATCTGACAGAAGATGCTTTCGTGGCTGCGTGTCGCCGCCTGCGCGCCACCGGAACAGCGGCGTTCCTGCCAACGCTCATCACAAGTCCTCTGGAAGTGTACGAACGGAATCTGCCCCTCATCGCCTCGGTGCTCCTTCGGGATGAATTTCGTGCCTGGCTTCCGGGATTGCACATTGAAGGGCCATTTCTCTCAAGCCAGCCCGGTGCCGTTGGCGCCCACAACCCCGATTGGACGACAGCTCCCAGCGTGGACATCTTTGAAAAACTCCTGCGCTGGTCGCGCGGCTCGATAAAACTTTTCACGCTTTCTCCTGAATTGCCAGGCGCCGAGCTCGTGGCGCGCGCCGCCGTTTCCAAAGGAGTGGCGGTTTCCCTGGGACACACGCTCGCCACGAAGGAAGATTTGCAGCGGCTCGTGCAGGCTGGTGCGCGAACATTCACTCATCTGGGCAACGCATTGCCCGCGCAACTGCCTAAGTTCGCAAATCCCATCTGGCCCGCGCTGGCCAATGATGATTTGACCGCGATGTTGATAGCCGACGGACATCATGTGACGGATGATTTTTTGAAAGCTGTCATCCGCGCCAAAGGCGTGGAGCGGGTCATCATCACCAGCGACGCCTCACCCGTCGCTGGAATGCCTCCCGGCAAATATCGCACGCTGAACAACGACATCGTCCTGGAACCCAACGGCCGCTTGCACAACCCTGCCAAGGGCTTTCTTGTGGGATCGAGCGCGACAATGTTGCAGTGCATGAACCATCTCGCCTCGCTTGGGATTTTAACGTTGGAAAAACTCTTGAAGGTTGGGTTTTACAATCCAGTGAAACTGGCCGGTATTGATCCCAAATCAATTCCAAGGGCAGAGAATGTTTCTTACAACCGGCAGTCAAAACGTTTTGAACTGACGACTCGTTGAACAATTCCGACTCAACTAAGATCATAATAGACGCCCGCAGTCGCGCAAACTCCGGGCCTACTTCTTTTCGTCCTTCTTCTTCTCGAACTTCAGGGAAGCAGAGTTGATGCAGTAGCGCAGACCGGTCGGCTGCGGGCCGTCCTCAAACACGTGGCCGAGATGCCCGCCGCATTTGGTGCACATCACCTCAATGCGTTTCATACCATGGGAATTGTCCTCCGCCTCCGTGATCTTGTTCGAAACCGCAGGCTGGTAAAAACTCGGCCAGCCGCAACCAGAATCGAATTTAGAATCGGATACAAACAATTCCTCACCGCACGCGGCACAACGATAAACTCCATTGTCCTTGGTATTCCAAAACTCCCCGGTAAAGGCGCGTTCCGTGCCCTTCTCCCGAAGCACGCGGTATTGTTCAGGCGTGAGCAGTTTTTTCCATTCGTCTTCCGTGCGGGTGATTTTTTCGCTCATGGCTTGCTGATTGGTTGAGACGGTCAAAGTGAGTTTGGTGTCCGATGCCGACGGATTCGACACATGCGATGCTCCGCAACCTGCCAGTAAGAAGCCGGCGACCAGGAGACAACAAGTTCCGAACGTGCATTTCATAATTCAGTTTTTCGACTTAGCTTTGTCGGTGGAGCAGTGGAATCCTTACAGAAAGATGTCATGCAGGCGGCGCTTGGGCAGCTTCGAGAGACAACTGGCTCTGACCCACCGGTACATTGGTTCCGGAAGCGCTTCCCTCCTTGACCGTGTTCACGCTCACAACAACCGGCCTGAGTGTGCGGCCTTGAAACGAAAATCCCGTGGCCAGCACTTCAACCACAAGCGCGTCGGCCGCCGGTTTTTCACCGGCCGCCGTCTGATGACGTTGCGGGTCGAAGGGTTCATTTGGCTCGGCCAGAACCGGGACCAAACCCACACGACGTACAGCATCGCGACAGGAGTTTTGAAAGTGGCCAAGCTGGTTGATCAGAGTCTGCTGCCCCGAACGTTCGGCGGCACGATTCAAGGCAAAGATATGGTCGAGGATGAACACCGTGATATTGAGCCACTCGTTCTCGGCGCGACGAAGTTTTTCAACTTCGAGCCGAAGCGTGCCTTTCTCGCCTTCGCCAGCTTTCTGCATGAAGGCGGTGAAGTCCTTTAATTCTGCGCTCATCCGGCTTGAAATCTCCTTGGCGGCATCGGTGGTCTTGTCGGCTTGCGTCTGGGCGGATTGCCATTGATCAGTGGCACTGCTTATCTGGGCGACGAGGGCCTCGAGGTTTTGAATTTTTTCCGTGGCCGTGCAGAGCGCGCTGGTGGCAATGAGGCGGTTGAGAGCGCCGTATTTGACGAGTGCGCGGTATTCCATTATGTAGGGTGTGACGGCGAGTGTCGCGCCAATCACCACGCAAAGAGCGCCGAAACCGATCTCCCACGGCTGCATTGGGGATTTGCCCTGCAAGTAGATGAAATAGGCCAGGCCCAACATGCAGGCATTGCCCAAAAAGAACGGCCACTTGGAAACGCGCAGTTCGTTTGAATTGCTCATCGCTGGGACATTAAGAGATACCGGGGCGGAAAGACAAGCAGAGGAGTTACGGATTTGTGCGCACCTCAATCCTTGCCGGTGGTGGCCTCAACGCCCCGTGCAGTCACCTTGTTCCTGGAAGCCTCCACCTTGATGTAATGCAGGACGACCGGGGCGAGAATCATGCCTGGAATTCCCATGAGCTTTTCGCCGATCACAATGCCAAGCAGCGTCAGCCACATGGGATTCTTGATGCGGTCGCCGACGATCTTGCTGTTAAGGAAGTATTCCAGCTTGTGGATGACGACGAGGTAGATGAGGGAGATCAACGCCATTCTCGGAGAGATCGTGAACGCGACACCCACGATGAGGGTGTTGCTGATGAGGTTGCCGATGATTGGCAAAAGTCCGCACAGGAACGTCAATGCCAGCAGCACCGTGGTGTAAGCGAATCCGTTCCAAACCAGAAAAATCGCCGTCATTCCTGTATTGATGAACGAAATGACAATCTGTGCGCCGATGACCCGTGAGAAACTGCGGTAAAAGGAACGGACACGCTGGGACAACTCGCTCACCACGGTCGCGTACAAGCTGTCCGGCACGGAGCGGATGTCCTCCTCCGTTCCCCATTGTGCACTGAGAAACATGCTGGCTGCCACCACAAGGCCGACGAACAGAAGCGCAATCTGGAATGCAGCCGCGCGAACGTAACGACCATAATTCGCCACCTGTTCTTTGGCTTCGGTTATCGCGAGGGTTTTGAGACTTGCATAATCCGTGAACGGCAGGTCCACGTTTTTTTTCTCGGCGAATGCGACCACGGCAGGGATTGTCTTCTCCGCAATTTCCGGAAACTGCTTGTACGCCGCGCGGGAGAAATAGAACAGTCCGTAACCGACCGCCACCACGGCGATGATGTAAAGCACCACCCCGAGAGTTTTGCTTTTTCCAAAACTGAAAAAGTGCAACGCAAAGAAACCGAACAACGTCGTCAGCACCAGCGTGCTCAGGTGCAGCCAGCCGATCAGCACCAGCATTGCAACCATGATGCCGTAGGAAATTCGCGTGGGCAATGTCATCATCGTATCCTCGCCAGCAGCCAGTTCAGCAATTCGCCGATTGGCAGCCGCTCCTGTTTGCCGTCGTCGCGATGACGGATCGTCACCGTGTTCAGCAATTCCGGCTTCTCACCAAGCGTGTCAAAATCAATCGTGACACAGAAAGGCGTGCCGATTTCGTCCTGGCGTGCGTAACGGCGGCCGATCGAACCACCGTCGTCGTAGAACACGTTCATCCACGGACGTAGCAGATCGCGGACTTCCTGCGCCTTCTTCACGAGGTCGGGCTTGTTTTTGAGCAACGGCATCACACCGACCTTGATGGGAGCGACGCGCGGATGAAACTTCAACGCAATCGTCGTCTCGCTCTTGCCTTTGTCATCCGTTGTAGTCGTTTCCGAGTAGGCGTTCGTGAGAAGCGCCAGAATGAGCCGATCCGCCCCCGCGCTCGGTTCGATGACGTGCGGAATATATTGGCCCTTGGCCAGGCCGTCGGCGTCCTCCTTCGCGTCCTTCGCCGCCTTCGCGGGATCAACACCCATCTTCGTGAGGTACTTCAAACGCGCGTCGTGATAACGCTGCCAGAGTTCCTTTTTCTTCAGCTCATCAAGTTTGCCCCAAGCGGTGCGGAGTTCATCGTCGAACACGCCCATCGGCTTGCCAGAGAAACGCGCATGCTGGCTCAAATCAAAATCACTGCGCGCGGCGATGCCTTCAAGCTCCTCGCCTTTCAACTCGCCTTTCTCGTCGCGTTTGCCGAACGGGAACTTGAACAAAATGTCGGTGCAGGCGCGCGCGTAATGCGCCAATTCCTCTACCGTCTGGATGTGGAAACCCAGTGTCTGGCGCGACAACCCGATGCCTTCATAGAACCGCACTCGTTCCTCGACCCAGTATTGATGCCACGCCTGCCAGCCCCAATTGGGTTGAGGGTCTGGCATCTTGGATGTGGGTTCTTGGGGTTCGAGCGTCGCAACCGCGCCGTTGATCGCCTCAATCACCTCGTCGGGTTTGATGAAAAATTCAAGTTCCAT
>CAYSDO010000143.1:0-9350 GCA_964429665.1 uncultured Bifidobacterium sp.
CCAAGGTCTGGGACAAGCAACGCGTCGTCATTATTCCCGACCACTACATTTTCACAGCCGACTCCAAGTCGAATCGCAACGTGGATATTCTCCGCGAGTTTTCCCGCGAGCAGACGTTGCCTTATTTCTACGACGTCATTGACGACCCGAACGGCACGTGGAAGTACGATGCCGCCAAGGGCAATCTCAAGCGGCAATACGGTTCGAACTACGCGGGTGTCTGCCACGCGGCGTTGCCGGCCAAAGGGCACACGCGTCCGGGCGAAGTTCTCTTTGGCACGGATTCGCACACCTGCATGGCGGGCGCGTTCAACGAATTCGCCACGGGCATCGGCAACACCGACGCCGGCTTCGTCATGGGCACGGGCAAGTTGCTCATCAAAGTTCCAGAGACAATGCATTTCCGCCTCGAAGGCAAACTCCAACCCGGTGTGATGGCGAAGGACATCATCCTGCATTGCATCGGCGAGATCGGTTTCGATGGTGCGACGTATCGCGCGATGCAGTTTGATGGCCCAGGCGTGGCGTCGCTCTCGATGGACGACCGCATGACGGTGGCGAACATGGCCATCGAAGCAGGCGGCAAGAACGGCATCTTCCCGTTCGATTCCCGCACAGCGGAATACGTCGATGCGCGCGTGAAGTTGAATGGCACACAATCGCGTTACGAGCCGGTCGAAATTGATAAAGACCAGAAGTTCATTTACGAACTCGTAGTGGACTTGTCGAAGCTCGAGCCGACCGTCGCCTGCCATCCTGATCCGGGCCAACGCAAGAAGGCCAAGGACATGGGCAATGTGAAGCTGGATCGCGCCTACGTTGGCAGTTGCACCGGCGGCAAGACGAGCGACTTCGTGGAATTCGCCCGCGTGCTGCGCGGCAAGAAAGTTTCCATTGATACGTTCGGTGTGCCAGCGACGCCGGACATCGTGCATGAGTTGCAGACCACGCGCTGGGGTAACGAAACGATCTGGAACATCCTCGTGAATGCTGGCGTGCGCATGACGGAGAATGCCGGTTGCGCCGCGTGCCTCGGCGGTCCGGTGGACACGTTTGGGCGCATGAATCAACCGGGGCTCAAGTGCATCAGCGCCACGAATCGCAACTTCCCCGGTCGCATGGGCGACAAGGAATCGCAAGTGTTTCTCGCCAGCCCGGCGACGGTGGCGGCGAGCGCCATCACCGGCAAGGTGACCGACCCGCGCGAATATGTGAGTTGATTTTGGTGATTACGAAAAACCCTCGTCTTAAAAGGCGAGGGTTTTTCTTTGCGAAGGATGAGCGCTTTCGCCACGCCTTAAGGCATCTGAGAAGTGATCACGCGATAGAACATGCTCGGTGCTGTCACTGAATGTGTTTTGGAAGCAGAGCCATCCATCGCTTGGAACGAGAGGGATGTAACATTTGTGAACGCTTCGTTCAACGAAGGTGTGGCTTGAACCTTGTAGTAGAACCCGCGCAGAGTCGGAAAGCTCAGTTTGCTGGTCGTCGTTGGAATTCTTTGGAGCATTACGGAAACAGGACTGTTAGCCACAGAGCCATCGAAGTATCGGGTCGCCATTGCCCATGCCGCTAAACCGCACTCTGAGCCCACCACGCGTCCGGTGAGGTCGTCCACGGACACGTGGATGCCGCCCCATAAACGTGACAGGCCCGCCTGGTCTGCGGCGTCGTAGTATGTGGCCCATTGCAACTGCAACGGTTCGCTCGGTCCTTGTTCAAAACTTAAAAAATTGGTTGTGCTGACCGTGAACGTTCCCATGCCACCCGGAAAAAACGGCGTGCCCGTGACAGCCGCCAGCACCTCGGCAGCGGCGCGGCTGAACGTGCTATGTCCGGAAATGTAACCGGGAAAAGCCGGAGTAACGAACGTGGCTTTTTGGAACGGAAACCAGTAGTCAGCTCGAATCCATTTTGCACCGCTGTGTTGTGTGGCTGGGTTTGCAGGCTGTCCCGGCCAGCAATAGATCGCCACCTTGCCAATGGGCAGACCTTGGTGACGGCCGCCCGTTGCCGCGGTCGTTGAGGTCACCATTTCAATGAGGTTGGTGATGAGGGGCAGGCCGTTGGGATGATATGCCGTGCCGCCAACTTGGGTTGATTGTCCCAGCCCGCCCATGTAGCGGATGAACGAGATGGGCCGACCACCGTCGTAATAACGTTTCAACGACCACGCGGCGCAGGCCGCTTCATGCACTGCGGCGTTCAACGCGAGATAAACTTTCACATCCCATTCAAGATCGTCCACAACGGGGCCGGTGCCGCCGATGCGTTTGATGAGATTAGGATTATCTGCAACCGAGTTCGCAATGGTGTTCCAATGGCCCGGCGGCGTCTCGGAACTCGGACCATCCGCCCAGAACTCAGCGAGCACGCGGGCGAAATCACCGCGTTTGACCACGTTGGGCGCGTAGGGCAATCCGGTCGCCGGATTGAGCGGCCGACCTGCACCGGAGTTTGAACCGAGCGGGTTGTTGCCCCAAGCTCCGGGAGAGATGTCGAGCGTCACGCCATCGTCCGGTGTGAGTTCGCTGCTGCGACGGATTATTTCCACCACTTCGTTGCGGAACAGCGCATCGCCCACACCGCCCAGCTTAGGCTGCGGGCCGGGATCGAACCAGGGAACGATTTGCGACGATCGGTCCAGACAGAAAGGCCGGACATTGAGCCATTGCGCGCCGAGAAATTTTTGGATCGGGCCAAGAGGAAAACCATTTTGATCGGTGGCGTTGGCGATGGCGAGCGGCTGCCAGCGGTTCACATCATTGACCACCGTGCCGGGCAAACCGGTGGTCATGGGGCTGTTGACCGCGAGGTAACCACCTTCGATCACCGGGCTATCAGGATAGGGGTTGGAAGGAGTGCCGTTGGTCTGGCGCGAGCCATCCTTACTATAGTAACCAGAAACCGCGAGATAGATGGCGTTCCCGACTCCCGCTGGCGTGGACGTGTCCACCGAGAAGTTGTTGGTGCTGTAACCGAGCGAAACCATCTGGGCATCCAACTGGGCGAGTGTATTGCTCGCCGTCTTGGAAAAGTAGTAACGCTCCTTGAGGATTCGCCATGCGGCATAACTGATGGCTTCGCGACGAGCAGCAGCGATGTCGCCCGCAGTGTGCTTCTCGCGAAATAGATACCCAACCGCGGTGTTGTCATAAGCCGCCCACGCGTCATACATGCAAACGGAAAGATGAAACAAGTTCCGCGCATGTGCCGGAGGGTGTGGCGTGTCACCTCGGATCGCCGTGAGAATCTGCTCATCCCAAAAGCGGGCAATGCTGTTGGTGGAAGCGACGGCTGCCGGCGTGATGATAAGCGCCATCAGCACGATCAACCAACAACATCTTGAGGGTGCTGCGGCTGATCTTGTGGACACAGCCGCGCTCCGTTCGATTTTTTTACAACGACTCCTAGTCACAAACGAGTCGGAAGAACCTTGCCTTGGATGCGGCAGGCACGGTGAGGGGTGACGCTTTGCCCAGATCATACCAAGGGCCAGTGATTTGTTCCGCCCCTTGCAACCGGAAGATTTCTCCGGTCCAAGTTACGGTCACATTACCGCCTGCTTCATGGATGGCGACTGGTTGCGCCACGCAAATGGATGTGGTGGTCAGATCTTCAACGGCCCAGTCACCGCCCTCGCTCGGCAGGAATTGGAACGCGCTGTAATAATCCGGATGCGCCGCGCCGGGTGGCAGTACAGGAATCAGATGGACCTCGTTGCAAACAAAACCCTCGATCGTGAAAGGTGCACCACTGAGCAACCGGATGGCGCCGCTGGCGGGCAAATGACCCAATTGCTGCGGCCAATGATCAATTACAAGCGGGTCGTTCGGTGCGATAACAGGACCGGTGACGGATCCGGTTGCGATCAGGATGCCGCTGTTCAACAAATGAATGTCCACCCGGACTGCGCCCAAGTTGCTGAAGTCCACCGAACATTCCACGCTGCCGGAGTTTTCCTTGAGCAACATGGCGTCGAGATATTCAGGCTGAGTGGTCAATCCACTGATCATTCCCACGGTGCGGGTGAGAATCTCCTCGCCCGGGATGGTGTTGGTCTCCAGACGGAGCCATCGCAGATTGAACGACTCCGCGTGCCCCACGTCCACCTGCACGACGCTGTTCGGTCCGGAAGCCGCGAATTCCGTGCTGCCCGCTTCATCGTAAACTTTGATTAGCGTCACATGGCCGTCGCTCCAACCGCGTCTTGGTTTGGCCACGCTTGCCAACGTGGGTTCTTCGATGCGGAATTCGGGAATGCCGCTGGCGAACAAGTTGATTTCGCTGATGGGCGACTCGCCGGGCGACACCGACGGCGTAAAGATGACGCGCGCGGTGGCCTTCGGTTTTTTCACCGGGCGATCCGGACCATAAATGCAACCGTCCCAACCCTTGCGTGCGCTGTTGAACACGACCGGCCCATCGAACTCGACGCTCACGCTTCCATCTCGGAGGTTCAGTTCCACGGTGACATGGCAATTCGTGACGCCGGGCTGGCGGTTGAGGATGAACGGTTCGTTGGTCGCCGTCTCGCTGGCTTCAAAGGTGAACGAGTCGAGCAAATTACCATTCGTGTTCACGGCAATGCAGCGATACGTCCCAGCCGGATCATCCGCGAACCGCTTGTTCGCCTTGATGCAATATCCTTTCGCCCCCTTGTGCCGGAAACTCAGGATCGGCGTGTCGTTGGTGTTCATGCTGCTGGGTGGCAACACCAGATCCATGCCTGAGCCTTCCGGTGCAGTGAAGTCCAGTTCCGTCGTGAAGGTGAGGATGCCTGCCTGTTCGAGTTTGAGCAGGATGCCACTGTGCGTATTGGCCGGATTAGGGAAGACGCAGACCGCCGGGTAACCAGGACCGCCGGGCGCAACAGCCATCAACGCTGTGTCAGCGCCGCCGACTGCTCTGTACGGAATACCGATGCCTACCTGCCAGTCGCACGGCCAGCGGGTGAGAGGTTGTTTCACAGTAACAGTGAAGGAACACGTGGAGATGCCGCCGCAGGCATTCGTTGCGGTGCAGGTCACCAGGGTGATTCCCAGCGGGAACGTGCTGCCCGAAGGCGGCGTGCACGTGATCGGTCCGGTATGGCCAGTGCCCTTGACTTTAAACTTCACGACCGCGTTGGTGCCGCAGGTGGTGACCACTTGATTCGGTGGGCAGGTGATGGTTGGATTTCCGCCGGTGGCGTAGGCATTGACCGTGATGACGCAGATCGAGCAATTGGTCAAGCAATCGCAGATGTTCACGGTGACCGCGTGACTGCCCGCCGTCAGAGGCGTTCCAGGCAGGATGCTCTGTGTAATGATCGGCGGACATTGCAACGTGCAGTTGGTGACGATGGTGATGAGTCCTGACAAGTTCGGCATGACCGGCGGACAGCCGGTGACGTTGATGGATGCCGGGATTGGCGGGCAAATCACTGTCCATGGTTGCAATGATGGGGATTGCAACACAATCACCTTGAATTCGCACAAGGCCGCCACCCCGCCTGATCCATCCAGCACGATGCAAGTGACGGTGTTCGTCCCGAGCGGGAACGTCGAGCCGCTGGGCGGTGTGCAGATGATTGTCGGCTCGGTTCCGCAGTTTTCTGTGAACGGCGGCGGATAATACACCACGGCGTTTGTGCCGCAGGTGGTGACAATGATATCGGTGGGACAGAGGATTTGGCACGGCTGGCCGCAGCCGCCAGGAGGTGTCGTCACGATGACTTTGAACGTGCAGGAATCTGTTGTTCCGCCGATCGGATCAATGACGCTGCAAGTGACCGTGTTCGTGCCGGGCGGGAACGACGAACCGCTGGGTGGAACACAGGTCACCACTGAGCCGGAGACGCAATTGGTCAGCGTGGGGGCCGGATAATACACCACTACATTTGTGCCGCAGGAGTAAACGGTGATGTTCGTCGGACAGATGATTTCGCAACACGGTTGCGGTTCGGCGAAGTAAAACACCACGCCATCTGAATCCGGAAGGTTGTTGCCCGTGACGACAATGCGGCAGGCGTTGGGCGGGAGATTCGTCCAAAACGCCGCATCGCAGTCCGTGTTGGGCGAGGTGAACGGCGAGGTGGCCAAAAGTCCGGTGGCAGGGTTCAAAGTCATGTGCTGCCAACCGATGTTGCCTGAGAGAAGGTCATCGTCCCAGCCCATGAAGGAGAACGTACCCGACCCAAACGGCGGTGCGATCAGGTTGCTGGCGCAATCGAACACCTGAATCTTGTAGGTGTTTGATTCTTCCGTGATGTTCCAGATGCCAAATACAGTTCCAGGCTGGATCACATAGCTCGACAGGTCAAAGGTGGCACTATACGTGGCGCCGAGTTGGGCCTGGGCTACGAAGCCGGTCACGGTCCCGCTGGAGCCAAACAGCACCGGGAACTGCGAGGCATACGCAGAGTTGTTCATGCCCATGAACGGGCCGCCGGACGTGGTGGCTTTGATCGTGCCGTTGGCTCCGGTGAAAATGCCATTGGTGACGCCGCTGATGTTGGTGATGGCCAAACTGAGGAACTTCCAGCTTGGGGCGCATGGCCCGGCACAACCACCGGGCGGCGCGGTCACTGTCATCAAGACCACGCAGGAATTGCTGTTCCCGGCGAAGTCCCAAATCGTAATCGTGATCGGAGTAACGCCCGGACCGACAGGCGTTCCGGCTGGCGGCGTTTGCGAGCAGTTGGCCAGCCCGCAATTATCACTGAAGCACTGGTGATACTGGCACAGGCTCGGCACGAGCCCGACGCAGCCCACGATGTTCAACTGTTCGTGGAAGCTGTTGGTGAGGCACTGGCAATCCAGCACCGGCGGCACGTTGTCCGGTGTGACCGTGATGGTGAAGGTGCAACTGTTGCTGTTGCCGAGCGAATCTTGCGCGGTGCAGGTCACCAGATTGGTGCCCACCGGGAAATTCGAGCCGCTGGGCGGCGTGCAGGTGATGTTGGTGATCGTGCCGCAGGTCGTGGCCGCTTGTGGTGGCGGATAAAAGACAATCGGCGCGCAAGCAACGGTCATATTGGTCGGGCAAACGATACTCACGACGCTGTTGGAACAAGGCGGCTGGCCGGATTTGCATTTGCCCAACGCATCTGAGAGCCAAAGATCGCTCAACTCGTTGGTGGTGAGAACACGGTTGAACAGCTCGATTTCGTCCAGCGCCGTTTCGCTGACGACGTTTGGTTCGTACGGAGCACCAATCAACAAGTCGAGCGTGTTGTTGAAACTGCCGGAGGCAGCGAGGGCCTGCGGGCCGGTGCCGACTCCGTTGACGTAAAAGCGGACATTGTTCGCGGCGCGATTGACATTCACACCGATGAAATTCCACACGCCGTACGTGATGGCCGGACCGATGCGTGTGTAAGTCGTGCCGTCGCCGACGCGGAGTACAACCGTGCCGTTGGAGATGCCGACCGTGTAGCCGCGCAGCGTGTTGGTGTCGAACTTGTCCACGATGGTTTGCCACGCTGTTGGTGAGATAGCCACAGGCCGTACCCAGCAATCCAAGGCGAAATTGTTCGTGCCGAAGTTGAGCGAAGGCGCATTTGGCGCGCGTCCTCGTGTGTTGGAATCGAGGAATGATCCTCCGCCAGCCACTTTACCCGGAATGGCGGAGGGGCTGTTGAAACTGCCTACGGGGCCACCGCTTTGAACCAGCGCAGTGTTGCCGTTGCCGCTCAGGTCGGCGTAGGTCGGCGCGCCGGTGGATTCGTCCAACGGCCACCACGCGACCATTCCCGAGGGAGGTGGTAAACAACAATCACGAACCGTGGCGATCGCGCCAACGCCGAACTTGGAAATGGCAGCGATGTTTCCGTCGTAATCAATCGCAAGGCAACCATAGCCATTGCCGGCGTACATGCTGTTCCCGCCGGTCGGAATGCGCAACGTGCCGTAAACGTATCCGTTGATGTAAGGAGTATAAGAGCCATTCCACATGTCGCCGGTGGCCCAGATGCTGTCATCGCAATTCGCAGCTACACCGCCCGCCGAGTTGGCCCCGTTTTGTGTGTTTGGAAAGTAGAATGAGGCATCCCCGCCGATGTGATGCGTCGTGGTTGGCGTTGTTACCCAATTCGGTCCCGAGAGGGTGTAACGCAGGATCCGCGCGTGGTGCGCACCAAAGGTGGCATTGGGCACCATGGCAAGATATTGCCAGTAACGCTCGGCCAGATACATGTTGCCGGACGGTGAAAAATCAATGCTCGCGACGGGGTGAGACCACTGGTTGATCGTGAAATCGGGAAGGCTGATCAACCGTTGCGCACTGTTGGGCACAAAGTCGCCATTGTTGTCCAGACCCACTGACCAGATTTCATTCGACTCCGTGAGACTGATGTTGCGGCTGTCCTCCCACCAGACCGCATAGTAAAGCTTGCTTTGATACGTCTTCACACCCCAAACCCGCCGACCTAATTGTGTCAAACCCGGCGTGCCGTCGTCTGTGATTGTCGACAGACTGGCAGTGGTTCGGCCTGTGACGCCGTGGTCATACGGCGTGCCCACAGTTGTGAGCGTGGCGGCATCCATTCGATATATTTTTCCGTCTTCAAGATCGCTTACGTAGAGATAACCCGTGCCGCTGCCCGCCCGACGAAAGCAGACATTGCCCAAGCCCGGACCGTTGCCACTATTGTTTGGCAGACTGCCAAAAGTGCTGTTGCCGGTCGTGCCATCCAATTTGTAAATGCCACCCGGTCCACCCGGCCCCTTGGGCAGCGGCGTGGCCGAGCCAACGATGTTGTAACATTCCGTTGCGGTCACATAGATGTTCGGCGAGGACGCGTCGTCCACGCAAATACCGAACACTTCACCCAAACGCTGCGCATTCCATGGCTGGCCTGTTGCGTTATGGAATGAGGCGAGCGGCGGGGTATCGGTCACATCCCACAATTCCGGCGGCGATGAGGTGTTTGGAATCAGTGGTCCGATATTGCCCGTCGTCGTATCGTACTGGGCCACCACGTAACCGTTGTTATTGAGGTTTGGGGTGACAGTAGGCGGGGAAGAGTAGTAATTGATGGTGCCTGAAAAGCAGGTGACGACGATTTGCTCGGGTTGTAAGGGCAGGCCGGCGTTCGCTGATGGCACGGCAATTATGCCCAATGCTAGCGCCACGAAACTGGGGATACGAGGCAGCGCAATGCGGTTTGTATTCATAAGTTCAAGTCTGTTGACTGTTTTAGGGTAGGACTTAACTGCCGTGTTTCTGACGCCCGCCAGCTATGGCTGGAGCACAACAGTTTTTCTGCACATGACGCATGGGAATTACAGGGATTGTTTTATCTGTTGGCAGATTTGCCATCAAGAGAAACTTGCCAGATTTTCGCGATATAAGCGGAGGCTTTGTCA
>CAYSDO010000144.1:0-9331 GCA_964429665.1 uncultured Bifidobacterium sp.
GAATTCGACAGCGACTCACCCCAGAACGGCGAGCTTTTGCTGGACTTTGATCCGCTCGGACAGATCATTGAACTGATCCACAATGGCGAGAGCTATTTCGCTCGTGAGTTTCCGACTGCAAACTAAGGCGTCATTTTCAGAATACGTCTCAAAGACATACCGTCCGCCGAAACCCGGCGGACGGTTTTTTGGTTCACGACGCAAACCAGACTCGCCACGCCGCTCCAATTTCGCGATAATGTTGTTGATGCCAGTACCGATCCGGCCCAATCGCAAGCGAGCGCTCGCCGCACTGGCGTTGGCAGGCATCAACGCCTTCTTCGGCCTCGCGCTTTTGGATTCCGGAAGCGACCAGCCTGGCTGGCAAACTCGAGCGAGTTTTGATCTCCTTCACAAATGGCTCGGGCGACGAAGCGAAGCACTGTCGAAATCACCCGTCGTGATTGTCTATCTCGACCTCGATTCCTTCACGGCTTTGCAGTTGAATCCCGGCGAGCCCTGGCCGCGCCGCTTGCACGCGCAACTGGTCAAACGTCTTTCCGATGCGGGCGCGAGAGCGGTGGTGTTCGATATTGTATTCAGTGACGCTGGGCCGGATGCGGCGGGCGATTCTGAATTTGCCGAAGCCATCCGGGCAAGCGGTAACGTCATTCTTGCGGGGGAATTCAATGACAACCAGAGTTACTCGACCGGCGAGGACAAACTGCGGCTCGGCTTAAGGAAATACGTCCCGCCATTGGATCACTTCGCCACGAACGCCGTTTCGTGGGGGTTGGCATCCCACAAGATTGACGACGACTTCGTGGTGCGCCGGTATTTCGCCGGATCCGGTTCGGAAAAACTTCCGTCTCTCACATGGGCGGCGGCGCTGTGGTTGAGACTTCCTGTTGTTGGAGGAGAAAACGCCTCATCACGCGCCAACAATGGTTGGCTCCGTTACTACGGTCCGGCCCTGACAATTCCAAACGTCAACATCCCCACCGCGCTCGAGGAGTCCGGCGTACAAAAGGATTTCTTCAAAGATAAAATCGTGTTTGTCGGCGCCAGGCCCATGGTGAATTCATTCAATCAGAACCAGGACCAGTTTCGCAGTCCGTTTCATTTCTGGGAACGGGGCCGGGCACTGTTTATACCCGGTGTGGAAATCCACGCTACGGAAATGTTCAACCTGGCGCGCGGTGACGGACTGCGGCGGCCCTCTCCCGGCGTGGAATTGGTAATCGTGCTGCTGTCAGGCGCCGTGCTCGGTGTGGGACTTGTGCTGTTTCGTCCGCTTGCAGCCACGATTGTTGCGCTGGTTTTTGCGGGTTTGTGTTTTGGTCTCGCAGTGTGGTCGTTCAATGGTAATGTATTTTTTCCCTGGGTTGTTGTTGTCGCCGGACAGATTCCTGTCGCACTTTCAGGCTCGTGGCTGTTTCATTTTCAGGACTGGTTCTTCACGCGCCGCCGTTTGAACGCGAAAATTCGCGAGCAGGCTGCGCTCATTGACAAGGCGAACGACGCTATTCTCGTGCAGTCCCTCGACGGCAAAATCCTTTATGCGAATTCTGCCGCAGAAAAACTCTACGGATGGAATCTCGAGGCGCTGCAGAAAGAAGATGTGCATGGTGAAATGTCCTCGCCTGACGAGGACTCGGCGCGCGTTGCGCACGACACGGCATTGCAACGTGGCGAGTGGAGCGGAGAACTTCGCCAACAGACACGTGCCGGCCAGGTTGTCATCGTGGCGAGCCGGTGGACTCTGATTCGCGACAACGCTGGAAGGCCCGAGACAGTGCTTCTCATCAACAGCGACGTGACCGAAAAAAAGAATCTCGAGGCGCAGTTCCTCCGAACGCAGCGCATGAACACCATCGGCACCCTGGCTGGCGGCATGGCGCATGATTTGAACAACGCACTTGCTCCTGTTTTGTTGGGCGCCCAATTGCTGCGTCGTCGCGCCACCGATGAAGAATCACGAAATCTTCTCGGCTTGATGGAAACCAGTACCCATCGCGGTGCAGAGATGGTGCGCCAGGTATTGCTCTTTGCACGCGGACGCGGTGGGGAATTTGAGCGGCTTGTTCTCCCGCCTCTGGTCAAAGAACTCGAAAAACTTGTGAAGGAGACCTTCCCGAGGAACATCACAGTGGAACGATTTTTACCGGAAGATCTCTGGCCGGTTCGCGGCAATGCCACACAACTTCATCAGATTCTGCTGAACCTCTGCGTCAACGCACGCGATGCGATGCCGGATGGCGGAAAACTTTCCTTCATGGCAGATAATGTGACGCTTGATGCCATCGAGGCGGCAACGATCCCGGAAGGGCGATCCGGCGAATTTGTTTCACTGTCGGTTTCGGACACCGGTACTGGAATGCCGCCGGAAGTGTGCGCGCGGATTTTTGAACCGTTCTTCACCACCAAGGGCGAAGGTCGCGGCACGGGCATCGGGCTGTCCACAGTTGTGCGAATTCTCAAAAGTCACGAGGGCTTTTTGCGTGTGGAGAGCGAGCCAGGTGAGGGAACGACCTTTGAGATTTTTCTTCCGCACGCGCTTGATGCCGGCGTCGTGACTGACAGCGATCAACCCATAGAAACTCCGCGAGGGCAGGGCGAATTGATCCTTGTGGTGGATGATGAACGTGCAATATGTGAACTCGTTAGTGATGGACTTGCCTCTCACGGCTATCGCGTGTTGACGGCAACCAACGGTGAGGAGGCGGTGCTCATGCTTCAGAAGCATCGTGACGAAGTCCGGCTCGTGATTACGGACGGGTCAATGCCGGTGATTGATGGCGTACAAACAATGGTCGCGTTGCGGCGCGTGAAACCGGGTTTGCCGGTGATTTATTCGAGCGCCGATGCCGACCCTGAGAACGCAGACATCAAGGACGCCTCCGCGTTCCTGCGCAAACCTTTTTCCCTCGTGGAAATGCTCGCAACCGTCCACCGTTGCCTGCAACAAGCCAGTTCCACCAGGTAGAAATGAATTGTTCGCCGGTCGTCGAAAATGTAGCGTTCCGCCCCGATGGATAAAACCCGCAATCTCCAGAGCTATCGTTCCCGTCTTCAAGACAAGGCAGCCGCCGCGAAATACTCGGACCGTTTTGAATCCGGGTCGCGCAAGCGTGTGGATCAACGCGAACAGAAAGCCGTGAAGCAGATTTTCTCAGGACTGCCGGATGTCAAAGTTGTGCTGGATGTCCCATGCGGTGCGGGGCGGTTCGCAGCCACGCTTGGCGCAGGAGGGCGGAAGCTGATTGCGATTGATGTGGCGGAGGAGGTTCTTGAACACGCCCGCGAACGGGCAAAAAAGGCCGGAGTCAAAGCAGAGGTTCTTCAAGGCGACGCCTCGAAACTTCCTCTCAGCAATCAAGCAGTGGATTGCGCTTTCAGCAACCGGTTGCTGCATCATATTCTCGACCGCAAGGAGCGCTTGAAGATTTTTGCCGAACTCCACCGAGTCACACGACGGTTTGCTGTCGTGTCCTTTTTCGATTATCACTCATTTGGTTTTGTTAGGCGTTTTCTCAAGGCGATCAAAGGTCGCAAGCCGCCGTATGAGGGACAACCCACCTTCGAACAGTTCACGGCTGAGGTGAATGAAGCCGGATTCAACGTGCGTCAGGTCGTGCCTACTGGCGCGCCATGGATTGCACAGAAATACTTCGTGCTCGAACGGCGATGACTCCGCTGCTGGATTACCGTGTCGCTGATTCGCCTTATTCCTTAATTGTTACACCTCTAGTTGCTTCTTTTGGGCACGGAGACAATGGGGGTTGGGAGCTTAAATATGGTTACTACGAGCGAAACAAGGTTGCCGAGGATTGGTATCGAGCCGGCCACCACGTAAACAGTTGCTCCGGCACGGGTGCTGCGGCAGAGTTTTGAAGATGAGTGCATACAGGCACAACGAGAATTCACTGCGACTGGATCGCCTCGAAGGCATGAGGCTGCTCCAGGTGTTTGGAATTTCCGTCGCCTTTCATCTACTCCTTTGGGGCGGTTACGGCCTTGGGAAGAAATATCATTGGTCCGAGCTGTTCCGGCTACCGGCTTGGTTACAGGCCATCGCGCGGCCTCTGCCCAAAAACAATCCTCCTCAGAAACTGCCCCAACGGGAGCCTGCCGCCATGTTTGTGGACGTGACCAAATTGCTCGAAAGCACCGAACCACCCAAGGACACACCGTTTTACTCCGACAGAAATTCCATCGCTGCGAACAAGGATGCCAGTAAATATGTCGCAGCGCCAAAGATTGATGGCTCGCAAACCCAGATAGCCAAGGTGGAAGACACGCCGCGCAACAAGTTTGATCAGCTCATGCCTGATCCGCCGGCTCCAAAACCGCAGACCAAGCCCAAAGTGGACCCCGGTGATCTCACTCTCGCCAAGCCAGATCGCCCGCGCACGCTACGTGATGCCATGCTTCGCAATCAGGCCAATCAACGTCCAGGTCAGGCCATGAAGCAGGACGCTGGTGTGCAGCAGCGCGGCAGCACTGCGTTCGACGTGAAGGCCACCGGCTTTGGCGCGTACGACCGGGCGTTCATTGATGCAGTGTCATCGCGCTGGTATGCGCTGCTCGACAGCATGAGTTACGAGGGCTACCGCCAGGGTCACGTGAAAATAGAGTTCAGCCTGAACTACAATGGGCGCATCACCGATCTAAAGATAAACGAGAACACTGTCACGGAGTCGCTCTCCCTGCTTTGCCGCAAAGCCATTGAAGACCCCGCCCCCTTTGAGCCTTGGTCGCGCGAGATGCGACAAGCAGTGGCCGAAGACCAGCGCCGGATCACGTTCACGTTTTACTACAACTGAAATCAGCAACGAGTTCTGAAGTTGCTGGAAACTGGCTTCCGCGGTTGCGCTTTTCCCCTCGCGATTTCTCAGAGTGTTCCCGTAAGATCAGCGCCGCACCCGGACACTGACATGGAATCACCACTGACACCTTTGGAATTTGTGCGTCGCGCCCGCCGGCTTTACCCCGACCGTGAGGCGGTGGTGGACGGCGAATTGCGCCTGACCTACCGGCAGTTTTTGGATCGCTGCGACCGCTGGTCCTCAGCCCTGCAACGACTCGGAGTTGGCCCGGGCGACCGCGTGGCTTGCATTGCGCCAAATATCCATGCGCACCTGGAGGCGTTCTATGCCGTGCCGCAAATTGGTGCGGTGGTCGTGCCGATCAACTACCGACTTTCCGCAGACGACTTTGCATACATCATCAACCACAGCGGCGCACGCGTTGTCTGTGTTGATCCAGCTTATCTCGACACCCTGGATTGCATTCGGGATCAACTGCCAAAGGTTGAACACTTCGTTGTCCTGAAAGGATCACGAGCTGGCTGGCTTGATTACGAAGCGGAATTGGCGAAGTCCACCACTTCATTTGAACGACCGCTGATCCGCGAGGGCGATCTGCTCTCCATCAATTACACGAGCGGCACCACAGCGCGGCCCAAAGGCGTGATGATCACCCACCGGAATGCAGCGCTGAACATTCTCGGCACTCTTGCCCACCTCCACATGACACCTGGCGAGCGCTATCTTTGGACGCTTCCGATGTTTCACTGCAACGGTTGGACTTTTGTCTGGATTGTCACCGCCGTTGGCGGCACACATGTTTGCCTGCCCAAGGTCGATCCTGTCTCGGTGTTCGATCTCACCTTCCGCGAAAAGATCACACTGCTTTGCGCTGCTCCCACGATACTCATCAGTATTGCCAATGCGCCTGAAACATTGCGCCGGTCTGCTCCGCGTGGAGTGCGCGTTCTGACCGCAGGTGCTCCGCCTGCTGCGGCCACAATTGAGCGTGTCGAAGGTGAACTTGGCTGGAACATCACCCAGGTGTACGGGCTCACGGAGACTTCGCCTTTCATGACCATTTGTGAGCCGCGCCCGGAACATTCGCAACTCGCAGCTCGTGCAGGCGCAGAAATCAAGGCGCGTCAGGGAGTCGAATTCCTGACGGCCGGCGAGTCGCGGGTTGTGGATGCTGAGGGGAAGGAGGTCCAGCATGATGGCGCAACAGTCGGTGAGATTGTGGTACGCGGTAATTGCGTGATGGCTGGTTACTACAACGACCCTGAAGGCACGGCCGAAGCCATGCGCGGCGGCTGGTTTCACAGCGGCGACGCGGCTGTGGTGCATCCCGATGGTTACATCGAAATCCGTGACCGCATCAAGGATGTCATCATCAGCGGTGGCGAAAATATCTCTTCGATTGAAGTTGAGGGTGCGTTGGTGCGGCATCCGGCTGTACAGGAAGTTGCTGTTGTTGGCCTGCCGCATGAGAAGTGGGGTGAAGCTCCACATGCGTTTGTTGTGCTTCGACAAGGCGCATCTGCGACTGAACCCGAGTTGCGCCAGTTTGCCCGCGATAATCTTGCTCACTTCAAAGTTCCTCAGGGCTTCACATTTCTGACCGAGCTGCCGAAGACCGCCACCGGCAAGCTTCAGAAATATGTGTTGCGCGGCGGTCGCGCGAATCTCGCCCGGCAGTGAGGCAGTGAGCGCCGTTGCGCATCTTCGTTGACAGCCGGCGTTTCTTACGGCAGGACTCGTGGGCCAATCTATGAAGGCTTTCAACTTTCTCCGCGTTGTCGGTGTTTTTATTTTCCTATGTCTGGTCAACGTCGCGTTCGCAGCAGATTTCAGTTCTGCGAACCTTGCTCCCAATCCCTCGTTCGAACTGGACGCAAAACGGCTTGGCGGATGGTTGCCGGTTGGCATCGAGGTGACGAACGGCGGTCCGCACGTTTTTTTTACCAACACCGTTCATCGTCACGGCACTCGCTCGCTCTGCGTTCAGCCAAGCCAGCACAGCATCGTGGTCGGAAGGCGGTTCGCGACGAGTTACAACGGCGGCGAAGATGAACTTCCTGCAAGCGGAACGAACGGCATCCGTGGCGCGCGCACCATCGGTCTTCGTCTTGATGAAGACATAACGAAAGTGACCGGGGTGGTTTGGATTCTCGGATCGGTGGGCGCTCAGTTCCAGCTCTCGCTCGTCTGGACGGGAAGGGAAGGAAGAAAGCCTGCAGTCGAGTTGCTCGTGGACAAGGCAGGCAAGGTCAGCCAGGAGGAGGCTGGTTGGCGACGCTATGAGATTGCTGCGACCAGACCCATCCATAGCCACCAAGTCCAGCTTTGGATCGAAAGTGATTCAACCGAACTGTTCTACCTGGACGACGTTGAAATCCGGATGCAGCGTGTGCCGGGTCTGCAGGTGCTCGTGGATCAACTTGGTTACGAAACGCACTCGATCACCAAAATAGCTGTCCTTCAATCGGCGTCACCTTTGCCCGCACTGCCCGCTGCGCGGCTGATTGAGTTGGCAACCTTCCGCGAAGTTGTGCGCGGTGAGTGGCAGTCGACAGATGCCATCGCCGATTGGGATCGTTCGCATTGGACTTTCGATTTTTCCACCGTCACCAACCGGGGGCGATACGTGGTCGCCACCGGCGAAGGCAAGGCCGAGACTTTCTCGCCGCCGTTCACAATTGGAGACGATTTGCTTCGTCAACAAACCGCGGAGCCGGGCTACCGCTTTTTTTACTCCCAACGCTGCGGCACAGCCGTGCCCGGCTTTCATGCAACCTGTCATCTGGACGATGCGCGTATGCCGGATGGCACCCACCGTGATCTGGCGGGCGGCTGGCACGACGCTGGCGACTACAACAAGTACTGCGGCTTTACGCCGGAAGGATTCTATGCGCTTTCAGTTGCCTACCATCGCCAGCCCCAACTTTTCGACCAATGGGATCGAGACCAGAATGGGCGGGCCGACATTCTGGAAGAAGCTTTGTGGGGTGCTGAGTTCCTGATCAAGACGTTCGACAAGGATTCCCTGGAGATGGTGGTGAACACGATCTCCACCGGCTATCGCTATTGGGGTGCGCCTGAACTGGAGACCGATAACAAGCCCGGCAACAGCGACGACCGTCCAGTGAAGGACGTGGGTGGTAATCGCAATTGGTGCGCGGCGGGGTTTGCGCTCACGGGAGCATCCCTGAAGAAATCTGGCGACACCGTGCGCGGCGACGAATTCATCCGACTTGCCGTGCGGCTACACGAGAAGATAGGTGGTGGAATGGAGACGCTTGTGGCGCTTCATGCTGCGACCAGTGAAGCGAAGTACCGCCAAGCCGCGCAAGCCCAGGCCGAAAATCTATTGAAACAATCCAAACCTGAAGACAGTTTTCGTGCACTTGGTGAGTTTGCTGCAGCTTTCCCTGAGGATCCGCTCCTGGCACGCATCAAGCCCGTCGCTGAACGACGCATGGCTGAGTTGGAATCCTTTTGCACGCCACCGTTTGGTTTGGCGCGCTTTCCCGTCGCGAACGGGTCGCCTGTCTATTTCCAGGCGTACGAAGACGTGAACGACTGGTATGTCGGTGGCACGATGCGGCATCTGGACGTTGCCATCGAGGGCGCGCTTGCTGCGAAGCTGGGCGTCAACGCAGGGCGACGGCTTGCGGAGAATCAAGTGCATTGGTTGTTGGGCCGAAATCCGTTTGGCGTGTCGTTGATGGAAGGTGTCGGTAGTCGTTTCGTTCCAAACTATCATCATCGCTACAACGCGATTCCTGGCAATCCGCGTGGCGCGGTTCCCGGTGCGATCCTTAACGGTATCATCCGCGCCTGGCCGCATCAGGACCGTCCATGGCTGGATATGTCGCCCGAGCCGAATGCCGATTATCACTGCAATGAGCCCTGGCTGCCTTACAACAATCGCTGGATGATTTTGATGTCAGTCTGGTGAGGTGCGCTCGCTTGAGCTCCGAGTTCCGACAGATTAGGAACAAGATAAAGATTACGATTAAGCCTTATCCTTGCAGACAAACGAGAGGGGATAAACGCAGCGCTGCGGAGTCGCAACTAAAGGAGCGCGACCGGTCCCTCGGTCGCAGCGTGTGAACAGCAAGGGAAGCATTGGAATACCTGAGTTCTTTCGGCGTGCGTGATTGCTGCGGGCGAGGGACCGCCCGCGCTCCGGAATCCTCGCGGCTGGCGAAGATCACGCCTGCTGCGGCAACCATCGCGGATGATCCGCTCCCTTATCCTCGATACCTCGTGTCAGCAGCCGTTGGTTGCTTCCGTCCGAGTTCATCACCCAGATTCCGGGCACGCCACCTGTCTCAGCGCGACAGAAAACTATCTGACGACCATCGGGAGATTCGCTGCTACGAAAATCCCAGACAGGCGGCTCGCTGTGGGTGAGTTGGGTCAGTTTCCCATCGCGCGGATTGAGCCGGCAAATCTCAACCCCGCCGTGTGCGGCTTCGGGTTTGAAGTCGCGGTTGAAGTGGTCGGTGTCGGGACGCTGTGATTGGAATTCCCAAGGC
>CAYSDO010000145.1:0-9305 GCA_964429665.1 uncultured Bifidobacterium sp.
TTCCGGCAACTGACAGTCGTGTGACCATTGCCCGAACTGTTACAACTTTTCACCGGATACATCACAGCACTAGTTAATCCCCATCCTCGCCCACAGGTCAATCAATTCTTGCCGTCATTGGCAGGCGCAATGGAACACGAGGCCGCGAGCTTTCACAACCGGGCCGTGGCGGAATCTACAACCGGGGATTCCAGTGAGAAAAAACTACCGGGTGACCCAATGGCCTCACCACTCAATCACCGCCGCACCCCATGTCAGACCGGCACCGAACACGACAAGGAGAACAAGATCACCACGGTGAATACGACCGGAACTGACAGCCTCATCCAGCGCGATCGCCACGGACGCAGCGCTCGTGTTGCCATAACGGTCCAGGTTTATGAAAAGCTGGTCGGGGCGTGCGTTGAGACGATCCCCCACGGCGTCAATGATCCGGCGGTTCGCCTGGTGCGGGATGATGCACTTCATATCGGAAACTTTCAGATCGCAACGCCGCAGCGCTTCGGTGGCCGCGCTGACCATGGCCTGCACGGCGTGCTTGAAGGTTTCCTTGCCTTCCATGCGGAGAAAATGGAGACGCGCATTGACCGATTGCGTCGTGGCAGGGCAACGGCTGCCGCCGCCGGGCATGTGCAATAGTTCCGCTTTGCTGCCATCTGCGCCCATCACCGCCGTGAGCAGTCCGTGCGAGTTCGACCGGCTCTGCAACACCGCGCAGCCGGCGCCGTCACCAAACAGAACGCAGGTGTTGCGATCCGTCCAATCCACAACGGAAGAAAGTTTTTCCGCCCCTATGACGATCACGGTGTCGTACGTGCGCGACATGATGAACTGTTGCGCGATTTCGAGCCCGTAGATGAAGCCCGAGCATGCGGCTTCCATGTCGAACGCAGCGGCGCGGTTGGCGCCGATCTTCTGTTGCACAAGGCATGCCGTCGACGGAAACACCATGTCCGGAGTGATGGTGGCTACGATGATGAGGTCCACCTGGTCGGCAGTGACGCCTGCGGCTTTCATTGCGCGTTGTGCGGCCTTCGCGGCCATGTCAGACGTAAACTCGTCCTTGGCGGCAATGCGGCGTTCCTTGATGCCGGTGCGCGAGGTGATCCACTCGTCCGTGGTGTCCACGACCTTTTCGAGTTCAAAATTCGTCATTGCCTTCGCGGGCACATAGGCGCCGACGCCAGTGATCGAAACTGTGCGCCCCTTGAAATCGTGCTTGGCACGGGGGTTTTTGAATTTTGGTCTGGTCGTGCTCATGGTGTGGTGGTGGCTGCCGTTGCCGCTGCGATGCGCTGGTTGGCATCGGCGATTTTTTTTGCGATGAGATCGTTGATTCCGTGGCGGACTTCCTCCGTCGCGACGCGGATGGCGCTCATGATGGCGCGTTCTCGCGATGAACCGTGCGCCTTGATGACATTGCCGTTCAGTCCGAGCAACACTGCACCGCCATAAACCTCCGGGTCCATGCGGCGTTTCAACGCCCGAAAGGCGTTCTGGGAAATCATTGCGCCAAGTTTGCGGATGGGTGTCGCCGTAAGTTCGCGCTTGAGCAGGTGCATCATCGCGTAGCCGAGGCTTTCGGCGGTTTTCAAAACGATGTTGCCAACGAAACCATCCGCCACGACTACATCCACAGCGTCGTCGAACAAATCGAACCCCTCGACGTAGCCGATGTAATTGAGATCAAGTTTCGCGCACAATGCAGAAGCGGCACGGGTAAGGTCGTTCCCCTTGGATTCCTCAGAGCCGTTGCTAAGAACCCCGACGCGCGGTTTGGCAAGACCAAGAATCTCCCGCGCGTAGATGTCGCCCATCACGGCAAACTGCGCCAGATGTTGAGGTTCACAAACAGGATTTGCGCCTGCATCCAGCAAGACAAAATCGCCATTGCGGGACGGCATCCGCGCGGTAATGGCAGGCCGCTCCACGCCTTCTATGCGGCGGAGTTTCATGGAGCCGGCCACGAGGGCACCGGTGTTGCCGGGAGAGATCACGGCATCCGCCCTGCCCTCACGAGCGAGTTCGATGGCACGCACCATCGAGGAATCCTTTTTCCTTCGGATGCCCTCGACGGGGTTGTCCTCCATCGTCAACACCTCGGAGGCGTGGACTATCTCCACGCGGTCACTCGTAAGACCACATGCTGAGAGAGCGGATTTGATTTCGTCCTCTTTGCCGACAAGCAGAATGCTCGTAATACGATCGTCGGCTTCGAGGGCTAGTTTGACACCTTGAGCCACGACCGCGCAACCGTGGTCGCCGCCCATGACATCCACTGCGATGCGCATAACTGAAAATCAGCAATGCCGCGCGAAGACGCGCGGAATCAAGCGCCGGCAGTGACAGTCAAAACCTGACGGCCCTTGTAGTAGCCACAGGCCGGACACACGCGGTGCGGGATGTAAGGCGCGGCGCACTGCGGGCAGGTGCCAAGTTGCGGAAGTTTAAGGACGCTGTTGTAGGCGCGGCGCATCTTCATGCGGCTCGTGGATGGTTTTCTTTTGGGAACTCCCATAAATTCAGTTTTTAGGTTTCAGTTTGTCCAGTTCGGCCCATGGCGATGGAACTTCGTCCGTGCCGTATTTGCCGTTCGTTTTCTTCTTTTCAGTGTCAGGTCTCTTCAATCCGACGCATCCGGGTTTGCACAACGGGTGCTGCGGAAAGCTGAGGAGAATATCTTCCCGCAAATAGGGCGTCAAGTCCACGCTATCGCTCACAATGGGTGCTTTGTCGTCGCCTTCAAGCGGCACAAGGCACGTCCATTCGTCCAATTTAACGGTAAATTCAAAGGGTTTGAGACACCGCACGCACTGGCAGTCCAGAACGAGCCTCAAACTTCCACGCACGAGCAGGCTGTCGTCCAGTTTCTGAACTTCCAGGTTGTGACAGAGCGGTTGGTGCGCCAAAACCATCTCATCCCGGTCATCGAACTCAAGGTCAACCACAGACAGTTCGCCTTCCAGCTTTTGATCGCGAGTTTCGAGATGACGGAGATTGATGAGCAGGGGCATGGCGGAAATTATTTCTTCGCCCACTTGGCCGCAAGCGCGGTTCTGACATGCTCAGGCACGAAGGCGCTGACATCGCCGCCAAGATGAGCGATTTCCTTCACGATTCGTGAACTCAGAAACGTGTAGGTATCCTTGGGCATCATGAAAATGGTTTCAAAACTGTCGTTGAGCGACCGGTTCATCAATGCGAGCTGAAACTCAAATTCAAAATCGGAGACGGCGCGCAGTCCGCGCACCACGGCTTGAGCGGATTGTTTCCTGACATAATCAACAAGCAAGCAGTCGAAGGCGTCGGCTTCCACATTTTTCAACCCACGGACGGTTTCCTTGACGAGGGCAACACGCTCGCTGATCGAGAACAGAGGATGTTTGGCCTCGCTACTGGCCACGGCCACGACAACACGGTCGAACAAACGGGATGCCCGTTCCACAATGTCAAGATGACCATTGGTGAAGGGATCGAAACTGCCGGGATAAATCGCGGTTCGCATGACATGGATTGTAGCGAATGCGAACGTGAAGACGAGGAAGAAATCCGAAACTCGGAGGACCTGGAGGTTTGCACTCCACTGTGATTAAGCGGAACCTGGAACAAGGAGCTTGGGGGGTTCTACCTGCTGCCAGGGCACTTCAAAGTTCCGCACCGGCTTGTTGAAACCCTTGGGCTTGGTCGGCTCCTGCTCAATGCAAGTCGCGGCCAGCGCCGGATCATCACGCAACAACGCCCCGTAGGTCGCCTCGCCGATGAGTACACGACCCCGTCCTGAAACGGATTCGAGGCGACTGGCCAGATTCACCTCGCGACCAAATACCGTGTAGCTGCGCTCGTTCTTTTCCGATCCCATGAATCCGGCAACCGCCACGCCAGAGTTGATGCCGCTGCCAAGATAAAGCACGGGCAGTATCGGGAGCAAAGGTTGTCCGAGCCGGGCACGTTCAATATTTTCCTGCTCGCGGACTTTGTTTTGCTCGAATCGGCGGAGGTTCAATTTGTGAATCGCGCGTTGGGCGTCAATGGCTGCACGCACGCAATGGAGGGCATGGTGTTCATCGGAAGTGGGCGCGCCCCAGTACGACATGACACAATCACCGATGAACTTGTCCAGCGTGCCATCATGCTGCTTCACAACATCGGCCACCAAGGACAAGTACGTGTTGACGGTCTCGAGCATTTCGCGCGCGTGCTCGCCAAATACCGCCTCAGCCTCGGGCCCGGTGAGATTCCGCTCCGCAACAATTTGAGCCGAACTCTCGTTCGTGGCGTCAGTAAGTTCGGTAAACCCGCGCACATCCGCAAAATAAACCGTGATTTCCTTTCGCGAACCGCCGAGTGAGAGAGATTCCATCTTCAGAACCTCGCGCGCTACTTTGGGGGAAACCATTTTCCCGAAAACGCCAATGACCCGGCGGCGTTCCCGCTGCTCGAATACGACGCGGTATGTTTGCACACAGATGTACTGCATCAACACCGCACAACCGACCGGTAAAGTCAGAGGCAGCCAGATTCGCTGATTGTTGTAGAGCGCAAATGCCAAAACGGTGTAGCCCACAACCAGCGCAATCACCGCCAGCGCCGCAGTCGCCGCGCGCAACTGCCACGTCAACCACGCGGTCAATCCGCCGAGCAGGACAATAAGCAGCAGATCAGCCGCGAGAGGCGTGGTGCGGATGAAACGCCCCGTGATGATCGAGTTCGCCACGTTCCAATGTTTGCTTACGAGCCATGTGTCCTTTTCCAGCGGCGTGGCACCGTGATCAGAAAGGTCATTGCCCGTGGCAGCGGAACCGATGACGACGAGCTTGTCGCGCCAGGTGTTTGTCAGACTCTCGCCGAGACCGGTGTTCCGCGCCTGGTCGTCCAGCAACACCCGCTCAATGACGTCCGATGTGAGCCGCCGATCTGACGGAACAATTTCCCAGTTGATATAAAAGTAACCGGACGAATCCACTGGCAGCACGCGCTCGGCGCCGTTTGTGCCGCGCAAGGTGATCCGACGCGCACGCAAATCCACATCGGCACCGGCGAGATCAAGTTGAAGTTCGCGCGCGGCGAGTATGATGCCCATGTGCCAGGCTTTCTCGAGCGTGTAGGGCTTCGCCTTTGCGGGCATGTCCGGCGGACGTTTGTCACCGATCAAATCCGCAGTTTCAAAACGACCCTCGGCATCCAGCGGAATCTCGATCGCTTGAAGACCCGCTCGAGACAGAATGATTTTTCCGCCCGCAACCGACGCCCGGCTCAGGTCAACGCCGTATTCCAGATTGGTTTCAACCATTTGAAACAGCGGATGCCAGTTCGTGTAAATGCGGAAAGCCATTGCGCGGCGAAGAACTCCGTCCGCATCCAGATCAGCCGAGATGTCGCCAACCCCGAGCGCGTTGGTGGCAAAGAGACGATGAGGGCGCACGCCGCGCTCCGAAGCGAGCAGGCCGATGCCCGAGCGCCAGAGCTGCCACGCAAAGTGATCGTCTGAATTTACGAAGATTGTCTGAACGCCACCTTCCTCATACGTGTGCGGCTTTTCACCGGGATGGAGCATCTTCAGGAATTCATCAAGACCGGGCGACTGTTTCCCGGATTCGGGGAATGCACCGTGGTCAATCCGCAGATTGGGGAACATGACGTCAAATCCCACTGTGCGCGCACCCTGTGCTGACAGTTCACGCAGGACCCGGCTATAAATGTGGCGCGGCCAATAAAGGCCGTAAGGCTTGCCGAGCATTCCGTTCCCGATGGCCGCAATGCTGTCATCGGTGATAAAGACACAGCCAAGATTCGTCGCCACACCGAGCGGTTGCGAGTGCGCGGCGCGAACCCGTTGGTCGTAGGTCATGTTCTCAAGCCGCTGCACCCAGGAGAGGTCGAGCATGCGCACCAGACAGACGCTCGCGATGACGAGAGTGGCAATGAATGCCGGCGCCAGTTTGAGGGGCTTGAGTTTCAACGCTCCAAACAGAAACAAAAAGCCCGGCGTAACTCAAGAACGCTCTGATTTTTCGGGTGTGACTGAAAGTGCCGTGCAAACGCCAACGCCTGGGAGGGCCAGCATCCTGCTGGCGAGTTGCCTCCGCCCAGAAACTCTGGAAACCCGCCGGCAAGATGTCGGCGCTCCCGGGGTTGCACGGCAGTTTCAGTCACACCTTACATCAACGCGCACCTTGTCATTCGCCGCCTCGCGGCTATTCTTCTGTCGGTGATCGAGCAATTCAAAAAGCACGCGCTGCCTGTTGCGCTCATGCTGGTGTTCGCGCTGTCGCGGACTCCCGGAATGTTGCCGCAAAATTTCAGCGTGGCCTACGCCATCGCATTCTGTGCGGGCGTTTTTTTGAGCGGTGCAATGGCCTGGTGGCTGCCGCTCGCCACCCTGCTGGTCACGGACATTGCCTTGAATTTCTACTACTGGCTCGGTCTCGGCTACAACGTCTGGGAACCGCCCGTGCTCAAATTTCAACTCTTCAACTACGCCGCCTATGTGGTGTTGATCTGGCTGGGGCGGCGATTCAAACCGAAGTCTTCGTTCTTTTCGTTGCTGGGTGGCGGCGTGCTCGGCGCTCTGCTTTTTTATCTCATCACCAACACCGCCTCATGGTTTTTCAATCCTTTTGCCAATCCTGAATACACGAAAACCATTCAAGGGTGGATCATCGCGCTCACCAAAGGCACGGCGGGCTGGCCCGAGACGTGGACATTCCTCCGCAACACGCTCCTGAGCGGCGGCATCTTCACCGGACTGTTCGTCGCCGCCATGAAACTCACCGCAGAATCTCCGCAGGATAAGGAAGCAGGCCAGCGCGCACCCGAATCTGAAACCGAATCCAAGCCAGACGCCGAACCGGAGGAAGCAAAGGCGTGAATGAGGTGATTGGTGCGTGGTATCAGGTGTCAGGTTACTCCTGGTACGCACCCCCTGACACCTGAAACCTCGCACCTCACCCCATGAAAATCGGCCTCATTTCAGACACGCATGATTATCTGGACCCGCGAGTCGCCAGGCGGTTCTCCGGAGTGAGCCATATCCTGCACGCCGGCGACATCGGCTCACCGTTTATTCTCAGCGAACTGGAGCTCATCGCGCCTGTCACCGCCGTCAGCGGTAACACCGATGATCCTTGTTTCCGCTACCGCGAAACACAGTCCATAGAACTCGCCGGACGAAAGTTTTTCCTGCAACACATCGTCAACCCACACTCACAAGATGCTGAGTTGCGCGCGGCCATCGAACGCCAAAGACCTGACGTAGTTCTGTTCGGCCACACTCACCAACAATTCTCGGAACGAATCCGAGATGTGCTGTTTCTAAATCCGGGTTATTCCGGTAAACCGCGTCAGGGATCCCGACGCAGTGTTGCCGTTCTTCACTGCGACGAAAAAGAAATCCGACCCGAGTTTCTGTCGCTCTAAATGAGAGCTACAAGAGATCGCAAAGCCCGATTGGCGTTCGAACCTCGAATCGCAAAGGCCGTCACCTGACTACTCGATGCCTAGCAATTCCACCTCGAACACCAGCGTGCTGTTCGCGGGAATCGTGGGAGCAGGACTCTGTTCGCCGTAAGCCAGGTTCGCCGGAATCTCAAACTTGAACTTGTCGCCCACCTTCATGAGTTGCAAGCCTTCGGTCCAGCCGGGGATCACCTGGTTCAATGGAAAACTGATGGGCTGACCACGCTGAATGGAACTGTCGAACACAGTTCCATTGAGGAGAGTGCCGTGATAATGCACTTTGACTGTATCCGTGGCCTTCGGTGAAACTGTGCCCGTGCCTTGTTTCAACACCTGATATTTGAGGCCGCTGGCCGTGGTTTTCATTTCAGAAGACTGTGATTTTGATACAGCGTTTGTAGTGGTTGGAGGATTGGACGCAGCGTTTTTATCGCCGCCGGGTTGCGTAGCTTGATCGCAGCCGGACAAGCAGAGGCTCGCCGCCACCATCACCGGGAATCGTAGTTTTATCATGTTATTTTGGCTGCAATGAGGCGCAGCGCGCCGGGAGCTTCGGCAAAGCGTCGCATGAGGTCAAGCCACCTTGATATCTTTTCCAAGCCTATCTGCTGAGATTAAAATGCTGACAGACCCGCCAATGAGCATCGAAGACGCCGAAGTTCTGCAAAACCTTGGGTTGCGACACGAATCGCCACACCAAACATCGCCTCACAGCCTTCAACCGTACCAAGCGTACATGAGTCAAAAAAGCGCCGACGAAATCACCCCAAAGCCCGCTACTTCAAATCATTCATTAATTCCCCTTGGATTTTTCATATGTAACGAGCAAAAGTTTGTTGACTTTGGGACGATAAAGAGGCTTAGTAAAAGCGAATCCTGAACCTGATAGTAAAATACTCGAACCAGATGGAATGGCATGATTGTCGAGAGCTCGTAGAATGCCCTCAATATCGTTCCAGAATCGTCGGTAGAGAAAACCAATGTAGTTCTAAAGTTCCAAACGAATAATGAAAATGATCAACTGTTCCAATGCCACACCGAATACCTGCCCTGTTCTTCCAAAGGAAGCACGAATACGTCGCGTCGCTGTTGGAGCGTTCACGTTGATTGAGTTGCTGGTGGTCATTGCAATCATAGCTATTTTGGCCGCAATGCTCCTACCCGCCTTGAGCAAGGCCAAAGACAGGGCCAAGGCAGCTCAGTGCGTCAATAACTTGAAACAAATTGTTCTGGCAGGTTCGATGTACGCGGATGATAACAACAACACCTATTTCCACAAAGGCGGTGGCGATCTTCCCAATGACGGACAATGGACCGCAAGTCCTAGGTCTGACGTATTACTTGCACCAAACAATGGACTGGCCTACTGGGCAATTGGCTACTACGAATACTACGGTAAAAACAAAAAAGTGTTCCGCTGCCCCGCTTCAGTCCATCCTGATGAATGGCACGACGATGGCAGGTTTTACCCAAGCGATTTTTGGGAAAACTCCACATATGGAATGTGTCAGTACCTGCTCAAGAACAGCGGCATAGCTGCGGATGTTGATGAACCAAAGACCATCAAGAAAACCACAAATTACAAAAGCCCAAGCAAAATGATTTTCTGTCAGGATGCTGCCGAGCAAAACATGGAAGGACCTGATGACAGTATTGGACTGTTCCCGGGCAGCAGTGCAATCTTGGGCCAGTGGATTGGCACAGGAAATCCATACAGCGGTCTGGCAAGTCTTTATGGTGGATATCACTTTGATTTTGAATGGTATCGCCACAGCAAGGGTAACCAGACTGCCTGGGTGGATGGGCATGTTTCCAGAATTCGATTTACAAGCTTGAAGGAAGGGATTGAT
>CAYSDO010000146.1:0-9197 GCA_964429665.1 uncultured Bifidobacterium sp.
GCCGTCCAGTTTCACGTCCACTTTGGCGATTTGCGGTCCGACAGTTTCAACGCCCTTCTTGATGGCACCATCCAGCGTAAGTCCAATGACGACGACTGCAATGATGACGAGAATAACAGCGATAATACCTATCCGAAGAATCCACTTTTTCATGGAACGGTTTTAACACCGAATCGGGCAGCGACGCGAGGAAAATCCTGTCTGTTCCACTCCTCCTGCGTGGCTCATAACGATGGTTACCCGAATCACAAACATGAGCTTATCAGCCAAGATCGAGATCAACCGGCTTCCGATTCATGTCGCGCTTTGTTTCCTGGCAATCGCGTGCCTGATGGAATGGTTGCCTTGATTCTTATGGCATGCGCGGCCAGTTACGGCGGCGGCCTAAAAGTCTGATTTTCGTTGAATCACGCCCCGACCTGCCGCTTGATGGCTTCGCAAATCTGCTTACTCCACTTGTCGAGCACGGCCTCGTCGCGACCTTCGATGAGCAGGCGCGCTTTGGGTTCGGTTCCTGAGTAACGCAGCAGCACGCGTCCACCAGCGGGTTGCACTTCAGCCTCGGCCTGTTCCACGAGCTTGAGGATGCCATCCAGTTTGTTGAACGGCGTCTTCTCGCGCACTTTCACGTTGGTGACAAGCTGCGGGAAACGCGTCCAGCATTTCGAGAGCTTGGAAAGCGTCACCTGTTTTGATTTCATCGTGCTCAGAACCTGCAACGCCGCCACAAGTCCATCCCCCGTGGTGCCGTGGTCGCGGAAGATGAGATGGCCGCTCTGCTCGCCGCCGAAGTTGAATCCCCCGCGCAGCATTTCATCAATCACGTTCTTGTCGCCCACGTCCGTACGGATGACCTTGCCACCAGCGGCTTTGATTGCGGCGTCCAGGCCCGCGTTGCTCATGACGGTGGAGACGAGCGTTTTTTGCGCGAGTGTTCCCTGCGCAAGCATGTCGAGTGCAGCCACGGCCATGATGTCGTCGCCGTCAATCATCTCGCCGCGTTCGTCGCACATCATCACGCGGTCGGCGTCGCCATCGTGCGCGATGCCAACATCGGCGCGGAACTCGCGCACGAGCTGACAAAGATGCTGTGGGTGCATCGAGCCGCAATCCTTGTTGATATTCTTGCCGTTGGGCGTGTCACCAACCACGATGACTTCCGCTCCAAGTTCGCGCAGAACGCAGGGCGTGGCCTTGTACGCGGCACCATGTGCGCAGTCCACAACCACGCGCATGCCTTCGAGCGTCATGCCGCGAGGAAAACTGGCCTTGGCAAACTCGATGTAACGACCCAGTGCATCCTCGATGCGCATGGCCTTGCCGATCTCCTCGGCAGTGGGGCGGATGTTTTCGATCTGGCCGCTGAACACGAGGTCTTCAATGCTCGCTTCGACCTTGTCGTCGAGCTTGTAGCCGTCCGCACGGAAAAACTTGATACCGTTGTCCGCATACGGATTGTGTGAGGCGGTGATGACGATCCCGGCGTCCGCACGCAGGCTGCGCGTGACGTAGGCAACGCCCGGCGTGGGCAGCGGCCCGATGAACAACACGTCCACACCCATCGAAAGAATTCCCGACGAGATGGCGTTCTCGAGCATGTAGCCGGAGAGGCGCGTGTCCTTGCCGATGACAATCTTGTGGCGACCCTGGCCGCGCGACTGGGTTTCGAGATTCTTGAAGACGTGGGCTGCGGCGCGTCCGAGTTTCAACGCGGTTTCCGCCGTTACAGGTTCCACGTTGGCCGTGCCGCGCACGCCATCCGTGCCGAAGATTTTCTTGGGATTGCTCATGGATTGTTTGCAGGGGATCTCAAAGGGCCGCGGGGCGGGATGGTGATCTGCACGTTGGCGGGCTCGACGTTGACCAGCGCAACGCCATTGGGTAATGCCACGTCCACCTGCTTGATAAGGTTGTCTGCGGATTCGATGCCTGTCACGTCCACGAACACCTTGATCTCACGGGCTGCGATGGAGCTGATGGTGTCCGGCCGACCTTTTATGGTGACCCGCACTTCTCCGGGCTCAATCTTGTACGTGCGCACGTCAGCCGTGCTGGAAACAATCTGCGCGGGAAGATTAAGGAACGCGCGTTCCGTCTGGTTGCCGCGTTCAGCGCTGACGGTCTTGACCGCCACCCAGATGGCAACAGCGAGTGCGAGCGACAGGAGCTTCCACCCAAAATTCCGGGATAAGATATCGCGAAACATGACTACTTGCCGCCTCCCTGCGGTGTGGAACGCGGCTCGTTGCGCGTGACGACGGGCGGGCCGGATGAACGATACGGCTCAAACTGGCGTGAGCGCAACCAACCTACAAAGCCCCGCGCACGCGCCGGTTGCACGATCACGGATGTCATGAACGAGCGCAGTTCCTCCACAGTGATGCCACGAACAAGCTGCCCCTTGTAAGCATACGAAATTGCGCCTGTTTCTTCAGACACCACAATGATCACCGCATCCGTTTCCTCGCTAAGACCCAAAGCCGCACGATGGCGCGTGCCGATTGATTTGTTCAAATCACCGCGCTGCGACAACGGGAAAATACATGCCGCATGCGTGATGCGGTCGCCCTTGATGATCACGCCACCGTCATGGATGGCGTTGTTGGGAAAGAAAATGGTTTCGAGCATTTCCGGCGTGGCTTCGCAGTCCACAACGATGCCTGACTCCACTGCTTCGTATAGTTGGATGGATTGTTCGATGGCGATGAGTGCACCAATGCGGACGTCGGCGAGCCGTTCGCAGGTGCCGACCACGACCTCGATGTTTTCGCGTTGTTCTCGCGCGGTGGCGAAGATGGGAAGATTTCCCAGTTCGCCCAACATGCGGCGGAGTTCGGGTTGAAAAATGACAAGCGCACCCAGGATGATGAATACCGTGGCGTTGCCAAGCAGCCAGCGCAACACGTCCAGACGCAACAGTGTCGAGGCGAGCGAGAGTACAATGAGCAGCAGCGCAAAGCCGATCACCACCGGCCACCCGCGCGTGCCGCGCACAAAGCGCGTGGCAAAATAGATGCCCACCGCCAGGATGAGTATCTCCAGCGCCGGCCCGCCAATGTCATGAACTTTCTGCCAGGTCATTTTATTTGCCGCTGCAAAATCGCCTCCGTCATTCGGATGGCCTGCACCGTTTCGTGAACGTCGTGTGTCCGGATAATCTTCACGTCAGCCTCGACTGCGAGACACGCGCACGCCAGCGAAGCCGGCAGCCGTTCCGCCACACCCGCGCCCAACAGCGCGCCGATGAAGGATTTCCGGGAAACACCAAGCAACATCGGCCGCCCCATTCTTGTAAAACTCCGCAGCGCCGCGAGCAACTGCAAATTGTGTTCCATCGTCTTGCCAAAACCGATCCCGACATCAAACACGACCTGCTCCGGCGCAACCCCGGCGGCTTTCAAGCGCACCATCCGCCCTTCAAAAAAATCTTCCATCTCGCGAACCACGTCGTCGTAGTTCGGATGCGCTTGCATGGTTTGCGGTGAACCTTGCATGTGCATCGCCACGTAACCCGAACCGGCTTCAGCGACGACGCGCCACATCGGGTCGTCCTCGCGATTCGCCGCCACGTCGTTGACAATGCTTGCGCCTGCCGCCAATGCCGCGCGTGCCACTGCGGGTTTCATCGTGTCCACCGAGAGCGGCACGCTGACCGAAGCGGCGAGCTTTTCAATCACCGGGATCACCCGCCGCAACTCTTCCGTTTCGCCGACAGGCGCGGCACCGGGCCGTGTGGATTCGCCGCCAATATCCAAAATATCTGCGCCCTGCTCGACCAGCGTCACTGCATGCGCCACCGCGGCGTCCGCATTGAAAAAGCTCCCACCATCGGAAAACGAATCGGGCGTGACGTTGACAATACCCATCACCAGCGCCGGACGCGGAAACTGAAATTCAAACTGACGGGCGCGAAGGATCATTCAACAATCCGGTCCGCCGCCGGCCTTCTGGATCAACTCAATCTCGTATCCTTCCGGTGCATCAATGAAGGCGAATACGGTGCCGCTGGAAGTCGTCGTCGGGCCGTCCGAGAATTTCAAGCCGTGACTGGCCAGGTGTTTGGCAAACTCATCCAAGCTGTCCACCTCGAACGCGAGATGCGTGAGGTCCGCCTGCACCTGCACCGGGCCGCTGCCCGGGAAATAGGTGATCTCGATTGTCTCCTCGCTTTCCGGTGCTTTGAGGAAAACAAGCTCTGAACCGCGCGGAGATTTGTGCCGCCTGATTTCTGCCAGCCCCAGCAAGTCGCGATAAAACGCAACCGTGCGTTCGAGGTCGTTGACACGATAGCGCGTGTGCAAAAGTTTTTTGGCCAGACTCATGCCAGAAGCGTAGCGTGCGACTGGCTCTACACCAAGCGGCAAATCCATTCGAGGTTGCCGGAATTGTTCTCATCCGTGGCGTTGATGCTCTGGTACGTGCTGCGGATTTTCATGTCCCGCCGCTAAGAGAATACCTGATTTGACGCGGCCCGGTGAAATTTCGCCGGGCCGATTTGCTTTGGCGACCACTCCGGATAGCCGTCGCGTTCCTGCCTGCCTATTTGCCAATCGCCAGAAGAAGCGATCAATTTGCCGACACAACACTGCGATCACGGTTCGTCGGGCGGAGGACGAACATCAACACTGCGGCAAGCAGTGCCGGGATTGCACAGTAGGCAAAGCTGGTCGCCAAAGGTACACCACTGTCCTTAAGTTTGCCCAGCAAAGGCGTGAGGTAGGCACCGGAGGCGATGCCGAAGAAGTTCAACAAACCGTAACCCGTGGCGCGGAAGCGCACCGGTGCAAGCTGGCAGAGAATGGGCATGTTGTTCGCGTCAAACATGCCGAAACCGAGGCCAAAAAGAATCGTGCCCCCGATGGTCAATGCAAAGGATGGAGCCATACCCACAATAATGATTCCGGGCACGAGCAGGAACAATCCAATCGCACTAAGGTAAGTGCGCCCGCGTACGGAGCGTTGTGACCAGCGATCCGCCAGCCAGCCGCCGAGAATCACTCCGAGGAAACCCGCGCCCGCGTGGGTGATGGTTGCCCAAAGCCCGGAAGGTGCCTGCGCCATTCCAAAACGGTCCTGTAGCAAGGTTGGCAGCCAGTTTTTAACCGCCCAACCGGAAAGACTGGGCAGGGAGAAACACAGGATCAAAATGATGAAACCTCGCCAGTTCAAACCGACCGTCCTTTCGGCGGTTGAGGTATCTGCGACTTTGTTCTTGGTGTTGCGATCCGTTTCTCGAAGAAAAATTATGAGCACCAACGCATAGGCAATACCAATACCGCCGCAACCTGCAAACGCCGCGCGCCAGGAAACCTCCTGCGCCACCCAGCCACCTATGCCACCGAGCGATTGTCCAAGGTAAACGCCGCTCAAATGAGCGCCCACGGCCAGCGATCTTGTCGGGCCAGTATGATAATCGGCGATCAACGCGAGGGCCGCTGGCATGTAAAGAGCCTCGCTCACACCCATGATTGCGCGCAGCGCGTAGAGTTGGTGAAAGTTCGCGGCCTGCCCCATCAACAGCGTGACCAACGACCACACGCCAAGGCTGGCAACGATCAGCCATTTGCGATTGAGGCGGTCGGCGATTGCGCCGCCCAGCGGGCTGCAGAACGCATAAATCCACAAAAAAATCGCCATCAACCGACCGAAGTTCTGGGCGCTTTGAAGTTCCACGATGTCCGCCTTGATGGAAAGCCCCATCGTGGAAAGCATCTGGCGATCGAGGTAATTCAGCACGGCAACCGGCCAGAGCAAAGCCACGACGGCCCATGCATAGCGGGAAGATGAGGTGAAGATCTGCAAATTCATAGGTTGCGGCATTTTGAGGCGATGACGGGTTTCGTCACCAGCTTTTTCTCTGCTTCCGTCTTCGGGCCTGATTTAATCCGCTTGGTTTGGAGACCGCATTCATCCATGTTTGAATCGTCTGGACACCCTGACTTCATCTTCCAATTTGAAAAGCGACATTGCCGTCAACGCACCGCGCCGTTCCCGATATTCGCTGGTGATGTTTTATTTCTTTTCACTGCTGTGCATCTGGACGCTGTTGCGCGTGGTGTTGATGGTTCAATTTCACACAGCTCCGCTGTCTCCCGGTGATATCATTCGAGTGCTGTTAGGCGGACTCCATCGGGATTTGTTTGTGGGGCTTTTGTATGCGCTGCTGATGCTCGTCTGGTTCTTGTTCGTGCCTCAACGCTGGTTTGCCAGGCCATGGCATCGCGTTCTGTTTTGGAGCATGTGCTTCCTGACAATCTTCATCCAGATTTTCATGCTCGCCGTTGAGTACGGTTTTTTTGAGGAATTCCGCTCACGCTTCAATACCGTGGCTGTGGACTACGTGCTGTATCCCAGCGAGGTGTTCGTCAACATCTGGGATTCATATCCGGTGGTGTGGATCACGGCGGCTTGTGCCGTGCTGACAGCAGCGTGGATGCGGATGGCAATGAGACGCCACCGCACGATGTGGGAAGCGGACGTGTCGGCGGGCAGGAGGCTGGCGTGGTTTTTGGCCGCGGGGTTGGGTGCGGCGGCATTGGCAACCACGATCAATTTCAGGGGCGCGAACGTCGGCACCGACCGCACATTGAACGAAGTCACGAACAACGGGGCGATTTCCTTCGGCTGTGCGGCAATGACGCATCACCTGGATTTTTCCCAGTTCTATAAAACGATTCCCATGGACGAGGCATACGCACGCGTCCGGCGCATGTTGTCCGATGGCAACGCAGAGTTCACCGAGGGTGGACGAAGCATCCGCCGCCGCGTGGCTGGTGATCCCGCACGCCCCAGATTGAATGTGGTGATACTGCTTGAGGAAAGTCTTGGGTCGGAATTCTGGGGCTGCCTCGGAAACACGAATGGGTTGACGCCCGAGATGGACCGGCTCGCGCTCACGCAAGGCTTGTTGTTCACGAATCTTTACGCTTCGGGAAACCGCACGGTGCGCGGCATGGAGGGAGTGTTGTCATCCTTTCCGCCCCTGCCGGGAGATTCCATCGTCAAGCGCGACCGCTCGGACAACGTGGAAACCATCGCGCGTGTTTTGAAACGCGACGGCTACAGCACGCTGTTTCTCTACGGCGGGCGAGGCGTATTTGACGGGCTGAAATCATTCACCACACGCAACGGCTACGATCGGTTCATCGAGCAGAAGGATTTTCCCAAGCCGGAGTTCACCACAATCTGGGGTGTGTGCGACGAGGAAATCTTCGCCCGTGCCATCACCGAGTTTCGCGAACTCAACAAGCAGGGGAAACCCTTTCTCGGAACGGTGCTGTCCGTTTCCAATCACAAGCCTTACACCTATCCCAAGGGTCGTATTCGTGAAAACCCCGATCACCGGAAGCGCAATCACGCCGTCAAGTACTCGGACTATGCGCTTGGGAAATTCTTCGAGGCGGCGATGAAGGAGGATTTCTGGACGAACACCATATTCGCGGTTGTTGCCGATCATGGCGCGCGGGTGTACGGCAGCCAGAGCATTCCGATTCATTCATACGAAATCCCGCTCGTAATCCTCGGCCCGGCCGTGGTGTCGTCGCCTCAAAAGCGCGGCACGTTGGGAGGTTCACTGGATGTGGCGCCGACGTTGCTGGGTTTGATGGGGAGGCCATACGAAAGCCTGTTCTTCGGACGCGACCTGCTCAACCCGGATGAAAAGAGCAGTCGCGCCGTTCTAAACCATAACCGCGACATCGGACAATTCGACGGCGAACGACTCGCCGTGCTTGGCTTGAAACAAAACGTCGAACTCTACGCCGGCAATCCGAAGGTGGAGGAAATCAAACCCGTGTCGTCGCCTGGTTCGGAGGATGAGGAATTGGTAAAGGACACGATATCGCTTTATCAGGTCGCAGATGATCTCTACGTGAACCGAAATTTCAGAGTTGATGCCCAACAGGAGAGTGGGAAGCAGAGTTCAAAGTAAATGTCTGAGCACGCAGTGATTTGCCCTGCCGCTCCTGTTTTACGCCCGGTGATTCAACCATTGGTGACGCGCTCGATTTCCTTCAGCAATTCGTCCACGGGCACAGGCTTGCGAAGAACAGGCACGTCCACCGTGGACAGAAATGTTTGAAATCTCGGCTCATCCGCGACACCGGTGACGAAGATGAATCGCCGCGCGAGCGCCGGCTGCGAACGTTCCACCGTGGCGTAGAAAAGATCACCTTCGAGTTGCGGCATCTGGAGATCGCACAGAATGGCGTCGAGCGGATGTGTCAGCGCGAACTTCAGCGCGGGCGTGGCATCGGTCATCATCGTGGCTTCGTAGCCGTGGAGCTTGAGAATCTCCTGGAAGAAGTGTGCAAGAGACACGTTGTCGTCCACGATCAGGACGTGTCGCTTGCGGGGCGTATCGGCAATGGTTTCCATACGTGCGACTGGCGGCACGCTACACCCGGCGAGCATTTTTAAGCAAGCGCGTGTTACAGGATAAAACCTCCGGCGGATGTGTGCAGAAGTCCGGGCAGGCGTCAGGCTGCGGCCTGATCCTGCCGTCGCCTTACGATGGGCTTGTTTTCACCGAGCACTACAGAACTGGTGATCTTGATGTCGAGGATGTCGTTGCTGTCCGGCACGTCGTACATCACTTCGAGCATGATCTTTTCGATAAGCCCGCGCAGGGCACGGGCGCCAGTGCCTTTTTTGTGGGCCGCGACCGCCAGTTCATGCAACGCATCCTGCGTGAACTCCAAACCCACGCCTTCCATGGCGAGCAACTTGGCGTATTGCTTGGTGAGTGCGTTCTTTGGATCGGTGAGGATGGAAACCAGTTGCTCCTCGGAAAGTTCCGCAAGCGTGGTCACGACAGGGAGCCGCCCGACAAATTCGGGGATGAATCCGTAATTGAGCAAATCCTCCGGCTCGGCGCGCGTCAGGATTTCATCACGCGCCACGGAGGCCGCGCGTTCGGATTCGCCCGCCGCCGCAAAGCCCATTGTGTGACGACCCATGCGGCGTTGGATGACCTTTTCCAGACCGACAAACGCACCGCCGCAGATGAACAGAATGTTTGTCGTGTCCACGCGGATATATTCCTGCTGCGGATGTTTTCGTCCGCCTTGCGGAGGGACGTTGCAGGTTGTGCCTTCGAGAATTTTCAACAGCGCCTGTTGCACGCCTTCGCCGGAAACGTCGCGCGTGATGGACGGGCCTTCGCTCTTGCGCGTGATCTTGTCAATCTCGTCAATGTA
>CAYSDO010000147.1:0-9174 GCA_964429665.1 uncultured Bifidobacterium sp.
GCGGCTGTGTTTGAGTGATCACCTCAAACATTTCAATCGTCTGCGCCAACTGGGCCTCTTCGCCTTGAGTCATTGTGCTTGCCATGTTTCGTCTTTGTGTCCGCAACAACACCCCGACCAGTGTTACGACATGCCGGAGCAGCTTGTTCTTAGCAATCTGCTGGCCAGACTAGAAGTCTGCGGGCAGTGATGCAACCTTGCTTTGGATTTCGTATGCGCTTCACAAGGAGGGGACAATCGTGTCCTGTTCTCACACTCCATACCTCTGCTCTCGACACTTCTGCATCGGCGCAATCCATCCTCAACTGAAATGGTTTTTCTGTTTGCCTCGCTGCGACGACACGACATGCTCGTGCCATGAAAATTGTCCCGGTCGCTCTCGCAGTTGCTGTGGGCGGATTTGTAAGAGCCTGTTTCAATAATTTGTGGCTCCTGCCGTAGCGGTTGTGCTCCAACCACACAACAAGATCCTGCCAGTCGGCAGCGAGCTACGAAGCATTTTGGCCATTCAGAAAAGCTTGAGATACTTCCGCAGGACGGAAGGCCACGACCCTACTGCATGCAAGGACGCCCGCCGCCACGTCCATCACTTGCAGCCGAACAATTTTTTGGCCTTGATGACGTCCACTATGGGCGCGGGTACCTGTTTTTCCCATGACGCATCACCGGCCTGGAGTTTCTCGATGACGCCGCTCGAACTGACCGCGAGGTAATCGGGATTGAAGTTTTTGATCTGCTCGATGAAGCCGTTCATGACGAGATGCGCGTAGAGGTGGCTGATCTGTGGTGCGGGTTGAAAGGTGTCCAGGGTGTTTATTTTGCCAGTCTCGCGACTCAGCCACGGGTAAATGTACAGTTTCACGCCGTTACGAAACAACTGGCCGAGCGATTCCATCAGGCCGCCACCAAGATCGGTGTAATTCTTTTCGTCCAGAACATCCCTGAGTCTCATGAGACCAAGCGGCAGACCGATGCTCTTGTTTGTGTGACGAGACAGGTATTGCACGAGGCGATGGTAACGGCGGAAGTTCGATATGAGCACCGGGCGGTTCATTGCGCGCAACGTGTCCACCCGGTCGAGGAAGTCGCCGTGATCTATTACATCGCTGACCTGAAGTTGTTTCAACGTCATCTCCAACAAGGTCACGGGTGTTTCACCTGCGAGCGCCTTGTCCTGGATGAACTGCTCGTGCGAGCGATCCAGCATGTCGAGCATCGGATTGGTGAGGGGACGGAAGCTGCCGCGTTCGACGAGCACGGCCTTCTTGTAAAGCATTTCGCTGGGAATGACGCTTTCGCCATCGGCGGTGAACAACGCGGCGTCGGACAATCCTTGCTCCACGAGTTGCAGGGACATCAGGCGGTTGTCAACACCCGCAAAGCTCGGGCCGGAAAACCTCAGCATGTCCACTTCGATGCGGTCGCGCGACAAACCGTCCATCAACGAACGGATCAAATTCACCGGGCTGGTGCTTTGATAAAAGGCTGCGTGGATAAGATTCACTCCCACGATGCTCAGAGCCTCCTGTTCGCGAACCGCCTCGGCATCAAGCAACCGGACATGAACGATGATTTCGGACGGACGCTGCCGTGGCGCGCCCTGAAACCGGATGCCCATCCAGCCGTGGCCCTCGTCCTGACGCGTGAAACTGCGCGTGGCCACGGTGTTGGCAAAAGTGAAGAAAGCGGTCTTGTCCCCGCGCGGCTTGTCCAAACGCTCGATGACGAGATTGAACTCGTGCGTGAGCATGGCTTGCAGGCGTTGCCGGCTCACATAACGGTCGGCTGTGCCGTAGATCGCGTCGCTGACGGTCATGTCGTACGCGGAAATCGTCTTGGCAACAGTGCCCGCCGCACCGCCGACGCGGAAAAACCATCGTGCCACCTCCTGGCCTGCGCCGATTTCGGCGAAAGTGCCGTACTTGGCCTTGTCGAGATTGATCTGGAGAGCCTTTTGATCCGTGTTCAGTTTTTCTTCGTTCATGGAATGAAATCAAATGCGGCTGCACGTGCGGATGGCACACAAGCCCGGAAGCATATCGGTTGAAATGTCGGACAACTTGAGCCACCGGATGAACGTGATGATAGCGGATGGCCTCTTCGCGCAAATCTTTTTTCTCGCGTGCGTCGCGCGCATCGGCATCTACTCCCTCACCGTCTTCAAACCCGTGCGGATGATGCGTTCGATGAGTTGCGGGTAGGCGAGGCCGGACTTGAGCGCGGATTGCGCGAAGTCTTCGTCGGCGGCAAGGATGGGATTCGGGTTGGCTTCGATGAAATAGATTTCGTTGGCGGGTGTAACGCGCAGGTCCACGCGCGCGTAACCGTCAATGGTCAGCAGGCGATAGATGCGTTTGCAGGTTTGCACGATGTCCCGGGCGAGCGCGGGATCGAGCGCCTCGGCGAACTGGTTTTGCAGCCCCCACTTCTTGCGATACTCCTCGTCCCACTTGGCGCGGTAGGTCGCGATCTTCGGTTCGTCGGGCGGGACTTCCTTGAAGACCAGTTCGCGAATCGGGAAAACCTCCAGCTTGTGGTTGCCGAGAATGCTCACATAAAGCTCTCGTCCCGCGATGTATTCCTCGGCAATGACATCGCAGTCGTGCGACGTGTGGATGAACTGCACGCGTTCCTTGAATTGCTCATCCGTCTCCACGAACGACGCCTGCGAGATGCCGTAGCTCGCCTCTTCCTTCAACGGCTTGACGAGAATTGGAAACTTGAGTCGCGCCGGGCGGACAGGGCGTTTACCGCGTGCGATGACGGTGAACTCCGGCACGCGGATGCGGTGGTAGCCGAGAATTTTCTTCGAGATGGCCTTGTGTTTGCAGAGCGTGAGGCCGGTTGAGCCGCATCCGGTGAACGTGACGCCGTGCATTTCGAGAAACGAAACGATGTTTTGATCGAACGCACGATTATTTTTGAACTGGTCTGCGAGGTTGAACAGAACGTCCGGTTGAAAGCTGTCGAGCTTCTGGCGCAGCAGGTTGAGGTCATCGAAGATGGCGAGGTGCTCGACGGTGTGGCCAAGTTCCGCGAGCGCGGCGAGGACGTTGGCCTCGGTCTTCCAATCATCGGTCTTCAGCTCGGCGCTGAGGTCCTGATCAATTGTCGTCGGCGCAATGGCATCGAACAAGGCGAGGATTCTGAGTTTCTTTTTCACGCTATTTCGTTCGCTTAAACTTTCCGGTGAACAGGTGGTTCATCACCAGCGTCGTGATATAGGCGGAGACCTGAAGGTTTTGTTTTGGATCGTAGGCTTTGATGTGCAGGTTCAATTTGTCGCAACGGTCAGTCAAGCGCGTGAGCAGTTTGTTGACGCGATATTTATTTTCATTCGTCCACTGGCAGACGGCGTTTTCCAGTTCGCGACGATGGCGTCGCAGATAGACCGAAGCTTTCACCCGTCCTTCCACGCCCTCGCCCGCGTCAAACAACTGCCGTAGATCGTTGTCGTAAAAATTTGGGAACGAATGTTCATACTCCTTGCGCTTCCTGGCGTAGTAAGTCTTGAGTTTTACGTTGAGGCAGTCGTAATCCCCCACGCGGTATTCAGGTATGGGCAGCGGTGGTTTTCCCGTGAGCGAGTGCATCAATTCGTCCACGTATTCCAGTTTTTGCAGCGCCTTCCAATCCTTGTAGCGCGTACGCCAGTCCAGATCAGGCGTCAGCCACACGGCAAATGTTTCCGCGAAATCTTCGTCGGGATGCGACTGCGCGTACCAGTCGTCGAGATGGACGACGAAGCTTCGGCTGTAAGGGCGCGGGCGATAGAAGGAAGGTGTTTCGTCGGAGGAAGATTTTCCAAATGTTTGCTGCCACTTTCTTTTCCGAACAAATTGATATGCGTAGGTGTAGGCGTGCGCGGCTTCGTGCCGGATCAATTTCATGAACCACTCGGGGGTTTCGCCTTCGACATCGAGGATGATCTTGCGTTCCAACTGGCGCAGCCGGTCATGTGTAAGGAAGAACGGAACAAAGATCGCTGGAATGCCGACGGGTACGAACCATTCATCGCCTATGTGGCAGGGCGGATGGAAGGCCAGGCCTTTTTGTGAAAGCTCAGTGTAGAGTTGTTGTATCAGCGGCCAGAGTTGTGATCCGTCGAGTTTGAGGCCGAGCTGGGAGATCTTTCTCTCCAGCAACTCGTCGTCGCTCAGACTGCTCCATTCCGGGGAATCCATGTACGGAGGTTAGCGATGCGCAAGATGAGCCACAAGGAAGTTGCCTGTGCTTTGTAACATTAGCGCGGTAGCATAAGTGCATAACCCGGCTGGTGGAACTTGCTTCCGTCGGTTGCTTGCGTTGGCTGGCAACGCTCGTTAGCCTCGTTTCAATGCGTCTTCTGGACCGCTACTTGTTGCGCGAGCTGCTGCTGCCTTTTGGTTATTGCCTCGGCGGTTTTCTTATGTTCTGGATTGTCTTCGACTGGTCCTCCGACTTCGGCAAGTTTCAGGAGGCGCGGTTGCGCGCGGCGGACATTGCAGAGTATTACGCAGTGCTTGCGCCGGAGTTCCTGGTGCAAATCCTGCCGGTGGCACTGCTGCTGGCGTTGCTGTACGCGTTGACGAATCACGCCCGGTACAATGAGATCACGGCCATTCGCGCGGCGGGCGTAAGTTTGTGGCGGTTGTCTGCGCCGTATTTTGCCACGGGCCTGGTGTGTAGTGGCGTGGTGTTTGCGTTGAACGAATATTGGGTACCGGACATCGAGTCGCGCGCCGAGGCGATCAAGACCCGGCATGTGCGGAATCCGAAAACTCAGCCCGGCCGCGACTGGGTACAGAATCTCGGCTTCCGCAACACGCGCGATGGACGCCGCTGGCAGATCGCGTCGTTCAATGTGAAGACCGCCGCGATGCTCGGGCCGAAAGTGGACTGGGTGGAGGCGCAGGGTTCGCGACGATGGATTTTTGCGGAACGGGCGATGCCGACAAATGGCGGTTGGGCATTTTTCGTCGCAAGTGAATTTGTGGAGACGAATTCAACCTATGTCCCCGGATTGCAAACGAATTTGTTGTTCAAACCATTTTCCGAAACTCCAGATGAGATCCGCAGCGAGATCAAGATCAGCCAGCGTTTGAGCGTGTTGCGCCCACAAGGTTTGGATGTGCCGATCCGTGAAATCCGGCACTATCTTGGTTTGCATCCAGGCGCATCGGTGTCCGAAAAAAACTGGCTTTACACTAAATTGCACGGGCGGCTGGCAGAGCCGTGGAAATGTCTGGTGGTGGTGGTGATTGCAATTCCGTTCGGGTCCGCTTCGGGCAGGCGCAATGTTTACGTAGGTGTGGCGAGCAGTATTTTCATTTGCTTCGCCTACTACATTTTCTTTCAGGTGGGCCAGGCGTTTGGGACTTTGGGAACACTGCCGCCGTGGCTGGCGGGTTGGTTGCCAAACATCCTCTTCGGCCTTGGCGGGGTCTGGCTGACGGCAAGGGCGAGATAGAAAAAGGCATCAGGTGCGGAGTGTCAGGTGTCAGATTGGGGACGGGGCGCGCTTCATGCCTGACACCTGACCCCTCGCACCTGACACTTTGATTATGGACGAACTGGCGGAACTAAAGGCGCGTTATGAACGGTTGCGGCTGCTTTATGAAGTCGGCAACGTGATCCACTCCACTCTGGAGCCGCAGGCGGCGCTGGCGTTGATTGCGCGCGAGGCTACACGACTGATGACTGCATCAAGCTGTTCGGTGGTCCTGCTCAATCCCACGAACGGTTATCTGGAAATTCACGCGTCCGAAGGTTTGCCGGAAACAGCGGCACAGCTCCGCTTGCGCGTGGGCGAAGGGATCACCGGCTGGGTCGCGAGCAAGGGCAAGCCCGCACGCGTCGGCGATGTGAAATCAGATCCGCGCTATATCATGCTGCGACCCGAGGTGCGGTCGGAACTCGCCGTGCCACTCGAAGTCGAGGGCGAAGTACGAGGTGTTCTGAACGTGGATTCGGATCGCACAGAGGCATTCACCGAGGACGATCAGGAGTTGTTGCAAGGCCTGGCGGAACAGGCGGCGCGTGTGATCCAAAACACATGGATGTTCGAACAGCTTCGATTGAAGGCACGCCTGCTTGAATCGCTCGCCAGCGTCAGCCGCACGATCAATTCCACATTGAACCTGGACGAGGCGTTGCAGACGGTGACGCGCGTGGCCTGTGACCTGATGCAGGCAAAGATGTGTTCGCTGATGTTGCTGGATGATTCGCGTGAGTGGCTGGATTTGCGGGCATGTTTCGGCGCAGGTGATGACTACATCAACAAGCCACGGTTGCGCGTGAACGAAAGTCTGCTTGGCTCGGTGGTGCGGCGGAAGAAATCCATCCACGTGGAGAACGTGCAGACATCGGCGGGCTATCAGAACGTGGAGGTGGCGCGGCGCGAGGGATTGTTTTCATTGTTGAGCGTGCCGCTGCTGTTCCGTGGCGAGTGCATCGGTGCGCTGAATGTCTATACGAGCAGTCCATATCTTTATTCCAACGAGGAGATCAGGATTCTCACCGCCTTCGCAGAACTGTCAGCCATCGCCATTGAGAAGGCGCGGCTTTACGAGCGGGTCGTGGACGTGGAGGAGCAGTTGCGCCAGAACGAAAAACTTTCAGCGCTCGGCCTGCTTGCCGCAGAGGTGGCGCACGAAATCCGGAATCCACTGACAGTGATGAAAATGTTATATCATTCGCTCGATCTGGATTTTCCCGAAGGCGATCCGCGCAGCGAGGATGCGCGATTGATGGGCCAGAAGATCGAGCATCTGAACAAGATTGTTGAGCGCATCCTGGATTTTGCGCGCACGACGGAGCCGGTGCTCAAGCCGGTAAACCTGAATTCGTTGATCGTCGAACTCACGTTGTTGGTGCGCCACAAGTTCGCCAACCAAAACATCGAGCTGGTGCATCAACTGGAGGACGATCTGCCGTCTGTGATGGCGGATGCGACGCATCTGGAACAGGCGTTTTTGAATTTGATACTCAACGCCAGTGAGGCAATGCCGGCGGGAGGCAGGCTCACGATCAGCACGCGCTTTGAATCCGGCTCGACAACAAGCCGCGTCGAAATTGCATTTGCAGACACTGGCGAAGGCATGACTGACGAGCAGCAGCGGCGGGCGTTCAGTTCGGTTTTGAGCACCACAAAGGCGCGCGGTACAGGGCTCGGACTTGCGATTGTTGGGCGCATTGTGGAAACACATCGGGGTTCGGTGGAGATTTCTTCACAACGCGGTCATGGCACCACGATCCGCATCCTGTTGCCTGTTGAATGAAATGAAATCTGATATGTTAATTCATTCATCAAGAAAACAAGGCGGCTGCGGAAAACATCGCTTCAACGCCTGATTTAACGGGCCTAAAATGCGTGTGAATAAGTGTCGAACAAGAACCAATATGTTATTCTCGAAACCGGCGGCGCATTCTCTTAAAAAGATGACTGGCGATGCGAGTTGGTTTCGCCGTTTCACCCGCGGAATGAATCAAGTTCAGCGGGTTGTTTTGTCGTTAAATCTAAGTGGCTGTTAATTAACGGTGTGCGGGTGTGCTTCGCAAGGCTTGCGGAGCGGTTCAGGAAAGTGTTGAATGGATTTGGATGACGAAGGGATTTTTTGGTGGTAAAACCATCTCTGAACCCGGTCTGCAAACCGTGAAAATGAAGCCAGGTGAATAAATCGCTCGAAAAAAGGGCCAACGGGGTAAAAAACATGCAAGCTTCAGCTGAAGACATTTGGCGTTCGGCACAGGGTCAACTTCGTTCCATGTTGAGCGCGGACACTTACAATCTCTGGTTCGCTCCACTCCGCGCTCACGCGGTTGAGGACGGCCAGCTCACCCTGGAGGTGGAGAATGATTTCTGCGAAGTATGGCTCAAGGACAACTATCAAGGACTGCTTCGTGACGTGCTCACCGTGGCCAGCGGCAAGCCGCTGCAAGCCAGATTCAAGGTGGCAGCAGGCGGCTCAATCGCGTCTGCACCTCAAAAGTTGGTCACTGCAAAAGCCAAACCCGTACCGGTGACTGCTCCGGAGCGTGGCGGCAGCAATGGTCACAGCGAATGGAGTTTCAATCCAAAGAACACCTTTGAAACATTTGTTGTCGGCAACAACAACAACTTTGCCTATGCCGCCGCACAGGCAGTGGCCCAATCCCCCGGCAAATCCTACAATCCGCTCTTCCTCTACGGCGGTGTCGGCCTTGGCAAGACCCACCTGCTTCACGCCATCGGCCAGTTTGTCTCCGCCAGCAAGAAGAACGCGCGTGTGGCTTACGTTTCCTCCGAAAAATTCACCAACGAATACATTGACGGCATTCAAAACAACCAACTGGCAAAGTTCCGCAAGAAATATCGCCAGACCGATGTGCTGCTGATTGATGACATCCAGTTCCTCGCGGGCAAGGAGCGGATTCAGGAGGAATTTTTCCACACGTTCAATGCGTTGCACGAAGCACACAAACAGATCGTGCTCACATGCGACCGCCCGGCCAGCGAAATTCAAGGTCTCGAACATCGCCTCGTCTCGCGCTTCGAGTGGGGTCTGGTCACCGACCTCCAGCCGCCAGACGTCGAAATGCGCCTTGCGATCCTCCAGAAGAAGGCGGCGCTCATGAACGTCACGTTGCCGGACGACATCATCAATTTCCTCGCCAATCGCATCCGCACAAACATCCGCCGGCTCGAAGGCGCTCTCATTCGCGTCGCATCCTATGCGTCGCTGACGGGCAAGAAGCTTTCGCTCGAAGTTGTCGAAGGTTTGTTGCGCGAGATTCTGCACGAGGAAGGCCGGTTCTCGGTCAACATCGAAGTCATCCAGAAGCGCGTCGCTGAACATTTTGACATCCGCCTGGCAGACATGAGCAGCAAGCGTCGCCCGGAAAACATCGCATTCCCGCGGCAGGTCGCCATGTTCCTGTCACGCCAGATGACAGAGAACTCCCTTAGCGTGATCGGTGAAGCCTTCGGCGGGCGCGACCACGGCACAGTGTTGCACGCATGCCGCTTGGTGAAGGACCGCATGGAAGTGGATGCCAATGTCCGTCAGGTCGTGCATTACCTCGAAAAACAACTGGCACGTTGAGCAGTTTGGACTTTGGACTGCGGACTTTGGACTTTAGACTGACTTCGTGCCTGCCATCGAAGTCAGCGGCCTGACCAAAACCTTTCGCACCTACAAGAAGCAACCCGGCTTC
>CAYSDO010000148.1:0-9173 GCA_964429665.1 uncultured Bifidobacterium sp.
TGTCCACGGCAAGTTCCTGTTCGCACTTCGGGCAGTTGAAGATGATATCCATAAGATTTGAGGGTTAAACCAAGGGGATTCCAATGCACCGCAGTCCGGAAAGCAAGCCCGGAATCGAAAGACAAAACCTCTACTTCGCCTCGGCCCGGCTTCGCACCTCGCCTGACCTCAGCTTCGTCCGAAGCCGCTGGCCGGGTTTGATCTGTTTCGCATCGCGCAACACCTTGCCGGTTTCATCGTCCAACGTGATGGAGTAACCGCGTCCCAAGACCTGTTCCGGTCCGAGCAGACGCAGGCGGGATTCAAGAGTGCGCAGTTCGTTGCGTTGTCCACGCAGGTTCGCGTGGGCGTGTTCCTGCAATCGTCTCGTTGTTGTGGCCAGAGTTTCGCGGCGCAATTTCAGGAACTGGCGCGGGCTGGCGCGAAGAAGCCGCAGTGCGGCGTTTCGATGCGCGACCTTGCGTTCGTTCACGGCCTGCCGCGCGGTGCGGTTGGCGTCCGCTTGCAGTTCATCCACGCGTTGCATCCACTCCGCAATCGGCCGGCGCGGATGGGCGCGTTGCAGCCTGTGCAAGGTGTCGTCAAGGCCTTCGGTGTGTCGGTCCAGTTGCTGCCGCACGCGTTGCCGCAGAACTGCCGGGGCTTCGGCCACAAACTCGCGACTCGCGAACATTCCTTCGGTGATGATCTCCGCCCCAGCACTTGGCGTGGCCGCCCGTACGTCGGCTGCAAAATCGCTGATGGTGAAATCAATCTCATGCCCGACGGCGGACACGATTGGAATTGCGGATTCAAAAATTGCGCGCGCCACGGTCTCTTCATTGAACGCCCAAAGGTCTTCCAGCGAACCGCCACCACGCGTGACGAGGATCAAATCTAGTGCGGAGTGCGGAATGCGGGATGCGGAACTGAATTCGTTCAGCAACCGTATCGCTCCGGCAATTTCAGCCGCCGCGCCGTCGCCTTGGACCCGGCAGGGCGCAAGTATGATTTCGAGCGCGGGGTTGCGTCGCTGAACCACATGCAACACGTCGCGAATCGCTGCTCCGGTTGGCGAGGTGACAATGCCGATGCGCTGCGGGAATTTCGGGAGCGGACGTTTTCGTTCCTGCGCGAACAATCCTTCCTTGGCGAGCTTTTGTTTGAGTTGCTCGAACCTGAGTTGCAACGCGCCGACGCCCTGCAACTCGATGGCGTGAACGAGCAATTGATACTGACCGCGCGCCTCATAGACCGTGACGTCGCCCTGGAGCAAAACCTTCTGGCCGTCCTTGAGCAGGTCGCGGTGCGCCACGGCTTCGTTGCGGAAGAGGACGCAGCTCAAATGTGCCGAAGCGTCCTTGAGTGTGAAATAAATGTGCCCGGAACTTTGCGCACGCAGGTTGGTGATCTCCCCGCCGACCCAGACCGAACCAACCTGCTTTTCAAGCAGGCGCTTGATTTGCGTGGTCAGCTCGCCAACGGACAATACGCGCCGCGTTTGTTCGGTCGGAAACAGCTCGCCAAAGTTCCACTGGGATTTGGAGGTTTTGCTCATCAACTACAACTTCTCACGCCCCGCGTAGCCCGTATCCAATTCATGCCAGAACTCAACGTGGTCCTCGTCCTTTTCCCAGCAGAGGAAAACCTCCTTCCCGCCGATGATTGCCGGAAAATCCACCAGACCGCGTTCGATGTCCTTGATCTGTATCTCGCGTCGCTGAAACTCCGTGAGGATGGACTGCATGGAAGCAAGCGTGCGGATCCACTTGTTGACGAGATTGCCGCCTAGATCGTTGCCGCCGGCCATCATGCCCTCGATACGCTGGTCGCAACGCTGTAGCTCGCCTTGATGCTGCCGGAGCTGGTCGAGCCACTGGCGGAGTTGTGGCACGAGAGCCGTGGCCTCCTCCCGCGTGTAATGTTTGCCGAAGCGATGATTCATTTGGTTGAGGGCGCTGCGACACCTTCGAGTTTTTTCCTCACAACGTCATTCGTCTCGATGCTCAAAGACTTGGTCCAGGCTTCCTTCGCTTTTTCGATTTGTTTCAACGCAGCATGGATGTCGCCGAGGTGATCGTAAAGCGTGGCATCGGGTTGTTCGGACTTTGCCACAGCCTTTAGCAGATACTCAAGCGCAGGTTCGGGTTGGTTGAGCTTGAACAACACCCAGCCCATGCTGTCGAGGAACGCCTCGTTCTCAGGCTCGGTTTTCAGGGCGCGTTCGATCAAATCCCTGGCCTGATCGAGTTTGATCCCCTGTTCAGCCCACATGTAGCCGAGATAGTTCATTGCCTCGGCATCCCCGGGCGCAAGCGCGAGGCATTTCTCGAAATACTTTTCCGCCTCATCTCGATTGCCGTTGCGTTCGAGCGTGGCACCGAATTGGAAATAAAACCCCGAACCCAGTCGCTTGTCATTTGTGGCGCCAGCGACGATCTCTGCACGAGTAAAGTGACGGACCGCTTCGGTGAAATTCTTCATCCCGTTGAGTGCCGTGCCTGTCAGAAATTCGATCACGAAGTTGGAGGAATATTTGCCGCGCGCGGTTTCGAGGGTTTCGATTGCGCCGGTGTTGTCCTTTGCCCCGATCTGCGCGCGGGCCAGGTCGTAGTAGGCCTGCTCGAGTTGAGGATTGAACACGAGCACTTTCTTCAAATACTCGGCAGCTTCAGCCCATTCCTGTTTTTCGAGCGCAATCTGGCCGAGAAAAAAATTCGCCGTGGCGTTGGACGGGTCTTCCTTGACGATTTCCTTCAACTGCTCCGCTGCGCCTGCTCGGTCGTTGGATCGCAGCATCGCGTCCGCAAGCTTTGTACGGGCCAATGCCATCAACGAAGGGGGCACACGCTGCGATTTCACCAGTTCCAGGAACGCCGCTCGCGCCCCGTCCTTGTCACCAAGCAGATTTAATCCGTCCCCAAGTTTCATCTGCACTTGAGGGGCGAGCGGCGAGGATTTCGCTGCGCGATGCAGGACGTCGAGCTGTTTTGCCCGGAGCGATTCGCGCCGGGCGGGAAACTGGAGTTCGAAGTTGGAGTAAAGTTCGGCGAGACTGATGAGAAATTCCGGCGAGGCATCGGCCAACGCCGCCGCATCATCAAGCGCCTTCAACGCAGCTTCGGGCTGGTGCGTCTGGAGATAATTGACGTAAAGATTTTGTGTGGCCTGAAGGGATCGGGGTTGTTTGCGAAGCGCAACGAGGTTGGCCGCTATCGCGTTTGTGCTTTGACCAAGCTGCGAGTAAACAAACCCAAGCCGCGCCGCGAGCACGCCTGACGCCTCCTCTTTCAGGGCCTTGGGCTCAAGCAGTTCAAGCGCGCGGTTCAATTGCCGCCCCTCGACAAGCCGCCCGGTCACTTCGATCAACAGATCTTCGTTGTCGGGATCCGCCTTTGCTGCCTGATAGAATTCATCCAAAGACTCCTTGGATTCCTCGCTAAACTCATGCACCACGCCCGCACCATAATGCGCCAGCGCCTTTGCGCGCTGATGCAACATTTCATCGGTGATTTCTTCGGCGGGAGAATTTGTGCCTGACGCCTTGGAACTGCGGGAATGTTTCTGCGAAGTCGAAGTCTGACAGGCAGACGCGAGCAACAGCGCCACAAGGAGTGCAGCGTGAAGTGCGGAAAAATGTCGGCTCATGCCGTACAAAAACCACAGCCAGCGACTTGCACGGGCAAGCCGCTGGCGTGGGCGAATTCACAGTCACCTGCAACCAGGCTTATTTCTGCCAGGTTCGCTTCTTGTGACGATTCAAGCGCAGCTTCTTGCGCCGTTTGTGTTTGTTGATTTTTGCCTTGCGGCGTTTTTTCAATGAACCCATAGGGTGCATATTGAGTAGCGGAGTCGCCACCCAAAGCCAATCTCAATTTTTGCTCCGACCCGGTTCGGCATCCCCGCCTTTGCGCCGTAACTTCTCGCTTTCGACCTCCCGGATCGTTTCCTCGATCAATTCCCGCTGCGCCTCACGGCTCTCCATGCGCACTCGCACCAGGTCCATAAACGCCGCGCCAATCGCCAGCGCCGTGAGCACGAGGCATGTCAACCAGAAGATCACAAAACCGAGCGGGGTGAAGCGATTCTGCAAAACTGTTTCACCGAGGATCAACATGGCAAGCGCCACGCCAATGCAGATTGCGCCAAAAATCCGGCGACGGGTTTTGGGATTGGAGTTCACACGCGCAGGCTAATCAGGGGAACAAACACAGGCAAGCCGTGGCAGCGGACGTTGTTGTCCCGCCTATTCTTCTCCGCCGCCGTTGAATTCAGTCTTCTTTCCCCAGCGGTTTTGTTTCTCGGGCAGGGTCGTGTCCACTTTGACATAGTAGGTGTCTTCGCCGAAAGCCTTGTTGACCGCAGTCTGGAGTTCACGCGATGGCATCACGGCGAATCGCTCGTGTGGTTCCACAAAAACCGTCTGACCTGTGGGATAGCGGAAGCAAAACATCAGCGGACATTTGCCCGGGTGGGCAGCAACGACTTCTCGCACCGTTTCCATGCTCTCAGGTTTGAGATGTGCGGTGTGCAGCCGGAAATGAACCTGCTTGGTGAACTTCTTCGGCGCGTCTTCGAGCGGGAAAATCTCCTGCGGAAACATCTTCGGCTTGTCCTCGCCGGTATTCACTTCACCGATGACCATGATGGCCTTGTTCAACTCCAGCAACATGCGGAACTTGTCATAGTTCTCGTTCATCACGAGGATTTGCACCGAGCCTTCGAGGTCTTCGAGTGTGACCATCGAGTAAGGCTTGCCGCTCTTCTTCGAAACACCGTGTTGTGCCGCCGCGATCAATCCGCCGATGCGTGTGAGCGAACGATTTGGCAGAGCAGCAAGGGTGGCGGTGGTGTTGAGACAATACTTCTCAAGAATCGGCGCGAACGGTGTGAGCGGATGACCGGTAACATAGAAGCCGAGCAATTCCTTTTCGTGCGCCAGCAGTTCGTGCTGCGGCCACTCGGGCAGATTGCTGATTGCCTCGGGCATGGGCGGCGCTTTTTCTTCGAGCGCGCCGAACAACGAGCTTTGGCCTTTTTGCCTGTCAGACAAAATGCTGGCCGCCCGCGCCATTGTCCGCTCAATTTGAGCAAACAACGTCGAGCGCGTTTGGCCGAACGTGTCACACGCGCCGGACTTGATGAGTGCTTCGAGTGTTTTGCGGCTTACGGTGCGACCGTCCACCCGCTCGCACAGATCGGCGAGGGTTTTGAATTTTCCACCTTCATCACGCGCCTTGAGAATTGCCTGCACCGCAACTTCGCCAACGCCTTTGATGGCGGCCAGCCCGAATCGGATGACCTGCCCGTCGCGGGCCGGTGCAAAGACGACATGACTTTCGTTCACATCCGGCGCGAGGACTTCCACGCCCATCACGCGCGCCTCGGCAATGAACTGGGCAAGCTTCGCGGTGTCGCCCATGTCGTTCGTCATCATCGCGGACAGAAACTCGACCGGGTAGTTCGCCTTCAGATACGCGGTCTGATACGCGACAACCGCGTAGGCGGCGGCGTGCGATTTGTTGAAACCGTAGCCGGCAAATTTTTCCAGCAAATCGAAAATCTGGTTCGCCTTCGCCTTCGGGATGTTGTTCTTCTCGTGGCAGCCCTTGACAAAGATGTCGCGATGCTTCTGCATCTCCTCGACTTTTTTCTTCCCCATTGCGCGCCGCAACAAATCCGCGCCGCCGAGCGTATAGCCACCGAGCACCTGCGCAGCCTGCATCACCTGCTCCTGGTAAATCAGAATTCCGTAAGTCTCCTTCGCGATCGGTTCGAGCAATGGATGTTCATACTCGACCTTCAAGTCGCCATGCCGACGCTTGATGAAATCGGGAATGAGGTCCATCGGGCCCGGGCGATAGAGCGCCACGAGCGCCGTGATGTGCTCGACGCTCGCGATTTGAAACTTCCGGCACAGGTCGCGCATGCCGCCAGATTCCAACTGGAAGATGCCGAGCGTCTCCGCCCTGTTGAGCAGGTCGTAAGTTTTCTTGTCATCAAGCGGCAACTGGTCCACGTCCACCGTGATGCCCTTCGTGCGCTTGACCATCTCGCAGGTGTTGCGGATGACCGTCAAAGTCTTCAGGCCGAGAAAATCCATTTTCAGCAGGCCAAGTTCGCCTACGGGATTCATCGCGTATTGTGTCACGATTGCACCGTCTTCGTCCTGCTTTAGTGGAAGCAGATTCACCAGCGGTTGATCTCCGATGACCACGCCCGCCGCGTGAACGCTGGCGTTGCGCGTGAGGTCTTCGAGAATGAGTGCTGTGTCAATCAGCTCGCGCGTCGTCTCTTCACTCTCATAAGCCTGCTTGAGTTCCGGCGATTGCTTGAGCGCTTTTTCGAGCGTCATCTTGAGATCGAACGGAATCATCTTCGCCAGCCGGTCGCACTCGCCGTAGCTCAAGCCCATCACGCGGCCAACGTCACGCACGACGGATTTCGCCCCCATCGTGCCGAAGGTGATGATCTGGGCGACCGAATCGTTGCCGTATTTCTGCCGAACGTACTCGATGACGTCGGCGCGGCGGTCGTCGGCGAAATCAATGTCAATATCAGGCGGGTTGACGCGCTCGGGATTGAGGAAGCGCTCGAACAACAGCCCGTAACGGATGGGATCAACGTTCGCGATCTCCAACAGATACGTGACGAGCGAACCAGCGGCGCTACCGCGCGCGACGCAGGCGATTCCCTTGCTGCGACCGTAGCGAATGAAATCACCGACGATGAGAAAGTAAGAGATAAAACCAGTTTTCTCGATGACTGTGAGTTCCAGTTGGAGACGATCAATGACGGCTTTAAGCGCTTCCTTTTCGTTTGGATTCTTAGAATCAAACGTCGGCAGCCGCGTTGGATCGTCAACCTTCTCAACGATGAACTCCTTGCCTTCAGCTTTCGCGTGAATCGTGTAGCGGGTGAACAACCCTTCCGCGAGCCACTGACGCAAGAAACCTTCGCGTGTGAAATGCTCCGGGGGATGGAAGACCGGATAGTGCAGTGTTTTGAAATCAAACTCTACATTGCACTTCTCCGCGACCTCCAGCGTGTTCATGATGGCTTCCGGCGTATCCGCAAAGCGCGCCTTCATTTCTTCCGCCGACCGCAAATAAAATTGTTCCGGCACATAGCCCGCACCCATCCGCTTGGGATTGCTCAACAAATCCTGGGTGCCGATGCACACAAGACAGTCGTGTGCATGAGAGTGCTTTTTTTCGACGTAGTGGACGTCGTTCGTCGCCACGCATTTCAGGCCAAATTCCTTTGCCCACTGGATGAGATGCTTGTTGACCTTGGCCTGCTCGGCGATGCCGTGATTCTGTAGTTCAAGATAAAAATTCTCCGCGCCGAGCGTCTGTTTGAACCAATCCATTACATCGCGAGCCTTTGTGATCTGATCTCCCACAATCGCCTGCGGAATTTCGCTGGCGAGACAGCCGGACAGCGCAATCAAACCTTCCTTGTGGGTGGCGAGGATTTCTTTATCAATGCGCGGCTTATAGTAATAGCCCTCGAGGTGCGCGGAAGTGGTGAGCTTGACGAGGTTCTTGTAGCCGACCTCGTCCTTGGCCAGTAGCACGAGATGATTGTAAACATCCTTGCCACCCGTGGACGATTTTTTTTCCAGCCGCGAACCCGGCGCGACATAAACCTCGCAACCGATGATGGGCTTCACGCCTTTCTCCCGCGCCTCCTTGTAAAAATCCACGACGCCATGCATCGCGCCGTGATCCGTGATGGCCATCGCGGAAAATTTCAGCTCGCGCGCCTTCTCCGTGAGTTTGTCCAGACGGCACGCGCCATCGAGCAACGAATACTCGGTGTGCAGATGCAGATGGACAAAGTCGGAATGTGACATCGCGCAAACTTAGCTTGCTGTGCGAAGCCGACGCAAGGAAGGGATGTTCACAACGCGCCCATTGCTTGACGCTTCCCGAATGCTCCGCTAGCTTTCGCCCGCAATGAGCAACGATTTTGGTCCAAGCAATTTCCTCGTTCCCGTGGTGGTTGAACAAACCGGACGCGGGGAACGCAGTTGGGACATCTATTCACGGCTGCTGGTGGATCGCATCATCTTCCTGGGGACAGGAGTGGATGACACTGTCGCCAACATCATCATCGCGCAGTTGCTGTTCTGCCAGATGTCCGACCCGAAGAAGGATGTGCATCTTTACATCAATTCGCCCGGCGGTAGCGTCACGGCGGGCCTTGCGATCTACGACACAATGCAATATCTCACCTGCGACGTGAATACGTACTGCATCGGTCAGGCCGCCAGCATGGGCGCGGTGTTGCTTGCAGCCGGCACGAAGGGCAAACGTTACGCCCTGCCGAATGCCAACATCATGATTCATCAGGTCCTGGGCGGTGCGGAAGGCCAGGCCAGCGATGTTGAAATCCGTGTCAAACACATGCTCAAATTGAAGCAGACGTTGAACGGCATTCTCTCAAAGCATTCAGGGAAACCCATTGAGCAGGTGGAGAAGGATTGTGACCGTGACAATTTCATGACTGCGGAGGAAGCAAAAGCGTACGGCCTCGTGGATCACGTCGTCCAATCGCGCAAAGAAATCACCACGTTGCCTGAAAAAACCTCCGTCGTCACCTAACTGCAAAGTCTGTCACCTGACATCCCGCACCCAACACTAACGAACATGGCCCGCCCCACCAACATGACGATGTGCAGCTTCTGCGGTAAGTCGCACTCGGAAGTCAAAAAGCTTGTGGCGGGGCCGGGCGTTTACATCTGCGACAACTGCATCATCCTTTGCAAAAACGTTCTTGATCGCGAGACGCACTTGCAGTCTGAGAAGCGCTTTTCAAATGTCGTCGTCCCCAAGCCCGCTGAAATCAAACGTCAGCTTGACCTGCATTGCATCGGCCAGGAACACGCCAAGAAAACGCTGGCAGTGGCTGTTCACAATCACTACAAACGCATCAAACCGGAATCAAGCGTGACTGAAGGAGAAGAAAAGTTACAGCCCGCTCCATCAGCGCCAGCCTCGCCGTACTCCGAGGTTGAGATCGAAAAGAGCAACATCCTGATGATCGGTCCGACAGGGTCGGGCAAGACGCTGCTTGCGCGCACGCTGGCAAAAATCCTGGACGTGCCATTTGCCATTGCAGACGCAACCACACTCACCGAGGCGGGCTACGTGGGCGAAGATGTTGAGAACATCATTCTTCGCCTGCTC
>CAYSDO010000149.1:0-9168 GCA_964429665.1 uncultured Bifidobacterium sp.
AATTCATCGGCAAGGAAATGCGCCTGAGCAAAGTGGAATACGCCCCGCGTGCCGAGTCCGGCCCGATCTTCAACTTCTACATGGGCAAGAACACGCCCGAACGCAAAGACTACATCATGGACAAGTTGGTTGTGCCGGTGGAGGAGTGACAAAGTTCATAAAACAGGAGGACGTGAATTCCTTTACGAACCAGCCGACTCAGGCCAAATTGCGCTGATGGATTCCCGAACTAGAAATTCGACCCGCACAGTGCTTTGGCTCAGTTTGCTCTGCATCTTGCTGACGGGGTGCAAAACACCATTGCCGACTGCGGGACTGCGCCTGAATCAAATCCAGGTGATCGGCACCCACAATTCATATCATCAGCGCACGCATGATTCGCTCATGAAGTTGATCGCCGCGACGAACCCAAAGGAAGCCGAGGAACTGGATTATACGCATCGTCCTCTGCCGGAACAATTCTCCCGACTCGGCATCCGCCAGATTGAACTGGATTGCCTGGCCGATCCCAAAGGCGGTCGTTACTCACAGCCCTTGGGTGTCGCAAAGGTGCTTGAAGCCGGACTGCCCCCGGTACCGCAACATGATCCTGCAGGAAAACTTCGCGAGCCAGGCATCAAGATCATGCACGTGCCCGACATTGACTTTGGCACCTCGGCTTTGACGTTGGTGGATGGATTGCAGCAGGTGCGAGAATGGTCGGTTGCGCATCCGCAACACGTGCCGATTTTCATCCTGCTGGAACTCAAGGAAGACTCGCTCGGACCTGGGTTCACGAAAGTTTTGCCGTTCGATGATCGTGAGCTTGCGAATCTGGAGCGGGAAATTCTCTCGGTTTTCCCGCGCGAGGCAATTTTGACACCGGACGACGTGCGTGGCGGTTACAAGACCATGCCGGAGGCATTGAGAAAACGAGGCTGGCCATTGCTTGATGCAGCGCGTGGACGGGTGATGTTTGGCATGGACAACGAAGGAGCGGTTCGCGACCGGTATCTGGCTGGGCATCCTTCACTGGAGAGAAGGCTGATCTTTGTGAGCGTGCCACCTACTAACGCCGCAGCAGCATGGATGAAACGCAATGACCCGGTCAAAGACTTCGACCAAATCCAAGAACTGGTCCGGTGCGGTTTTCTAGTGCGGACGCGGGCTGACTCCGGGCCCGGGCCTGCCCGGAAAAACGATACGCAACAGCGCGATCGTGCGCTGGCAAGCGGCGCGCAATTTATCAGCACCGACTACATCGAACCGGATGCGCGACTGTCTCCATACTGTGTCCGGCTGGACTCAGGAAGTGTGGCGCGAGTTAATCCCGTGAATGGGCCAACAAAACTCAAAGGTCAAGAGTTGGAGTAAATCGGCACTTAGTTTGCCGGCGGCCTATGGAATGCGTCAACATTTGCAACTCAGGAACTCACAGCTTGCGACAAGGACCTTGCCTGCGTAATGTCGGTTCATGAGTTTTTTGACGGTTGCAGTTGAAATCAACCGCGGCCCGGTTTTGTCCCAAGCTGCATGAACCACTTGAACGATTCACCCCTACGCGAGCCTGTCGAAATAAGCGTGGTGCTTCCGTGCCACAATGAGCACGACAATTTGAGGCCGCTGGTGTCTGCGATTCGCGCGGCACTTGATCCTCTTAAGCGAAGTTATGAAATCGTCATCACGGATGATCAAAGCAGCGACGCCAGTTGGGCGTTGTTGAAAGTGATGGCGGAAGAGGATTCAAGATTGCGGGCGCAGCGATTCGAAAAACAGGCAGGCCAATCCGCTGCACTGTGGGCTGGGATGAGAGCCGCACACGGTCGAGTGATCGTCACGCTTGATGCGGACATGCAAAATGACCCCGCTGATTTGCCAAAACTGCTCGAAGGATTAAGCCATGCAGACTGCGTATGCGGTTCGCGTGTGGCGGCAAGGGGACAAGGGGACAATTTCATCCGGATTGCGTCGTCACGAATCGCGAACGGAATCCGCAACAAACTTTCCGGTGAAACAATCAGCGACGCGGGCTGCTGTTACAGAGCTTTCAAACGCGAGTGTATTGGCGAGGTGAAATTCTTCAACGGGGGTCACCGGTTTCTACCTACACTCATCAAGATGGAAGGCTTCACGGTAATCGAGGTGCCCATAAGCCATCATCCGCGCGCGGCAGGTCAGGCACATTACGGCGTGTGGAACCGGCTGTTCAAATCATTCCGCGATCTGCTGGCTGTCCGCTGGATGAAAACACGAATGTTGCGGTACAAAGTCGTTGAGCGCGTGAATTAGTTCGCTTCAGACCGTTTGCGGGCTTCTTCGCCTTTTGTGCGCTGTTCTGCAAAAAATGTCTGGAGAAGTTTGCGACATTCTTCTTCACGGACACCTGCGGTGATTTCACAGCGATGATTCAATGAGGGAAATTGCAGAAGATTCATGGCGCCACCTGCTGCGCCTCCTTTCGGATCGTTCGCCCCAAAAACCACGCGACCGAACCGCACATGCACAATCGCGCCGGCGCACATGGGACACGGCTCCTTGGTAACGTAGAGCGTGCAATCGTTCAAACGCCAGTCACCGACAGCCTGTTCAGCTTGTGTAATCGCGAGCATTTCGGCGTGCGCGGTGGCGTCCTTGAGCAGCTCCACCTGATTGAAAGCCCGTGCAATAATACGCCCTTCCCTTAGGATGACGGCTCCAATGGGAACCTCCTCAGCCTCGTACGCGCGCAACGCCTGACGTAATGCCTCACCCATGAAATAGGCGTCGCTATGCAGATCAATCACCGGGTCATCCATGCTTCCGGTAGTGTGAACAGGCGTGGCGGAGATGGCGAGCGCGATTCGGAGCTCTGACCCTCACATTGGATGCTGGCACGAATCGTGTAGAATTTATCGCTTATCGAACAAGCGATCTCGCGTCCAACATGGTTTTCCGTATCATTGTTCGCAACTGGATGAAACAGATTCTTAACATAGCCGCATACAAATTCGTTTCGCTGCCGGATACCCGGGCTTTGCGCACAAGACTTCTCGCTTTATGCAAAGGCTGGGGTCTAAAGGGGACAATTCTCCTGAGCGTTGAAGGTATCAACCTGTTTGTCGCAGGAGCGCGGGACAAGGTGGACCTGCTTCTAGCGGAGTTGCGCAGCCTGCCAGGACTTGAAGATTTGCAGCCGAAAATCAGTGAGACGGATCATCAACCATTTCGCCGCATGCTGGTGCGTTTGAAGAAGGAGATCATCGCATTTGGGGTTGAAGGCATCAACCCTGCGCTCCGCACATCGCCCAAGCTGGCAGCAAGGGAACTCAAGCAATGGCTTGATGAGGGTCGCCCTCTCACCCTGCTGGACACGCGCAATGATTACGAGGTGAAACTTGGCACATTCAAGAATGCGCTGCCCATCGGCGTGCATCATTTTCGCGATTTTCCGCAAGCGGTCGCAAAGCTTTCGCCTGAGTTGAAGGAGCAGCCCATTGTCATGTTTTGCACCGGCGGCATTCGCTGTGAAAAGGCAGGGCCTTTCATGGAACGAGAAGGCTTCAAGAAGATTTTTCAACTCGATGGCGGCATCTTAAAATACTTTGAGGAATGCGGCGGAGCACACTATGACGGCGAATGTTTCGTGTTCGATCAGCGTGTCGGGCTTGATCCAAGTTTACAGGAGACGGACTCAACACAATGTTTTCGTTGCCAGACACCACTGACGGAAGCGGAGCAAAGTGACGAACGCTACGTCGCGGGTCAATCGTGCCCTTATTGTTTCAAGACACCTGCAGAACAGATGGCGCAGGCCATCGCATTTCGCCACGAGGCAATCCGGCACGCCGTCACACCACTGCCGGGCAGCCTTCCTTACGATAATTTCAAATACGTGAACGTGCCGGAATCCTGCGACGGCAGAGTGCTGCTCGATGTGCTCTGCTGCGTCGTGAAGCACTTGCCACCTGAATATTGGCAGACGGAATGCCAACGAGGGCTGGTGATGACGACGAAGCATGAAATCGCGTCGGCTGACCGGATTGTTCGCGCAGGCGAGCGTTATCTTCACAAATTCCCGGATGTGATCGAACCCGACGTGAACGGATCAATTGAAATCCTCCATGAAGACGAAGCGTTGATCGTGTTGAACAAGCCTGCGCCGTTGCCGATGCACACGGGGGGAAGGTTTTACCGCAACACGCTGCAACATATTCTCAATGTGGTTTATCATCCTCAAAAACCGCACCCGGCACACCGGCTTGATGCAAACACGACCGGCGTCGTGCTCGTCACGCGAACGCGCCACTTCGCGGGAAAGCTGCAGCCGCAATTCGCGCAGGGGCTCGTGCAAAAGATTTATCTGGCGCTCGTGCAAGGTCAGCCATCGGACGATATGTTCAGTTGCGACGCCCCGATCAGTGTCGAGTCAGGAGAGCTTGGATCGCGCACGGTGGATTTCGATGCCGGTTTGAAATCTAGAACGGAATTTCGCGTGATCCGTCGCAACAATGATGGCACTGCTCTGCTAGAAGCGCAGCCGCTCACAGGTCGTACCAATCAGATTCGTATTCATTGCGCGCACCTTGGTTTTCCGATCTGTGGCGATCCAGCTTACATGAAGGAAAACAAACTTGGGGATACGCAGACACTCGGGTTGAATGATCCGCCGCTGCGTTTGCACGCATGGAAAGTGAAGTTCACACATCCGTTGACAAAGCAGCCCGTGGAATTTTGTGCGCCGCCGCCAAAATGGGCGAACGGAATGACGGGTGAATTTTGAATGTGAACCCAGTCGTTGCCCTCATCTTCGATGGACACCGAGATTCAGAAACCAGAGCGACGACGAAATCAACCGGAAAAATCTGATCAGCAACGTTTCAGACACGCTGTCAGGTATGCTTTTCAGGAATCTCGCTCGATGCTTTTGCCATTTCGTCCACGAGTTTTTTGAAATCATCAAGGCCGGTGGCAGGAATGATGATAGTGTCGCGTCGTCCGCCAACGTCCTCCGTGATACGAAGAAAACGTCCTCGGGGATTTTCCTTCAGGGTCAGAAGGAAAGTTTTGCGTTCAATCTGGATCTTGTCGGACTTGAGGGTGTCCTCATTGACCGGCGTTTTGGGTGCGCCGTAATGGCGGGGCTGGCCGTAAGGCGATGGGCGGTCATTTGAGATCATATCGTTCCTGATGGAGTTGATCTACTGCTGTTTTCCAGTGTTACTACTTGAAAGTTTGACGGATTCGGAGGTTTGTCAACATTGGATTTCGGGTAAATTCCGGGTGTAGATCGGCTGTTGCCCTTGCTGTGAAATTGCCTCAGGGACAGATTTATGAGATTATCTGGGGCGCAGTTTTGGCAACAAATCACGGCTTTCGCGCCGCAACAATCAACACATACATGAGTCCGATTCCACCGCAACGACTGCTCGACGCCCAACAGTGGCGCTATGCAACGAAGGTATTTAATCCCGCAAAGAAAATCCCTGCCACAGTCTGGTCGGCACTGGTACAATCCCTTGTCCTTACGCCAACCTCCTACGGCCTGCAGCCATATCGCTTCTTCTTGGTCCAGGATGCTGCCAAGCGAGCCGCATTGTTGCCGAAATCCTGGGGCCAAAAACAAGTCGTGGATTGTTCGCACTACGTCGTTTTCACGGCGCGCACGGAGATGAAGGATTCGGACGTGGACAGGCTCATTCGGCGGATCAGTTCCGTGCGGGGAGTTGCGTCCGGCAAGCTGGAATCCTATCGCGGAATGATGTTGCAGGACGTGGTCAATGGTCCACGCGGGAAGAACGCCCACGAGTGGGCTGCGCGACAGGCATACATCGCTTTGGGAAATTTTATGACGAGTTGCGCGGTGCTGGGTGTGGATGCGTGTCCGATGGAAGGCTTGGCCCCCGAAGCTTACGACGAGATTCTGGGTCTTGTTGGAAGTGGATACGGCACCGTCGTGGCGTGCGCGGCCGGTTATCGAGCGGACGATGACAAATACGCAAGCCTGCCCAAGGTACGCTTTGAGACTGACCAGATACTCGTCACAATTTGACCAAGAAACAAAGACTCTCGCTGTCACCGCGAACCACCCACCCGCCCTGTGTGTTGTGGATTGGCCCGAAACATCGGCCACGAACTTTCTGCCAGGCCTGTGTCGTGTTTGATGGCGTACAACTCTGTGCCCATGCCAGCGGCATAGACCACACCGTTTACTCCAACCAAAGGCGATGATCTGCTTGGGCCATTAAGCCAGAAATTCCAATACCATTTGCCTTCGGGCCGGTGCGCCATCACCATCCCATCACCAGAAGTGAACAACACCACGCCTGTAGAAACCACGGCGGGCGCGGTGACACTCCATTCTTCTTCAGGATGCATCCAGATGTTCTGCTTCCATTTGAATTTTCCTTCGGGACTCACAGCACAACAATTTGTGTTTACCAGGAGATAAATTGTCCCATCCACGGCAAGCGATGGCGACGCCGGCGTAATGCCGCCCGTCTGCAACTCCCAACGCTGCGTTCCATCGGGATTCAATGCGTGCAACTTTCCGTCCAGCGAGGTGAAGTAGAGAGCCCCGTCGTCGCCAATCGCCGGTGATGAAATCACAGCACCACCGGCTGCGTATTCCCAGCGTTTCGCACCATCCGGATTCAACGCGTAAAACTTGCGGTCATTCGATCCAAAGTAAATCACGCCCCCTGCCTCAATCGCTGCCGAAGACAGCACCGGTCCGCGCGTGACAAATTCCCACTTTTTAGATCCATCCGGATTGACTGCGTAAAACTTCTTGTCACAGGAGCCAAAATAAAGCGTCCCGTCCTGACCAATCGCCGCCGAGGTATCCACCCAGCCGTCGGTCTTGAACGTCCATTTCTTGCGTCCCTTCTTGTCCACCGCATAGAAATTCCGGTCGCGGCAGCCGATGTAAACGGTGTCATCCGTTCCAACAGCGGGCGAGGAAGCCATCTCAAAACCGGTCTTGAATCTCCAACGCTTCGAGCCATCTGGATTGAATGCGAACAAATATCCCTGCCACGTTCCGATGTAAACTGCCCCATCATGGCCCAACGCGGGCGAAGACACGCAACCAGCGCCAACGAGCGCCTTCCAAAGATTTGTGGCGGCGTAATATTCCTCGGCGCCCAAAACTGTAAATGTAGCCAAGAGCAGCACAGGGATGATCAATCGAATCTTCAAGCGCGTGGAGATTAAGGCGGCAGGCGCTTTCGTGCAAACCGGAAGTCCCGCTCCAGCGACGGGTTCGATCTATGCCAGACATGTGCATTTCGCGGTTGAAGCTTTCTCCGCACGTTTTCGTGCTTTACCTCGGACACGTCTCATGCAGGCTGAATATATGAAGTGCGTGACAGGTTACGTCCGTCTGGCCGCCATTGCTTGCGTCATTGCTTTTTGTAGCGCGTGCAAACCGTCCAGTTCCGCTGGCGGTGGCGCGGGCACGAATCCGCAAACGGTGGCAAATCAAGTTGACCCCGTTCGCGGTCACCTGCTTCATGCGCAATCGAGACTGCCGACCATAAAAGTCTGGCTTGGCGCAGAAGAGTTGATCACTGAAATCGCCCGGGAGCCTGTGCAGATTGCCACCGGCATGATGTTCCGCACCAGCATGGCAGAGAATGAAGCGATGATTTTTGTGTTTTCGGGCCCGGGCCCAAAGAACTTTTACATGCGCAACTGCACTGTCCCACTTTCAGCGGCCTACATCGCGCCTAACGGAACCATCCTCGAAATCATCAAACTGAATCCCGGCGATGAAGTCGGAGTTCAATCAAAATCGAACAACATCCAGTTCGTGCTTGAAGTGCCGCAAGGCTGGTTTGATCGCCATAACGTCCACACAGGCACCGTCATTCGCACCGAGCGTGGCTCGCTGATGGAAACATTTTTTCGCCGGTAATGACTGTCTCCCGTTCAAAGAAAACATCCCATGGCATCTGAATTCAAAATCATCCGCCGCGTCGAGTTTAGTGAGACCGACATGGTGGGCATCGTTCACTACTCGAACTTTTTCCGCTACATGGAAACCGCGGAGCACGCATTCTTCAGGTCCATTGGCTATTCCATTGTATCCAATCAAACCAATCCGCCCGTAGGCTGGCCGCGTGTCCACGCCTCGTGCGACTTCAGACAGCCACTGCGCTTCGAGGATGAGGTGGAAGTACACATGCTCGTGACGGAAAAGAAATCGAAGTCATTGAGCTACGAATTCCGATTCCGGAAGCTCAACGCGAATCCCATCGTGGAAGTCGCGCGCGGCAAACTCACCGTTGTCTGCGTGACATGCGATCCACAGGGCAAGATGACCGCCGCGCAGATTCCGCACGAAATCGCGGAGAAGATTGAAGTGACTAGGTCATTGTGAGTCGGTTGAGCAGACGGACGGTCACTACCCGAAGCTTCCAGCCTTCAGGTCAACAACTTCTTCACCAGTTCGCCATGAACATCTGTAAGACGGAAATCTCGTCCCTGGAAACGGTAGGTGAGCTTTGTATGATCAAAACCCAGCAAATGCATCATGGTCGCATGAAGGTCGTGGACGTGGACTTTGTCCTGCGTTGCATTGAAACCAAAATCGTCTGATTCACCCAGGGTCACACCGCGCTTCACGCCGCCGCCCGCGAGCCACATCGAGAAACAATTTGGATGATGATCACGTCCGTCATTGCCGCCTTGGACCATCGGCGTGCGACCGAATTCGCCTCCCCACACCACAAGCGTGTCATCAAGCATGCCGCGTTGTTTCAAATCAATGAGGAGCGCGGCTGCCGCCTGATCTGTGTCCTTGCAATTCTTGGCGAGGTCCTTCTTGAGCGCGCCGTGCTGATCCCAGGCTTCGTGGAAAATCTCGATGAACCGCACCCCCTTTTCCGCCATGCGCCGCGCAAGGAGGCAGGCGTTGGCGAATGATCCCTTACCCGCCTCCGCGCCGTACATTTCAAGAACGTTCTTCGGCTCCTTTGAAATATCCATCAGTTCCGGCGCCGCCGTTTGCATCCGGGACGCGAGTTCAAACTGATTGATTCGCGTGGCAATCTCCGGGTCACCAACAATGTCGAGGTGTTGCTGATTCAGATGCTTGATCGAGTCGATCGTGTCGCGTTGAATCTGCGCATCCACCCCTTTCGGATTTGAAAGATAGAGCACCGGATCGCCGACGCTGCGGAACATCGTGCCCTGATGCACGGAAGGCAG